>DASYQZ010000159.1:0-8229 GCA_036004865.1 Vicinamibacterales bacterium
AATGGGAGTACCAATCACCGGCACATTCAGCACGATCCCGCCCCGGGTGGCTGAGAAACAGCCGTAGGGGAATGAAGCGGTCCAGCTCATCTGCTGCGAGATCGAGATAAAGATGCCGCAGCGGTTAGGCACGGGTGTAGACGAGCTCGAGAAAGGCCCCGCGATCACGCGAGCGTATGGACAGGCGCGGGCGGCCGCCATTCAGCAGAAGCTCGCCGGGATCGTGACGCATGTGGAGCGCACGGTCGTCCGGGTAGTGCCGGAGCTCAGCTTCCAGACACGCGCGACGAGCTCCACCGCGGGTCGCTGAGAAAACAGCCGGAACGAGCAGCTTCTACAAATGCGCGTTGGAGAATTGGACCTAGCCCTTCAGGGCCTGTGGAGAAATCGCGGTAGCGCCGCCGCTACGAACGACGCGACTTCTTCTCAGGCTCTGTAAGGCGCCTGCGCTACGAGAGGCCGCCGTTGATGTTGCAACCGGCCTTTAGAGTTTCGCCGGCTCGAGCTTCGGCACGAGCGTGTGGACGATCACGAGCGTCACGAGATACGTCGTGCTCGCGATGATGAACACCGGCAGGTAGCTGCCGGTCGTCTGCAGAATGTAGCCGGTGATTTTCGCGATCACCATGCCGCCGATGGCGCCGGCGAAGCCGCCGATCCCGACGACGGATCCCACGGCGTGGCGCGGAAACATGTCGGACGTCAGCGTGAAGAGGTTCGCCGACCAGCCCTGATGTGCCGACGCGGCGAGGCTGACGAGCGCGACCGCCTCCCACATGCTGTTCGCGCGCGACGCGAACACGATCGGCACGACGGCCGTCGCGCAGATGAGCATCGCCGTCTTCCGCGCCGCGTTGACGCTCCATCCCCGGCGAATCAGCGACGACGACAGCCAGCCGCCTCCGACGCTGCCGATGTCGGCGACCAGATAGATGACGATGATCGGCGGCCCGAGCTCGAGCAGCGAGAGCCCGTAGTTCCGGCTGAAGAAATCCGGCATCCAGAACAAGTAGAGCCACCAGATCGGATCCGTCATCAGCTTGCCGATCGCGAACGCCCAGGTCTGACGATGCGGAAGCAGCGTCAGCCACGGTACGCGCTTCGTGGTGTCGGGCGGATCTGAGCAGATGTACGCGAGCTCGCCGGCGCTGACGCGCGGATGCTGCTCCGGCTGCTGGTACATCAGCCACCAGATCACCAGCCAGCCGAGGCCGGCCACACCCGTGCCGATGAACGCCCACTCCCACCCGAATCGCACGGCGATGAACGGCACGACGGCCGGCGTGATGATGGCGCCGACGTTCGTGCCGGCGTTGAAGATGCCCGTCGCGAGCGCACGCTCGCGGCGCGGGAACCATTCCGCCACCGTTTTGATCGCGGCCGGGAAGTTGCCCGCTTCGCCGAGGCCGAGCACGAAGCGCGCGAGCAGGAAGCCGGCGACCGACGCCGAGTACGTCATGCCGAACACCGCGAGCACGGCCGACATCGGCGCGCCGTAGATCGGCGCCCACGCCGTCGCGATCGCGGCCACCGACCAGACCGTGAGCGCGAACGCGTACCCTCTCTTCGTGCCGAAGCGATCCATGAGGCGCCCGGCGAACAGAAAGCCGATGGCGTAGGCGAGCTGAAAGGCGAACACGAGATCGCCGTAATCGATCTCGCTCCAGCCGTACTGCCGTTGCAGCAGCGGCTTCAGAATGCCGATGACCTGCCGGTCGATGTAGTTGATCGTCGTCGCGAGGAACAGGAGGCCGCAGACGGCCCATCGATAATGCCCGGCGCGTGCGGAGACCGGAACTGGGATTTCTTTCGCACGCTCAACCGGCAATGCCATGATTGTTCCTCACCGTAGGAGCCGTCCCACGTGTCGGCCCGGGCGGACACGCGGGTCCGCCCCTACGTCAGATCGTCGGGTTCCGCCGATGAATCGCGAACTCGCGGTGACCGAGACGTTCGGTCGCCGTCGGACGTCCTGAGCATACCGCCAACAGCTCCGTGAACAAACGATCGGCTGCGGCGTCGATCGATTCGGTCTCGCTCATGACGCCGCTGACGTCGACGTCGATGTTGTCCGCCATGCTCTGCGCCGTGCGCGCGTTGCCCGTGATTTTGACGACCGGCGCAATCGGATTGCCGGTCGGCGTGCCGAGTCCGGTCGTGAACACGCAGATCTGCGCGCCGCCGCCGACCATGCCGGTCACCGATTCGACGTCGAGCCCCGGCGTGTCCATCACCGTGAGTCCCTTCCTGGTGATCGGTGCCGAGTAGGCGACGACATCCTCGAGCTGCGTGCGCTCGCCCGCCTTGTGCGTCGCGCCGAGCGACTTCTCTTCGATCGTCGTCAGCCCGCCGCGCATGTTGCCGGGCGACGGCTGCGTGCCGCGGATGTCGAGTCCCAGCGCGATCGCCTCGGCTTCGACGCGGTTCACGATGCGCAGCAGGCGCGTCGCCGCCTCGCGGCTCGCGGCGCGGTCCGCCAGCAGATGCTCGGCGCCCATGATTTCGGCGATCTCGCCGAGCACCACGGCGCCGCCCAAGTCGACAAGCGCGTCGGCGACGCGGCCGACCACCGGATTCGACGCGAGCCCCGACGTGTAATCCGACCCGCCGCACTTGACGGACAGAATCAACGAAGACGCGCGGCACCACGCACGCTCGACGCGCGAGAGCGTCTCGGCCATGTGCCGCGCGATCTCGATGCCGCGCGTGGTCGCGCGCAGCGTGCCCCCCTCGCTCTGAATCGCGACGATCGCCGACGGCTTGCCGGCACGGCGCGCCGATTCGGCGAGCTGCTGCGCGACGACCTGCTCGCATCCGAGCGCGACGACGAGCACCGCGCCGACATTCGGATGCCGGCAATACGCGGCGAGCGTCTCGTGCGTCACGTCGAGATCGGGACCGAGCTGCCCGCACCCGGCGAGGTGGGGCAGCGACGCGCCGACCGGCGCAATCGAGGCGGCGATGCGATCGGCGACGACGGCGGAGCAGATGACCGTGGGCACGACGAGCACGTGGTTGCGGACGCCGACGCCGCCGTCGGATCGCGGGTAGCCGAGGAACGCGGAAGACGACGTCATTCGACCGGCTCCGCAATACGTTGCTTCGGGGCCTCCGCGACTTCGTCGCTCCGGCCGGCGGCTCCCAAATCACCCCGGCCGCGCGCGCTCGCGACGTTGTGCGTGTGCACGTGCGCGCCGGGCGCGATGTCGCAGGACGCGGTGCCGATGGGGCTGCCGTACTTGATGACCGCGTCGCCCGCGGGAATGGCCCGCAGCGCGATCTTGTGACCGCGCGGAATCGCCTCGGCGGCGACGACGGTGGTGTTCCTCACGGTCACCGAGCGTCCGGCTTCGAGCGGTTCGAGCGCCGTCGCCACGTTGTCGCGTGCGCTGATCACCAGGACCGCGTTCACTGATTCACCCCGCTCGCCAGGAACCCGCCGTCGACGACGAGCAGCTGGCCTGTGACGAAACTCGACGCGTCCGAGGCGAGATAGACCGCCGCGCCGACGAGCTCCTCGGTCCGGCCGAAGCGCCGCATCGGCGTGCGCATCAGGAATTCCTGACCGCGCGGTCCCTTGAGGATGTCTCGATTCAAGTCCGTTTCGAACACGCCCGGCGCGATGGCGTTGACCGTGACACCGTGCGGCGCCCACTCGACAGCCAGCGCACGCGTCAGGCCGGCGACGGCCGACTTGCTCGCGCCGTACGCCGCCACTTCCTGCAAGCCGACGTAGGACGCGAGCGATGCGATGCCGATCAGCCGTCCCTGCCCGCGTGCGATCATCGGCCGCGCGAACGTCTGATACGTGCGCATCATGCCGGTGACGTTCGTGTCGAGGATCCGATCCCAGTCCGCCTCGCTCATGTCGAGCGTCGGCACGCGCTTGGTGACGCCCGCCGCCGCGACGACGACGTCGACCTTGCCGAACGCCGCGAGGCATCCGTCGCGCAGCGCCGCGAGCGACGCGGCATCGCCGACGTCGGCGGGTTGACGCAGCGTGCGCCGCCCTTTCTGCTCGATCAATCCCGCCACCTCGTCCACGACCGACTGCCTGCGACCGGTCACGACAACGTCGGCGCCGGCGTCGGCGAGCCCGAGGGCGAGCGCGCGGCCGATGCCGGTCGTCCCGCCCACGACCACGGCGGTGCGGCCGGTGAGATCGAAAGAGGTCATCTCTTCATGCTCGCGAGGCCCGGCGTTTTTCACTGCGGCCGGGGACCCACCCCCGGCCGCGCTCGCCGTCGCGTTGCTCCGGCTCGGGCTCAAGGCTGTCGCTCGCTCTCGCCGCCCGGCGTGAGCGCGCGGCTTGAGCGCCGGAGGCCGAAATCCTGAGGTCGGCAGCCTTGATGTCCGGCGCCTGCGCCTCCTTTGCCTGATACGACGACGCGCGGAGGAGATGATCGTTCATCGCGCGGCGCGCCCGCTCGGCATCGCGCGCGCGGACCGCCTGGTAGATCTGCCGGTGCGCATCGGCCGCGTCGCGCAGATCGCGATCGGCCGCACGCTCGACCGTCGCGCGCCGCCGCTCGTAGTAGAGCGACGCGACCATTTCGAGCAGCGACGCCACGATCGGGTTGCCCGACGCGGCGGCGACGCCGCGATGGAAGTTGACGTCGTGCACGAGAAACATCTGCCGCTCGTTGAGCGACGCGAACAGACCCGCCACTTCGTCGGCGAGCGTCGCGAGCTGGTCCGGCGTCGCGCGCTCGGCCGCGAGGCCCGCGGCGCCGACCTCGAGCAGCCGCCGCGCCTCGTACACATCGTCGCCGGTGACCTTGTGGAGTGCGGCGAGGAAGCTCAGCGCCTCGGCGCCGAACGACGGCGGGCCCTCCGGGATGTAGGTGCCGGATCCGCGGCGCGAGCGGACGACGCCGAGCGCCGCCAGCGTCCGCAGTCCCGCGCGGACGGTCGGACGGCTGACGCCAACCTGTGCGGCGAGGTCGCGTTCGGGCGGCAGGCGCGCGCCGGGGCGCAGGGCGCCCCGATCGATGAGCCGCCGCACGTGCGCGACGACCTGCGCCGCGCTGTCGGCCTGTTGGTGATCGGCTCCGGGAGTCATAGTGGCGTGACCAATTATAGGAACGCGGACGGCATTGGCAACAGATTTTGTAGAACTTAAACGATTTAGTTGCGTCGATGGCCGACCCAATTGTACGCTCTCGCGCTGAATTGGACAGCCCACCTGGAGTGGGGTCCGCCGTTGCAACTTCGCCGGGAGATCGGTAACGTCTTCAACCACAAAAATGCGAGCCGCCATTCTCGTTGGGATGATTCTGATCGGCTTCGGCCTCCTCCGCGCCCTCGGCGCTTCGGCGGGCCAAGGCCTCCTCCGCGCCCTCGGCGCTTCGGCGGGCCAAGGCCTCGGGGCCGCCCTGCAAACGACGACGCAGGTGGTGACCGTCACGCCTCACGAATCGGCGCGGCGGGTGGACGTCGCCATCGGCGGCCAGCCGTTCACGTCGTACCTTTGGCCCGAGCGCGTGAAGAAGCCGGTCCTCGATCCGATTCGCAGCGCGAAGGGGATCATCGTCACGCGCGGCTGGCCGCTCAACCCGCGTCCGGGCGAGCGCGTCGATCATCCGCATCACGTCGGGTTGTGGTTCAACTACGAGAGCGTCAACGGCGTCGACTTCTGGAACAACTCCGACGCGCTGAAACCCGACGACGCTGCGAAGATGGGCGGGATCGTGCATCGGCGCATCGTGAGCGCGAAGAGCGGCGCCCAGCGCGGCGAGCTCGTGACCGACTCGGATTGGGTGCTGCCCGGCGGCAAGACGCTGCTCCACGAGCGCACCGAGTTCGTGTTCTCAGGCGACGCGGCGACGCGAACGATCGATCGAGTCGCGACGCTGACGGCGCTCGACGAGCGCGTGGTGTTCGCCGATGTGAAGGACGGCATGCTCGGCATGCGCGTCGCGCGGCAGCTCGAGCAGCCGTCGACCGAGCCACTGGTCTTCACCGACATCGCCGGCCGCGCGACGGCCGTGCCGGTGATGGACAACACCGGGGTGACCGGCGAGTACACGAGCAGCGAAGGCCGGAAGGGCGACGCGGTCTGGGGCACGCGCGGCGAATGGACGAAGCTGTCGGGAACCATCGGCAGCGACGCGATCACGATCGCGATGATCGATCACCCGAAGAACCCGGGATTCCCGACCTACTGGCACGCGCGCGGCTACGGTCTCTTCGCGGCGAATCCGCTCGGACAGAAGGTCTTCAGTGAAGGACGCGAGACGCTGAACTTCACGATCGAGCCTCGCGCGTCGGCCACCTTCCGGTACCGGGTCGTCGTCTTCGATGGGACGGCGACTCCCGATCGCCTCGAGCGCGAGTTCGCGCGATTCGCGCTGGGGCAGACGACGCGATCCGATCAACGTTGACGGTACATATCGGTCTGGTCGGCGCCGGCAACATCAGCGGCACCCACGCGCGCGCGATTGGTGAAATTCCCGGAGCGGCGGTCTCGGCCGTCTACGCCCCCACCGCCGGTCGCGCGGCCGCGCTCGCGGACGCGCACGGGGCTCGCGCGTACGACTCGTTCGATCGCTTTCTCGATCATCGGCCGATGGAGATCGTGGTCATCGGCAGTCCGTCGGGCCTGCACGGCGAGCAGGGCATGGCGGCCGCACGCCGCGGGCTGCATGTGCTGGTCGAGAAGCCGATCGACATCACCGCGGCCCGCGCCGATGCGCTGGTCGCCGAGGCGGCGCGCGCCGGCGTGACGCTGGGCGTCATCTTTCAGGATCACGTCAAGCCCGACATCGTCCGGCTGAAATCACTCGTCGACGGGGGCGCGATAGGGAAACCGATTCTCGCGTCGGCGCGTGTGAAGTGGTATCGGCCGCCCGAGTACTACCGCGACTCCCGGTGGCGCGGCACGTGGGCGCTCGACGGCGGCGGCGCGCTGATGAACCAGGGCGTGCATACCGTCGATCTGCTGTTGTGGCTCGGCGGGCCCGTCCGGCGAGTGTTCGCCCGCGCCGCGACACAATTGCACGCGATCGAAGTGGAGGACACGGTCGTCGCCGTGCTCGAGCTCGCGAGCGGCGCCCTGGCGACGCTCGAAGCGACGACATCGGCGTATCCCGGGTACGCGCGCCGGCTCGAGTTCACGGGATCCGAAGGCACCGTGATCCTCGACGGCGATCGGTTGGCGGCCATCGATCTGCGCGCGCCCTCATCGGATTTGGTGTCTGACACGTCTGACACGTCTGACACCAGGCCGGTGAATGTGTCGTCGCCGGTCGTGGCGGATGTGTCGGCGCATCGACGGGTGATCGAAGATTTCATCCGCGCGGTGGCGGAGAAACGGCCGCCGCTCGTCGACGGCGCGGCCGGCCGCGCGAGCGTCGCCGTGATCGAAGCGATCTATCGGTCGTCGAAATTGCAAGTCCCGGTGGAGATGGAGTGAGAGGAGGCTGTTCGACCATGGGTTCCCGGAGGGCACAGAAACGCGTCTTTGCGGCCGTTGCGATCTTGGCGTTCTTCTTCGTGACTGCGTCACCGACGGTGGGGCCCGCCTTCGCCGCTGGCTTCGGCGGGGCAGGCCAGGACTTTCGCGGCGCGATCACCGGGCGCATCGTCGACACTTCCGGCGGCCGGCTGCCCGGCGCCACCATCACGGCGACGAATGTCGCCACCAACGTCGGCTTCACGACGACCGCGAACAACGACGGCAGCTACACGATTCCCTATCTGAACCCCGGCACATACACGGTGGAGGCGGAGCTCATAGGCTTCAAGAAGCTCGTGCGCGAGAAGATCGACGTGCGCATCGGCGATCGTCTGGTCCTGGATCTGACGCTCGAAGTCGGGCAGCTCGAAGAAACGGTCACCGTGACCGCGCAGTCGCCGCTCCTCGAAATGGGATCGGGATCGGCGGGCCAGGTGATCGACGAGAAGCGCATCTCGCTGATGCCGCTGTCGGACGGCAATCCGTTCGTGCTGTCGCGGCTCGTGCCCGGCGTCGCGTACACCGGCGATCTCAAGTTCTCGCGCCCCTTTGACAACGCCGGCACATCTTCCATTAATGCGGACGGATCCACTGGCGGCAACGAGTTCACGCTCGACGGATCGCCGAACATGGCGAACGGACGCCGCGTCGCGTTCGTGCCGCCGGCCGGCGCCGTCGCCGAGTTCAAGGTGCAGACCGCGAGCTTTGACGCGGCCGACGGCCATACGGCCGGCGCGGTCGTGAACGTGACGCTGAAGAGCGGCACGAACAAC
>DASYQZ010000160.1:0-2444 GCA_036004865.1 Vicinamibacterales bacterium
GTAGCGGTTCGGGATCGGCGTCGTCGGAATGACCCGCCCGTCTCCCGTCTGACCGTAATTGGTGCCGCCGAGACCGTGCCCCGTTTGCGGCATGACGAAGAGGCGCGCGAAGCGATCGACGGCCGCGCGGCCCATCTGCTCGAGCACCGACTGGTAGTAATCGAGCTGCGCGCCGGGAGACGCCAGCGTGTCGTTGGTGCCGATCGTGACGATCATGCGGCCGCCGCGCTTCGCAAACGCGGAGAGATCCGGATTGGTGGAGTCGAGGATCGCCGCCAGCTCGTGCCGCCGCTTCTCGAACGCGGCGCCCTCAGCGTAGTCGAGCGGATTGGCGGACAGGTTCTTCATCAGGAACCCGGTGACGCCGAGCGCTCCGAGATGCGAATGCATCGGCGCATCCGCCGCAGCCCCTTCCTGCCCCCGGAACCTGGCGGGCAGAATCAAGCCGCTGCCGGACGGATCCGTGTTCGGAAGCCACATGCCGAATGTTCGCGTGCCGTAGGCGAGCGGCGAGGCAAAGCGGTAGCGCGAGTATGTGAGCTCGAGCGTCGAGATCTGGCCGTCGGTCAGGCACGCCGCGGCGCTCGTGTCCGCCGGATTCGGGTAGACGTTCGCCGATGACAAACGCGGGAATCGACGTTCCCATTTTGGCGGCGCTGCAGTCGGAGGAGGAGATGCGTACGATCGCCGGAGGCGCCTGCGCCGCCGTGGTCACGTGCCATACGACGACTGCCGCTGCGGCTGCCGCACCCGCGCCGGTTGCTGTCGCTTTCGTCAAGGATCACCAGCCGTGTCTTTCGTCAAGGATCACCAGCCGTCTTTCGTCAGCTCGCCGTCAACGAGACGCCAGATCTTCCGCGGATTTCCATCCTGCAGTTCAGCGGGCAACAGCGACTGCGGACAGTTCTAATAGGCGACCGGCCGTGCGAACCGATGGATCGCCGCGGTGCCGACCGATGTCGAGCGCGAGTCCGTCGCAGCGGGGGATACGGCGCGCCGAAGACCGCAACCGGGCCGATCGGGATCAGCATGCGGCGGACGTCCGGCTTTGACAGCGGCGTGCGCTGCGGGAGCGCGCGATCGATCCGCACGTCGACCCACGAGCCCTCCCGCACCAGCGCCGCGAACATGCGCAGCTGACCGGCGGTGCGGCCGCGCTCGCCCGCGAGCCGTTGCGTCGGCAACGCGGTTTCGACGTGCGCCGCCTTGATCAGCTCGTCGCTGGCCTCAATCTCCGCCGCGATGCGCTCGACGAATGCGGCGCGCGCGTCTGGAGGCAGGCCGCGGTCCGGATCGACGGCCTGGGTGGCCGCCTCGAGCGCACGATCGACATGCGCGCTCGACGCTTCCTCGAAATGCGCTAACGCGCCGCGGGCCGTGTAGGTCGCGTCAGTTGCGTCAACCGGCTCTCCGGCAATCAGGTTTTTCCAATGATCATGAGCCAGAGTCCTTACGGCCGGCATTCGAAGCTGCGTGCGTCATCCGGATTCCCCTGATCCTTGTACTGGGCGTGCAGCGGATACGCACAGAGCGGCCGGCTGCGCCCGGGGAACGCGGCGCCGGTGGCGGTCAGGCTCTCGGGCGCAACGCCCTGCTCCACCCATCGCACCATCGCGTCGAGCGCGTCGAACCTGTCGAGCGACGGGCCGCCGCCGCAGTGTCCCGCGCCAGGCACGAGGAAGAGGCGGCTCCACTCGCGCACGCGATCGGCGCCGCCGTTCGCCTGCGTCATCCGGTTGTAGTAGTCGACGGTGTCGAGCGCCGAGAACCACGGGTCGCTGACGCCGTGCCAGAACAGCAGCTTGCCGCCGCGGCCGGAAAACGTGTTCAGATTCGTCCACCGCGCCGTTGTCGATAACGGCTCACCGGGATCGTTCTGCACGCGCTCGACGGCGGCGTCGACGTCCATCCCGACGGAATTCGCGCCGCCGCCGATCACCTGTCCGCCGTGCAGCAGACCGGCAATGCCCTGCGTCGACGCAAGGCCGGTGTCCCACGCGAAGCCGGGATACACCTGCCGCCCCTTCGAGTCCTTCGGCCCGCCGAACGCTTTCTCGAGCGCCGCGGCTTGCTGCGGCGACAGGCAGCGATCGCTCGCGCCGCCCTCGCACACCAGCGTCTTTGGATCGAACCGGCACGCGTTCACGTTGAAGATCATCCGGTCCGCGAGACCGTCGCTCGCGTCGCACGCTGCGACGATGCCGTCGATCACCGCCTGCTTCTGCACCTCGGTCAACGCCTCACGCGTACTCGGCTGGCCCTGCGCGTTCTTCGGCGCGACCTCGTTGAGTGTCACGGCGACCCAGCGATCGCCGACGCCCGAGTAGCTGGTGCGCATGGCCGGCGCGCCAGCAATCACGCCGTCGAACAGCAGCGGGTAGCGCTGTGTCATCAGCATCGCCTCGCGCCCGCCGGTCGAGCAGCCGGCGAAGTACGACTTGTCG
>DASYQZ010000161.1:0-13334 GCA_036004865.1 Vicinamibacterales bacterium
TGTCGGCGGTCCTGTCCCGAAATCCTCCTCGCGAACCGTTGACCTTTCGCCCCGGAATCATCATGCCGGCCGCGGCGCGGGTCCCCGCGTCACGTTTCTCTGCAACCACGCCGTTTTATTGCGACCCTCTGACTGCCTTGATCCGGGGTAACACCCGGGTAACAAAAACGCGATATAGGGCGACACCGGCTGAACGCGCATGAAACATCCAAGTCGATGAAAACCCGAATGTTTCTTATGATTCTGCGACGCGTGGCGTGTGCTGCGCACGGCTGAAAAAGCGCTCGAATCCGACTGGGGGACAGTGTCACTGACGACCAGTGTCGATCGCGTCTCGCCACGTAGACAGATCGGTGTTTATCGCGGGCGATGCGTTTCGCTCTCAACCGGTTCAGCAGTGCGTCCAAAGCTCTGGGTTCCTTCAACGTAGTCGTAGAACTCAATGGCATTGAAGTACTTCGACTCGGACCCGATTGGCAGTGGTCCCTTGGCTAAGAAACTCAAGACCGCAGCCTTGGCTCTGTTTCGATCCTTGCCGTGGTTGAGATAAACGCCCTTGGGCCAGTTGATCGCCTTTAGTCGCATCCGGCCCCGATCTTTCAGCGGAACGTCGTAGTCGATGAGTACGTAGTCAAGGGTCCGGTTCTCCCGCTGCAAGAGCGATTTCAGAAAAATGGTCGTGTAAGGCGTGGCGTGAATTCCGATCCAGTCGGCTCGTTCGTACCACGTTGCCGCATCGCTGACGGCCGGTCCCATTACCGTGTTCGAGGCCGGGTCCAACCTGTAGAAGTCACCGACACCAAACGCTCCGCGAAAGAAGATCTGCTTTTGCAGGAAGATCGATTGGAACACCCGCAACACATGGCAGAATGCCCACGCATCCTGAAACGTCCGCCCCCTCACGTATGTCAGGATGACGGTGTCATTGAAGATGAATCGCTGAAAATCGTTTGGCTCGATTTTGATTTGCTCTTCCGCAATCTTGCTGATAAACGGAATGAATTCGTCTCGTGATTTGAGGAACTGCTCTGCCTCGCGAGCGCCATAGTTTTTCGCACCGAGCGCATCAAGAATGGCGACGAAGCCGTGAAGAGGCCTCGACGGAGAGCCGACCACTTCATCGGCCAGCTTGACGTTATCGGATACGGTCGCGTTCAAGTCTGGGTTGGTCATGAGAACACTTGCACGGCAGTCGAGTGTGAAGTCCCGTCAAGGGACGCAACATCGAGATTACTCCCAAGCAGTCGTGTACTGTTTGCCAGAAGCCGGCTGTAGAGCCGCCGAATTGGGATCCGAGGATGTGGGTGAATCCGAATCGCATTGGGCGCCGCGGATCGATCCAAGCCCGCCCGTCTCGTTCGGAGATCACGGCGCCCACGGTGATAAGAATTGTCGCTATGCGGGTGAACGCACCGATCGGTTTCATGGCATGAGGCACACGTCTCAGGAATCGCGAGACTGGCGGCGAGGATGAGCCGTCACGAGGTATTGAAGCTGGGGCACATGCGGGCGAGCTGGTGCGCATTGAGGACGGGACCGGCGCGCCACAACGCGGGCGGGACCACGCTGGCGTCGCTGGGGCGGGTTTGTGACGACGGCTGTCCGAGTAATCGGCGGGCGAGCGTGAGCCGCTCGGTCCGACAGTGAGTCGCGAGAAAACCAACTGCCGAATGCGGACGAAGCCGGCCGGTCAGACGCGAGCCACTTCCAGCGAGTTGCCTCGTGTGACCCCTATGTGACCCCGAACGTTTATCGGGCGACGATATCGACTGCCCGCGCAGAACAATAACCTATTTTAAATGTAATGATTTAGGAGGATGGTGGCGAGGGACAGAATCGAACTGTCGACACTACGATTTTCAGTCGTATGCTCTACCAACTGAGCTACCTCGCCGCCGACTGAGGATCATAACGGCTATTCTGCGCGGAGGGCAAGCATCGGGTCGACGCGCACGGCGCGGAACGCGGGCAACGCGGTAGCGATGAGCGCGATCGCGGCGAGCAGAATGCCGATGACCGCGAACGTCGTCGCGTCGGTCGCGGTGACGTTGAAGAGGAGTGAGGCGACGAAGCGCGTCAGCAGGCGTGCACCAGCCGCGCCGGCGACGAGGCCGAGGATCGTCCACACGAGTCCCTCGCGCACGACGAGCATCACGATGCGGCCGCCGTTGGCGCCGAGCGCAAGGCGCACGGCAATCTCGCGCGTCCGGCGCGCCGTCGAATAGGCGACGACGCCGTACACGCCGATCGCGGTCAACACGACGGCGAGCGCCGCGAAGACACCCAACACGAACAACGCGAAGCGCGTGTCGGCGGTTGAATCGGCGACGAAGGCGTCGAGCAGCCGGATGTCGCGAACGGGTCGGCCTGGTCCGAGCTTCTGCACGGCCTGCGCGATGGCCGGCGCGAGTGGCAGCGGATTCGACGCTCGCACGACGACGTTCAGTTGCGCGTACGATCGGGTCGCGTACGACATCCAGATCTGCGGCAGGCTGACGCCGTGCCAGTCCTGGATCTGCACGTGCTCGACGACGCCAATCACCTCCGCCCACTGCGCCTGCGGCAGGCGTGACATCAGCAGCCGCTGCCCGATCGCGGATCGTTCGGGCCACAATTCATCGGCGAGGCGCTTGTCGACGATGATGACCGGCTGGTTGTCATCCGCCGCAGCGAAGTACCGGCCGGTGACGAGCGGGACCTTCAGCGTCTCGAGATACCCGGCGAGCGCGATCACTCCTTCTGCCGCACGTTCGGGCTGACCGTGGCCGGTGGAGAATCGCTGCGGGATCGGCGTGTTGCTCAACGGCAGCGGGAATCCAACGCCGACCTGCTCGACACCCGGAATCGATCGCGCGGAGTCGACGAGCTGATGGTAGAAGACGAGCCGACGCGCGTGTGCCTCGTCGATCGTACCCGTCCCGAATGTCCGCTCCTGAAGCGACACGTACATCGTCAGCACACGCTGCGGATCGAAGCCGAGCGGAATGGATCGGATGCCGATGAACGCGCGCGTCATGAGACCGGCGCCGACGAGCAGCACGAGCGACAGCGCGAGCTGGCTCGCGACGAGCAGTCCGCGCGTCGTGCCGGCGCTGCGCGATGAGGCCGGATCGCGGTTCAGCGCGCAAGAGAGGCCGGGCCTCGTCGCATGCCACGCGGGAATCAGGCTGACCAGCAGCGCGCACGCGAGCGAGACCGCGATGGCAAACGTCGCGACGGTCGCGTCCACGACGATGGCCTCTCGCATTGGAAGTGTCGCCGGGGCGAGCCGCAAGAGCCCATCGACACCCCACTGCGCGATCAGAAGTCCGGCGCCGGCGCCGAGGCCGCCGAGCAGGAGTCCCTCCGCCAGGAGCTGGCGGACGATGTGGCCGCGCGAGGCGCCGATCGAGATCCGGAGCGCGAGCTCGCGCGAACGGGCCAACGCGCGCGCCAGCAGCAGGTTCGCGAGGTTCGCGCAGGCGACGAGCAGGACGAACGTGACCGCGCCGGCGACGGCGACGAGCGCCGGCTTGACGTCGCTGACCACCTCCTGATCGAGCGTCGAGATCGAGAGACGAACGGGGCCGGTACGGTAGCTGGACGGATGATCAGCGACGAGTTGTCGGACCAGTGCGTCGACGCCGGCGCGCGCGGCGGCGAGCGTGACGCCGCGGCGCAGTCGTGCGATGACGATGTTGCCGCGGAAGGGGTCTCGGTCGTAGCCGCCACCGCGGTGATACCAGATGTCGATCTGCGGCGATAGCGCGACGCCGGGACCGAGATGCAGCTTGAAGCCGCGCGGCAGCACGCCGGCGACGGTCATCGGATTGTTGTTCACCTCGATGTCGTGGCCGAGAATGTCCGGGTCGCCGTGAAAGTGCCGCTGCCAGACGTCGTAGCCGATGTCGATCGACCAGCGCTGGCGGTCGTCGCCCGTCGAAAGCGAGCGGCCCAGTGCAGGCCCGACGCCGAGTGTCTGAAAGAAGTTCTCGCTGATTGCCGCGGCGATGAGCGGCGTCATGTCGTCCGGCGCGGTCAGGTTTCCGTCCGCTTCGACCACGACGGCGACCGACTCGAAGAGATCCGTTCTGGCTTCCAGCGCGGCGTACTCTTGCGATGTGAGCGCCGGCTGATGCGCAAAGCCGGGCAAGTCGGCGCGGAAGAGGACCAGGCGGTCCGGCTCGCGATAGGGCAGCGGCCGCAGGAGCACGCCGCGGATGACGGAGAAGACCGCGGTCGCGGCGCCGATGCCGAGGGCGACGACCGCAACCGCCGTGATGCCGTGCGTGCGATGACGCGCGAGCATCCGCAGACCGAATCGCACGTCGCGCAGGAACGTCACGTCACTCCGATCGGAGCGCCAGCATCGGGTCGACACGAACGGCCCGCATGGCCGGCAGCGCGCTTGCGAGGAGCGCAATCGCCGCGAGCAGTATGCCCACCAGAACGAATGTCGTCGCGTCAGTCGCGGTCACGCCGAAGAGCAGCGATTCGAGATAGCGCATCAGCGCGCGGGCGGCGAGCGCGCCAGCGGCGAGTCCGGCGATCGTCCACGTCAGACCGTCGCGCAGCACGAGCCCGACAACCCGGCGCGCGTCGGCGCCGAGCGCGAGGCGGACCGCGATTTCGCGTGTCCGCCGTGCGGTCGTGTACGCGACGACGCCGTACACTCCGACCGCGGTAAGGACGACGGCCAGCACCGCGAACACGCCCAGCACGAACAGGGCGAAGCCCGTGTCGGCACTCGCATCGTCGACGAATGATTGGAGCGTGCGGACGGCGAAGACGGGACGGCCCGGGCCGAGCCGCTCGATGGCCTGTTTGAGCGGCGCCGCCAGCGCAATCGGATCGCCGTCCGACCGGACGACGAAGCCGACGCTGTAGGGACGCATCCCGAAAGATTCGTAAATCTGCGGCAGTCCCGCGTGACGCAGATCCGTGGACTGGATGTGATCGACGACGCCGATCACTTCCGCGGAGTCGATTGGTGGGCGATTCGGCAACAGGCGGACCCGCTGACCGACGGCGCTCCGCCCCGGCCACAATTGATCGGCGAGCCGCTGGTCGACGATGACGTGCGCGTCGCCGGGACGTTCGTCTTCCGGGCCGAAGTCGCGACCGGCGCGAAGCGGAATCCGCATCGCGTCGAAATATCCGGGCAGTGCGATGTGCATCGAGGCCGTGACGTCGGATTCGCCCTCTGCGGTCGACACTCGCTGATACAGGACCAAGCCGTCGAGCGGCACGGGCGTTCCAAGACCGAGCTGCCGTACGCCTGGGAGCGAGCGGACGGCCTCGCGCGCCTGACGGTAAAACGCGAGTCGCTTGGCCGGTGTGTCGTAGAGACGAAACGACAGCTCGAGCTGCATCGTGAGCACGTTGGCCGGATCGAATCCGAGCCGGACCTGTCGCATTCCGACGAAGGTCCGCGCCATCAGGCCGGCGCCGACGAGCAGCAGCATGGAGAACGCGAGTTGACTCGCGACGAGCAGCCCACGCGTGAACGCGGCGCCGCGCGATCCAGCCGGGTCCTGTTTCAACATCGCCGACAACTCGGCGCGCGTGGCCTGCAGGGCCGGAATCAGACCGAAGGTGATCGACGATGCGACTGCGGCGGCGAACGCGAAGAGCGCGACCGGCGCGTCAATCGCGATCGTCTCGCGCCGCGGCAGGCCCGCCGGCGCGAGCGTCAGCAACCCGTCGACGGCCGATTGCGCGACGAGCAGGCCGGCGGCGCCTCCGAGCGACGCCAGCACCACGCTCTCGATGGTCAGTTGCCGAACGAGCTGCGATCGCGAGGCGCCGATGGCCGTGCGAATCGCGAGTTCTCTGCTTCGCGCCGACGCGCGGGCGAGCAGCAGGTTGGTCAGGTTGGCGCAGGCCACGAGCAGCACGAACGCCACCGCGGCGGCGAGCGCGGCGAGCGCAGGCCGGACGTCGTGCACGACATCGTCGGCGAGCGGCACGAGCGTCAGACGAACCGGAGGCGCGATCGCGCTGTTGACGGCCTGCTGCGCGACGGCAAGGCTGACCTCGGGCCGCAGACGCGCGATGGCAGGATGGCGAGAGCGGTCATTGGCGCTCACGACGTTTGCGAACCAGATGTCGATGCGCGGCGCGACGTTCGCATCGGAGCCAAGGTACGTTCGGAAACCGGCCGGCATGATGCCGACCACCTCGACGTCGATGTTGTTGACCGAGATGTGGCGGCCGAGGATCGATCGATCACCCTGCCACCGGCGCTGCCACAGCTCGTAGCTGACGACGACCGAGCGGACGTATTGCTCGCCGAAGTCGAGCCGCGTCGAGAGCGGTCGCCCCGCATACGGCGCGACGCCGAGCAGCGGAAGAAAGTTGTCGGTCGCCGATCCGCCTGCGACGCGCTCCATCTGGTCGCCATCGGTCAAGTTGGCGTTCACACCGTTGACGGCGGCGACGTCTTCGAACAGATCGGTGCGCGCACGAAGCGCAGAGAATTCAGCACCGATGATTCCCGGATGGCGCGTGTAGCCGGGCGCATCGGCGCGAAAGATGACCAGGCGCGCCGGATCGCGGTAGGGCAACGGCTGAAGCAGCACTGCGCGGACGATGGTGAACACGGCTGTGCTGGCGCCAATCCCCAAAGCGACGACGCCGACAGCCGCGACGGCATACGACGGATTCCGCCCGAGGATGCGGAGGCCGTAGCGGAAGTCGCGGAGCAAATTCACTGGCGGGGCCGCATTGCCGATTTCGTGCCCAAGAAAAAACCGCGCAATCGACCGATGAAGGCCAATCGCGCGGGCGTGAAGCGTTCGGAATCGGGACCGAGGTGTTCGCGAGCGCTACCGATCCCTCCACAAGCCGCCGTTCTTCAGGCGGACCAGCTCGTCCGGATCGGTCGTTTTGAAGCCCCGGGCACGCGCGTGATTGACGAAGCCGGGTGTGATTCCATGGTCGCGCAGCCGCACGATTTGCGACAGCGTGAGGTCTTTGAGACCCAGCTCCTTCATGTCGGCGATGTAGTCCGCCGAGACGCCATGATCTTTCATGCGCACGATGTCCTCGAGCGGCACGTTCTTCAGACCCTGCGCGCCGAGATCGCGGATGTAGAGCGCGGTGACGCCGTGGTCGCGCAACCGGACGATTTCCTCGGCGCTGAGCTTGTCGTACCCCGCGGCCTTCAGCTCCTTGACGAACTCCGCGCGCACGCCGTGATCGCGCATGCGCACGAATTGATCGAGCGACGAGAGATTGAACCCGAGCGCGCGAATTTCCTGCACGAACTCCGGCGTGACGCCGTGATCCTTGGCGCGCACCAGGTCGTCGACGGTCGCGTTCGCGAAGCCCGCTTTCTTCATGCCCTGGATGTACTGCTGCGTCACGCCGTGATCGCGCGTCCTGACGAACTCATCGAGCGTCGTGCCGGTGTAGCCTTCCGCTTTCATCGCCTTGATGTACTCGGGAGTGACGCCGTGGTCGCGCGTGCGCACCAGATTCTCGAGCGACGCGCTGCGGAATCCTTCCGCCTTGATGCCCTTGATGTACTCGATGGTGACGCCGTGAGTTTTCGCGCGTTGAATCTGATCGAGCGTGAGCTTGTCGAAGCCTTCGGTTTTCAGATCGCGAATGTACTTCGGTCCGACGTCGTGCACCGCGAGCTGGAAGCGCCGCCACAGCGGAAGGTCGTCGCCGTAGCCGAGGCTGCGCATCTCGTTGGTGTACGCGGCACGCGGCGCGAACGTGAACAGGCCGGCGCCGCGGCCGTCGCGGAACGAGCCTTCCATCGCCAGCGTGCCGGCCTCGCGCCGGAGGTCGAACTTGACGCTCGACGCGGTGAGCCGTTCGTCGTTCGCAGGCAGGCCGGCAAGCTCGTCGACCGGAAAGCTCTGGCCCATGTTCCAGTCGCCATTCCGGTCGCCCGGGCGATTCGAGTCGTCCGGCCACGTCGTGCGGACCTGCAGAAAGACTTTGCCCTGACGAATCTCAGCGGTCCAGGTTCCGTGAATGTCGCTCTGTGCGGAAATGGGCGCGCTGAGCGCCGCGACGGCGAGCAGTGTTAAGAGCTTGGAAGAACGAGACATCGACCCTCCTGTCTGGGGCCTTAGATGGGCCAGGAGGGTCGACGGTTGACAGCGCTACACGGCGGCGGGTTCCGCCTCGCGCGACATGCCGAGCTCCCGGCGGACCCGGTCTTCAATGGCCTTGTAGACGTCCGCGTTCTCCCTGAGGAACTGCTTGGCGTTTTCGCGGCCCTGACCGAGCCGCTCGCCGCCGTAGGCGAACCATGCGCCCGACTTTTCCACGATTCGCTTGTCGACGGCCAGGTCGAGCAGGTCGCCGGTGCGCGAGATGCCTTCGCCGTACATCACGTCGAACTCCGCTTCGCGGAAGGGCGGCGCGACTTTGTTCTTCACGACCTTGACACGCGTGCGCCCGCCGACGACGGTGTCCCCGTCCTTGATGCTCGCGATGCGGCGGATGTCGAGACGCACCGACGCGTAGAACTTCAGGGCGCGGCCGCCGGTTGTCGTCTCGGGATTGCCGAACATTACTCCGATTTTCTCGCGAAGCTGATTGATGAAGATGAGGCAGGTCTTTGATTTCGACACGACGCCGGTGAGTTTCCGCAGCGCTTGCGACATCAGCCGCGCCTGCAGACCCATTTGCGCGTCGCCCATCTCGCCTTCGATTTCCGCTTTCGGCACGAGCGCAGCTACCGAGTCGACAACCACGACGTCGACGCCGCCCGAGCGAATGAGGACTTCGACGATCTCGAGCGCCTGCTCGCCGTTGTCGGGCTGCGACACGAGAAGATTGTCGAGGTCGACGCCAAGCTTCTGCGCGTAGATCGCGTCGAGCGCGTGCTCCGCGTCGACGAACGCCGCCATGCCGCCGAGTTTCTGGGCCTCCGCGATGACCTGCAGCGCCAGCGTCGTCTTCCCGGACGACTCGGGTCCGAAGATCTCGACGACGCGGCCGCGCGGCACGCCGCCGACGCCGAGCGCATAGTCGATGCTGATGGCGCCGGTTGGAATCGTGTCGATCGGCTGGATGGCGCCTTTCTGACCAAGGCGCATGATGGAACCCTTGCCGAACTGCTTCTCGATCTGGCCGACCGCCAGATCCACGGCCTTGAGCCGTTCCCGGTCTTGTCGTTCGTCTCGTTCGATCGGCGCCATGGTGACTCCTTTCGATGGAACGGGCTGAAGCCCGTTCCCTACCGGCGATTCCCGGTAGGGGCCGGCCTTTCATGCCGGCCCGGTCGAAGCCCGTCCATTCTAAAAACGTGCCTGGCGAAAGTCAAGGGCAGAATCGCGCACTCGTCGTCTGAAATGACTGATAATCAGATGGTTACGAGAGCAATGACTTTCGCCTATATGCCCCAAGGCGGGCAAAATCTGCCATCATAGCCAGCCTCGATGCCGACACCAATTGGCCACGCGCTCGCGGGCGTTGCCGCGGCGTGGGCCGTTGACCTCCTTCCCGGCCGCCGCCGCTGGCGAGCTGCACCATCCTCGGCGTCGTGGTACCAACAGGCCGGCAACGGGCTGACCTTGATCTGCGCCGGCCTGGCGATCGTGCCCGATGTCGATCTCGTATTGCTGCCGTTCAATCCTCAGAGCCATCGAACGTTCACGCACAGCATCGGTGCCGTATTGTTCGTTGCGGCGCTTGCGGCCGCGACGGCGGCGCACGTACGGCGTCCCATCGCCCGCGTCGCGCTAATGTGCGCGGCAGCCTACGCCACGCACCCGTTGCTCGACTGGCTTGGCGTCGACAACTTCCCGCCGCGCGGTATTCAGCTCCTCTGGCCGTTCAGCCATGCCTGGTTCATCTCGGACCTGGAGCTGTTTCCACAAACGGCGCGGCGGCAGATCTTCACCGGACCGATCATTCAGTTGAATCTCCTGGCCGCCGCGCAGGAGATCGCGATGGTTCTGCCGATCCTCGTGGCGCTGTGGTTAGTACGAGTAAAAGCCTTGGCCGGACTTGCGACCGAGCTGCCCCGCGGCGACCATGCGCCGCAATAGCGGGCACGGTCGATACTTCGGATCGCCGAAGCCCTCGTGCAGGACGGTCATGATGGCGAGGCAGACGTCGAGGCCGATGAAGTCGGCGAGCGTCAGCGGACCCATCGGGTGGTTCATGCCGAGCTTCATCACCGCGTCGATCGCCTCGGGCGTGCCCACGCCTTCCATCACCGCGTAGATCGCCTCGTTGATCATCGGCATGAGGACGCGGTTCGCGATGAAACCCGGATAGTCCGCCGCTTCGACCGGCGTCTTGCCGAGGGTCGCGCACAGCTCGGAGGCCACTCGCATCGAATCGGCCGATGTCGCCTGACCGCGAATCAGCTCGACGAGCGTCATCAGCGGGACCGGGTTCATGAAGTGCATGCCGAGCACCCTGTCCGGCCGCTTCGTCGCGGCGCCGAGGACCGTGATCGAGATCGACGAGGTGTTCGAGGCGAGGATCACGTCGGGTTTGACGAACGCGTCGAGGCTCGTGAAGAGCGTCTGCTTGGCCTCGGCGTCCTCGACGATCGCTTCGACAACGTAGTCGGCGTCGACGAGCCGATCGAGCGCCGCCGTCGTCGACAAGCGACCCATCGCCGCGTCGCGCGCTTCGGCGGTGAGCTTGCCCTTCTCGACGAACTTCGCGAGGCTCTTCTCGATCGATTGGCGTGCGCGATCGAGCATCGGCTGCGAGACGTCGACCAGGCGGACCGAGAAGCCTGCCTGCGCAAACACCTGGGCGATCCCATTGCCCATCGTGCCGGCGCCAACGACACCAACGGTTTTAATCATCTTCGTTCGTCGTTCTGGCGACTTCGCGCTTTCGTTCTGGTGTCTGCGCTTCTCGTTCGAACGAAAGGCCGTGATCACCAGAACGAATCGTCAAGCGCGTTCGACCGCAAGCGCTACTCCATTTCCCCCTCCGAGGCAGAGCGTCGCGATGCCGCGTTTGAGATTACGCCGCTTCAGTGCGTAGAGGAGCGTCGTCAGCACGCGGCTGCCGCTCGAGCCAATCGCGTGGCCGAGCGCGACGGCGCCGCCGTTGACGTTCACCTTCTCGGGATCGATCCCGAGCTCTTTCAGCACGGCCACCGCCTGCACGGCGAATGCTTCGTTGAGCTCGAAGAGATCGACGTCCTCGAGCTTCCAGCCGGTTTTCTCGATCACGCGCTGCACCGCTTCGACCGGCGTCATCAGCACGAACTTCGGCGCGAGGCCGCTCGTGGCCTGACCGGTGATGCGCGCCAGCGGTGTGAGGCCGAGCGACTTCGCGCGCTCCGCCGCCATCACGACGAGCGCCGACGCGCCGTCATTGACGCCGGGCGCGTTGCCGGCGGTGACGGAGCCGTCTTTCTTGAACGCCGGCTTCAGCGCCTCGAGCGATTCGGCGGTCGTGTCGGCGCGAATCGACTCGTCGCGGTCGATCACGATCGGATCGCCCTTTTTCTGCAGGATCGAGATCGGGAGGATCTCGTCCTTGAACGCGCTTTCGCCAGTCGCGCGCGCCGCTTTTTGATGGCTGCGGGCAGCGTAGTCGTCCTGCGCCTCGCGGCCGACGTGGTAGTGCTCGGCGACGACCTCGCCGGCGTTGCCCATGTGGCACTGCTCGAACGCGCACCAGAGGCCGTCGTGGATCATCGAGTCGACGACCTCGCCGTTGCCCATGCGCAAGCCGTCGCGGACGCGCGGCAGCAGGTACGGACAATTGCTCATCGACTCCATGCCGCCGGCAACCACGACGTCGATGTCGCCGACGCGGATGGCCTGATCCGCGAGCATGACGGCCTTCAGGCCCGAGCCGCATACCTTATTAATAGTCAGCGCCGCGACGTGGTCGGGCAATCCTCCGTTGAGCGCCGCCTGGCGCGCCGGACTCTGTCCGAGCCCCGCCGAGACGACGTTGCCCATGATGCACTCGTCGACGATTCCGGAATCGATGCCGGCACGGCGCACCGCCTCGCGCACGACCATCGCGCCGAGCTCGGTCGCCGAGAAGCCTTTGAGGACTCCGAGGAATTTGCCGGTCGGCGTGCGAACGGCGCTGACGATGACGGACTCGCGCATATTTTTCAGATTGGCGTCGTTCGCACTTCGATTCGCTCGATCACATCGTCGCCGAGAAGCGTTCGCAGGCGCGGCAGAATCATGCCGCTCGATCGCTTGACCTCGCGAATCCATTGATCGCTCGCCGCTTCGACGATGAGCACGCCGTTCTCGAGCTTGACGGTCGTCACGCGCGCGACTGCGGGCCCGACGGCGGCGCCCCACGCAAATTCCACCTTGCCGCTCGACAACGGCAAATCGCGGAGCAGAATCCGTAGTGCACCGGGGAGGACGTGCGTGAGAGGTCTCATGACGATCGCCGATCGTCCGATCGGCGACGTTGATCTTATCATTGCGTTCGTGCGACTGATCCTCGCGTCCGCGTCGCCGCGGCGCGCCGAGCTGCTGCGCGCCGCGGGATTCGATTTCGACGTCGTCGCCGCGAACGTCGACGAGTCGATCCGGCGCGACGAACCGCCGTCAGCCTACGTGCGGCGCCTCGCTGCCGACAAGTCGGCGGCAGTCGTTGCGCGACAAGATGTCCTTATCCTCGCCGCGGATACGGCCGTCGTCGTCGATGGCGACATCCTTGGCAAGCCGCGCGACGACGAAGAGGCGGCGGCGATGCTGCGACGGTTGTCCGGCCGGCGTCATGAAGTGCTCACCGGCATCAGCTTGCGGCAGAACAGTCACGAAGTCGGTCGTGTCGAGACCACCGCCGTGTTCTTCTCGCCGCTGAGCGAGGATGACGTGACGTGGTACGTCGCGAGTGGGGAAGGGCGGGACAAAGCGGGAGCGTACGCCATTCAAGGGCTCGCCTCCCGTTTCATCCCGCGGATCGAAGGTTCCTATTCGAACGTCGTCGGGCTGCCGGTTGCGACGGTCTTTGAGTTGATCATAGAGATTTCAGGTACTCGACCAGATCATTCATCTCCGAATCGGTCAGCCGCAGATTGAACGCCTGGTTGTAGTGCTGCACCACGGCGACGAGCGTCGGATAGCGGCCATCGTGGTATTCAACACATTGCGGACGGTGGTCTGGTCGACCTGCAGGAGGTTGGCGACGGCGCTCAAATCGGGCGACAGCGCGGCAATCGCGCCGACGTTCAAATCACGATTCGGCCAGCCATCGAGCCGACGCCCGATGCCGGGCGCAATCGCGTCGTCGACCGTCGAGTGACACAAGGCACACGTCAGTCCGATCGACTGCAGTCCGCCGCCGCTCGTGCGTCCGAACGGCATCACGCCGACGACCGCTTTGAGATCGATCAACGCGAGCGTATTGGCCGGATCGGTGAGATCGACGGCACC
>DASYQZ010000162.1:0-3744 GCA_036004865.1 Vicinamibacterales bacterium
CGGGGCGAGGTCGTTTTCGGCCCTCCTTTGAGATTCTGCCATGGGCAACGAGCGTCCGGCCCAGACGGCGACGACTAATCGAACTATCGGTTCAACGGTGTTCCGGCCGAACGCGCTTCTTGCTGATACAGATATTTCTGGAAGCCGATGAAGACTCGTCCAATGTCCTCAGGCTTGCCCAGGTGAGCCACCGCGTCGGCAATTGAGTTGTTGTATTTCAACCGCAACAATGGGGTCAGTTTCTCTTGGTCGAGTTCCTGCACGCCAACACGGACGTAGTGAGAGAGCACGAAGTCGAGAAAGGCTTGCTCTTTGCTCTCAAACGCCGCGCTGATCGCAACCTTGGCTCTCGCCGCGCGTTCCTCTCGGGTAAAGTCGTGTCTGCTGTAAGTTTTCATAGGAAACGAACGGCAGAAAACTACCGGCGTGGCTATTCGCTGCGGAGCGCTACGTTGGGATCGACCGCCGCGGCCCTGCGGGCCGGCAAGTAGCAGGCAAAGAACGCGGCACAGATCAACGGAATCGGCGTCACCACCAGCATCCACGGATCGACGATGGCGACGTCCAGCTCGAGATACGCGCGCGCGATCGCCCGGCCGACGAGGCCAATCGACAACCCGAAGATGAGCCCGTCGAGGACAGGACGATAGCCGTCCACGAGCACCATGCGCTTGATCTGTCCGGCGGTGGCCCCCAACGACATCCGCACGCCGATCTCCCGCGTGCGGTTTGCAATGATATGCGACTGGATGCCGTAGAGGCCCGCCATGGCGAGAAGCAGCGTGATCGCGCCGAGGCCGACCGCCGTCATGCCGAGCCCGCGCAGGACCTGAAACGGTCCGGCGAGCACCGATCGTCCCGTCCCGATGGTGTCGACCGCCACGTCCGGATCGGCACGCCGGATGGCCTCGCGCATCGCGCCCACCGCATTCGTCACCGATCCGGATGCCCGCGCGACGACCGTGATGAGCGGCTGGTAGTGCTGCGTCAGCGGCACGTAGGCCAGTGGCCGCGGATCCGCGAAGATACTGCCCACGTCCGTATCGGCGGCAACGCCGACGATCGTGGCCGTCGGGGACCGCGTCTGGCCGACCGCCATCTCCCGCCCGACGACGTCGGCGGTACCGAACATCTGCCGTGCCGTGAATTCGCTCAGGACCACGACGCGTGGCGCGGCCGGCCCGTCGCGATCGTCGAAACCGCGTCCACGAAGGATCTCCACCCCCAGCGTTCGGAACATCGAGGGGGTCCCGGCGATCGTCGTCACCACCTGCGGGTCCATTCGCGCGGCGCTCGTCTGTTCCAGTGGTGAGATGGACAGACGCAGCGTACTCGGCACGCCGAAGGGCAATCCACTCGACAGTGAGGCCGCCTCGACCGACGGATGGCGCCGCAGCTCGTCGAGTACCCGGTCGAAGATGCGCCGTGCGCGAGGCTCGTTCCACTCCGGCGTGTCGAAATTGAGAACGGCGACGCCGATTCGATCCAGGTCGATGCCGGAATCATGGCGCGCCTCCGCGATCGAGTACTTCACGAACATGGTGGCGATGATGAAGAACCCGGCCGCGATGGCGATCTGCCACCGCAGGAGAAGCCGCTGGCGCCGGCCGCGCTGCGGTCCGGCGGCCGATCCGCCGGCGAGCGCGCCGCGAACGTCGAGCGTGCGCGTCAGCTGAATCGCCGGCTCGAGGCCGAAGACGACGAGCGCGATGAGGAGCGACGAGACCGCGATCGTCAGCGCCGGCACGTTCAGCGCGGGATGAAACGACAGCGTGGTACGGCCGCCGAAAGGCATGGCGAGGCTGAACTCGGTGTCCATCACGACGCGCAACAGCTCGAACATGACGTAGGACGCGAATGCGCCGCCGGCCGCCAGCACCACGCTCTCGAGACACTGTTCGCGCACGAGCCGCCACCTCGATGCGCCGAGGGCGCGCCGCACGGCGAGCTCGCGCAGCCGTGTACTTCCGCGGGCGAGCACGAGGTTGCCGAGGTTCGTGCAGGCGACGACCAGCACCAACCCGACGAGCGCCACGAGCGTCATCCCGAACCGGCGCACGGCGGAGTCCTCGTCGTCGGAGATCGCCGCCATGGTCTTTGCGCGCCACGGGCGATCCGTGGCGCCGACGCCCTTGCCACGGAATCGCGGCGGAAACAACTCGTCGAGCCGCTCGGCGATGGTCTGCATTTCCGCCGATGCGGCGGCGATCGTCACCTCCGTTGCGAGGCGGCCAAAGACGGTGAGCCGTCGATCGTCTCGTGCTGTGGCGCGCGGCGCCGCCGTCCGGGGGGACTCCTTCAACCGTGACTCGGTACCGAGTGGAATCCAGAACTGCGTGCCCACCAGCCATCCGCGAGGACCGCTGAACGAGGCCGGCGCCACGCCGATAATCTCGAAGGGTTCTCCGGAGATCGCCACGGTGGCGCCGACGATCCGCGGATCGGACGCGAACCGCCGTCGCCACAGCGTATCGCTCAGCATCACCACACGTCCGCCGCCGGCATCGTCGCTCGGCTGAATCGTGCGTCCGAGCTTGGCGCCCACGCCGAGCGTGGCGAAGTACGATCCGCTCACCGACTCGCCGATGACCATCTCCGTCACGGACGGCAGGGCAAGGCGGCGAACGAACGTGGCGGACGCGGCGACGTGGGAGAACGACGTCTGGGCGGTCTGCACATCGCGGAAGTCCGGCTCCGACACCGTGCCGGTCAGCAGCCGTCCGCTGTACGGGGTGACGATGACGGCGACGCGATCGGGCTCGTGGATGCCGAGGCCGCGCAGGAACACCGCATCGACGATCGAATACACGGCTGTCGTGATCGCGACGCCGACCGCGAGCGAGAGAATCGCGAAGGTTGTGAAGAGAGGCGTCGCGCCGAGCCGCCTGAGCGCGAGCCTGATGTCGCGGCCCACGGCTGTCGAGGGTAGCACGCCCGGCTACCGGCCGATCACGACCTTGAAGCCGCCGCCGGCGTAGAAATGCCCTCCGTCGTCGGAGAACACCGAATGGCCGATGTTCGCGTACACGACGACGTTGCGCACGCCGTCGATGATGCCGGCGTTCACCAGCACGAGCCGATCTCGCTGGAAGTCGATGCTCGATTCGGTGCGCAGCTCGATCATCGCGGCGACCTTCCGCGTGAACGACCGGCCGAACGCGAAGCCGAATCCGGATGCGAGCTCCCGCGATGGATCGTGCAACGGTTTTTCGAGCTCGCCGTTGAACACGAACGTGAACGCGTGAAACTCGCGCGCGACGAGGAGCGGCAGCACGACGGTCTGGCCGGCCTCCGAGAGTCCCTTCTCGGCCCCGTGCGCCGGCGCGAATTCGAGCTGTGGATACACCGCGACGGAAATGCCGCGGCGCTCGTCGCATTGAAGTCGAACTTCCGGCCGATCGCAGTCGTCCCGATGCCGGCCTTGTAACCCTCTCCGGCCTCATTGGCGGCGGAAACCGGGTCTTACACGATTCGCGCGATCAACTGTGATGTGTGTCTTGTAAGCTGCTGATTCCAAGCCTGATGGAAGAACGCTGGGAATTGAAGGAGGGTTTTGCGTTACACTGTTCCTGGCCGTCCGCAAGTGCTTGATTCTAAACGGAGAGATGTCGGAGTGGTCGATCGAGCACGCTTGGAAATTGCTCTGACGATCTGCGACGGCGTGCTGCAGATTTCGATTACCGTTGCGAAGCCAGCCACTTAACCGCGATCGCGTCTCCGTCATCGGTCGCCGTAAACCACAGC
>DASYQZ010000163.1:0-32114 GCA_036004865.1 Vicinamibacterales bacterium
AGGTGCGCGGCGGCCTCGGGTTCGTCGACGTCAACGGCAACCCGCAGTACCCGTACCAGTGGGACCGGAACAACATCCAGCCGCGCGTCGGCCTCGCGTACGTCCTCGGCGACAAGACGGTCGTGCGCGCCGGGTACGGGCTCTACTACATCAACGTCGTCGGCATTTCGGCGTCGAACGGCTTCGGCATTCAGACGCCGCTCATTGCATCGCTCGACGGAGATCGGACATCGACGTTGTCGCTCGCGAATCCGTTCTCACAGGGCATTGCGCCGGCGCCCGGATCATCACTCGGTCTGCAGACGTTCCTCGGGCGGAGCGCGAGCTTTTCAAACCCGGATTTCGTCAACCCGTACGTGCATCAGTTCTCGCTCGGTATGCAGCGTGAGCTGCCAGGGCGCACGACGGTCGAGCTCTCCTACGTCGGCAGCCGCACGAGAGAAGAGCAGAACCGGTGGGGCGGTTTCAACGAGCCGCCGGCGTCGCTTCGCGACCGGTGCGATCCGACGAAAGGTGGAAGCGTCGCGTTCTGCAACGAGCTGCTGCCCAATCCGTTCTTCCAGGTTCCCGGCTTCGAGGGCACGGCGCGGTTCACGAGCCCGACGCTGTCGCGTTACGAGCTGAGCCGGCCATTCCCGGAGTTCGGCACCATCACGATGTTCGATCGCAACGACGGGAGCATCTGGTACAACTCGGCGCAGTTCGTGGTCAACAAACGTGTGTCGACCGGTCTCACCTTGTCCGGAAACTACACGTTGTCGAAGATGCTCGAAGAGAACGGCGGCGACAACCAGATCGGCGGCAACAACACCGTGAACCCGCTGATCGTCGAAGCCGACCGCATCGTCCAGAAGTCGGTGTTCGAGAGCGATCGGCGACACCGCATCACGATCTCCGGCGTCTACCACCTGCCCTTCGGCCGCGAGCAGAAGTTCCTGGGGGCGTCGAGCCCCGTCGTCAATGGCCTCGTCGCCGGCTGGGAAGTGGCGGGCATGTGGCTGTTCAACAGCGGGCGGCCGTGGGGCCTGCCCCAGAACGTGATGTACGTGAAGGACGCCACGCTCGACAACGTCGACTTCAACGCGCCGGTGATCCGCGCCGTGAAGAACTGCGTCGCGCAGATGAGCGATGCGGGCGTCGTCACGATGCTGAGCTACTCGGTCGCCGCCGGCTGCACCGAGCCGAACTTCATCATCAGGCCGAATTACACCGGCGCGTTCGTCAACTTCCGCGACGGCCAGATCCGCCGGCCGCCGTTCTATCAGTTCGACATCAACTTCGCGAAGTCGACGCAGCTGACCAACAGCGTGCGGCTGCAGATCCGGTTCGAGCTGTACAACGTGCTGAATCAGGTGATCTACGACGAGCGCCAGTACGAGAACAACCCGACCAACTCGCTCTTCGGCTCGATCGATCGCACCGTGGTCCGGCAGTCGAACTTCCCGCGGTACGGGCAGCTCGGGATCAAGCTGCTATTCTGAGATTGTTGATTGCTGACTGTTGAGTGTTGATTGATTGTTGATTGTTGTTCATGTCGACCAATGAGACCAGTCACCAATCAATCAACATTCAGCAATCAACACTCAACAATCGCAGTACTCCTCATCGCGCTCACCTGCTCGGCCTCCGCCTCTCCCGCGCTTCGCGAAATCGCCTGGGACGACGTCGCGCCGCCGATTCGATCGCTGCTGGGCGCGCGTGGCGTCGACGGGGCGTCGTTCAACGCCTACGTCGCCGACGTGCGCCGTCGCGATCGGGCGCGCGTGCGCGACGGCGATCTCGACCACCTTGTTTACTACGCGCTCCAGTCGTCAGCCTTCACGAACCTTGCGCCGATTGAGCCCGCGATCAGCGCGAAGGCCTTTGCCGAACGCTCCACGCTTCCACGCGCGGTGCAGGATCGATTCGACGCGCTGGCGGCGGCGCTCCGCGACCGGTCGGATGACGCACGTCTGAGATACTTTCGCGAGATTATCGCGCGCGAGCGTGCCGGCGGGACACCGCTGCAGCAGATTCTCTCCGAGCAGTACGCGCGGGCGATGCGATCGCTGTACGAGAAGGAATTTGCCGGGGTTGGAGACGTCTATCAGCGGCGCGGCCTCAGCACCGATACGTCGGTCGAAGCCGGCTATGCCGTCTACCTCGGGCTCGCGGCGCTCCATGGGCTCGAGCCGGAACGGCGGATTCGGCGCGTGCTGATCGTCGGCCCCGGACTCGATCTCGCGCCGCGTACCGGTCTGGTCGACGCGGGCAGCCCGCGGAGTTATCAGCCCTTTGCCGTCATGGACGCGCTCGTCGCGCTTGGCCTGGCCGGCCTCGACGCCCTGCGGATCCGCGCGCTCGACATCAACCCGCGCGTGACGGACTGGATCGCGCGTGCGCGCGGCACGCGCCCGCGTCTCGCGCTGATCAGCAGCGTGGACGCACGCGGGGGCGTTCGCTTCAGCGACGACTATCGCGCGTATTTCACGAGCGTGGGGCGCAAAGTCGGCCGCGAGCAGCCGCTGCCGGGCTCCGGGCCCGGACACCTCGCAAAAACTATTCAGCTCGCCCCGGGTGTCACGGAGGCGATCGATGCCGCCACCGCCGACATCGTCGTCGATCGGCTCGACGAGAAGTTCGACCTCATCGTTGTCACGAACGTGCTGCCGTATCTCTCCGATCCCGATCTACTGCTCGCGATGACCAACATCGTCGGCATGCTGGCGCCAGGCGGTGTGCTGCTCCACAACGAGCCGCGGCCGCTCGTCGCCGAGGCGATGCACGCGCTCGGGTTGCCGATGATCCACTCCCGCTCGTCAGTCATCGCCACCGTGGAAGGCGCAAGGACGCCGCTCTACGACGCCGTCTGGCTGCATCGGGCGCCCTAGTGGCGTGTCCACGCTGCCGCCGAAATCGGACGCGAACCTTTTCGTAACTCTTCTATAAGAGAAGCGCCGAAGTACACAGCGTTGACGCTCGCACGATGCGCGGCAAGTGAGTTGCACGATCGACCGCGCACGAAAGGAGCCTGAACGCTATGAAGACTCTGCTGCTCGCCGCAATGCTTGCGCTGGCGGCAACGACCGTCGCGGCTCAGGAGAACGCATCAGCCCGGCGGCTGACGTTCGATCGACCTGAAGCCTGGGCGCTGAATTACTTCGTGTCGTCAACGATGCTCAGCGGACTCGACGTGCCAGGCAATCATCAGCCCGGTTCGATCAGCATCGGCCTCGAGGCGGGGTGGCTGCCGGCGCTCAGCCCGGCGCAGCAGCGCGTGGGCTTCTACGGGACGGCGCCGCAGGATCTCAACAAGGCGCCGATCATGTTTCGGCCGCGCGTGACGCTGGGACTGCCCGGACGGCTCGCCATCACCGCCGCCGGCAATCCGCCGATTCGATCGTTCGGTGTCACCCCGCGGCTGGTGTCGGGCGCGATCGACTGGGCGATGATCGATCGCAAAGACTGGCGCTTCGCGCTTCGAGGGCACGGGCAGACCGGCACAGTGACCGGTGCGTTCACGTGCCCGGCCTCGCTCGTGAATGTTGCTCCGGGATCCGCCGGCAATCCGTCCGGCTGCACCGCGGAATCGGCGGACGTGGCGACGCTTCGGTACGCGGGCATCGAGCTCGCTGCATCGCGTCGTCTGGGCGCGGTGACGCCGCATGTGGCGGTCGGCGCCAACTACATCGACAGCAGGTACGAGGTGAGGGCGCAGGCGTACGGCCGACCCGACAACGATGATCTCGAGACGGCCGGCTGGACGATGTCGACGAGCGCCGGCGTCAGCTACGCGCTCACCGAGCGGCTGTCGATTGCGGGCGATGCCTTCTACTCACCGCTGATGGTCCGGCGCTCGCCAATCGCGCCGAGAACGCTGGACGGCTTCCTGAACGCTCGCGGCCTGATTGTGTACCGGGTGCGCTGACGCGCGCCCGGCACGCGCGGATTTGCAAGTGCGCTTGCAAAAGTGGATGGCTCGCCGAGAGTCATCGTCCGATAGCGTCGGCTCGTTGCCCAGATTGGCGCCGGCACGCCCGTTGCGCTTCCCGTCCGGCTGGAGGACACATGGTTTTCGTGTTTGCACTCGTCATGGCGACCGTCGGGTTCGCGTGGGTGAAAGTGCGGCGCAACCGCAAGGCGTCACCGCGCACCTAGCTCCTTCGGCGGCTGCGTAGCCTTCGGCATCGTAGCCGCCGCACTTTCTTCCAGGCGAATTCCACGGGCTACGTCCGCGAGCCCAATTCCTCCGCGGCTGCATAGCCTTCCGCGTCGTAGCCGCCGCGGTAATCCTTCTCGTCCGGCCGGCGGATCTTCGACTGCGCGACGACGCGATCGCGTCGAAGGCCGATGAAGTCGTCGACTTTGTTCCAGCCTTTGCTGCCGTGCGTTTCGAGAAATCGCGTGAGGCCCTGACTCAAATCGCGAATGACGTTCGGGCCAATCGCATGGTCCAGCATCGCCGCGGTACAGACTTGTACGGTGCCGCAGCCGAGCAGGAAGTAGTTCAGCGCGTGCTCGAACGTGGTGATGCCGCCGATGCCCGAGAAGCTCTTGTCGGGGAACGCCTGCGTGAGCTGCGACATCTTCGCGAGCGACAGCGGGAGAATTGCCGGCCCGCCGAGACCGCCGGTCGAAACCAGACCGTCGACCTGGACCTCGAATTCGAGCGTGTCCTGATCGATCAGCGGCAGCGACGTGAACGTGTTGGACGACGAGATCGCATCGGCGCCGCCCAGGAACGCGCCGCGCGCCTCGACCACGATGTCCGTGGTCGACGGCGTCAACTTCGCCCAGACCGGCACCTTCGCCACCTCTTTCACGACCTTCGCGACAATCGACACCAGCTCCTTGTCCTTACCGACGTTCGATCCCATGTCGGGCCGATCCATGTGCGGGCACGACAGGTTCAACTCGAGCGCGTCGCATTTCTGGTCCTGACACGCGATCGCGAGCTCCTGCCAGTGGCGCAGCTCGGTGTCGTTGCCCGACCCGGCCATGATCGACGCGACGAGCACGTGATCCGGAAACGCCTGCTTGATGCGCCCGAGCCGCGGCACCCACCAGTCCAGCGTCTTGTCGGAGATGAGCTCCCAGTTCCACGACGAATGCAGCGCGGCGCCGTGCCGCTTCTTCATCGACAGGCGCGCGGAGTCGGCGTCGGCGCGCAGAAACTTCGTCTTCGGCCCGACGACGTTGACGACCGGATGCAGACCGATGGTCTTGGTGACCACGCCGCCCCACCCCGCGTCGAACGCACGCAGGATGTTCGACTCCGATTCGGTCGGCGGCGCGGACGACAAGAGGAACGGATTCCGAAAGCGCAGGCCGGTGAAAGTGGTTGAAAGATCCATATGGTATCCAATTCCTAATGCCCAGTCCTGAGGCGCGAGCCCCTAATCCTAAAATGCAACCACGAAAACACGAAAACACGAAGAAGACCCACTTGTGTTTTCGTGCTTTCGTGCTTTCGTGGTTGCGTTTCAGCCGGTCGCTCGCCGCGCAATAGTCGCTTCGATTAGACCATACGGCTGGTCGGTGGCGACGAACACTTCATTCGGGTTGTCGAGGCCGAACGGTTGCAGATCGACGAGCAGATGATGGCGGTTCGGCAGCGTCAGCGTGATTTCGGTGATGTCCGAGTAGGCGGCAAGCGCGGCTTCGCCCATCGCGTAGAGCGTGTGCTGCACCGACAGGCTCATGTGCGACGCGAACGTCTCGACGAGCGTCGCGCGAATCGCGTCCCGCACCCCGAAGTCGGTGGTCCCGGGCCGATACTTCCATGACACCGTCATGGACGTCGCGAGAATCCGCTCTTCGGTGTCGGGGAGCGTCGTGTACTCGTCGCGCGGGAATCCGGTGAACGCCGAGTCGGTTGTTTTCAGCACGACGAGATTCGTCAGCCCCGACACGACCTCCGCGCGCTGCGCGTCGCGCGTGACCGACGCCGTCCAGTCGCCCGCGCGGCCCTGGACGAACGCGTGCCGCTCCGCACCGCCATTGCCGCCGACGCGCGACCACGGGTGCTCGACGGCGCTGATCGTGACGCGAGAGACGGGCGGCTTGGCGATGAAGTGATCCGCGAGGCGCAAGGCGAACGATTCGACATGGTCGATTGGCTCGCGGCGCGCCAGCGCGTACACGGTGTTCTTCATGGTGTCGGTCGCGAGGCACGACCGGTTGTCGCCGTCGATGTACACGGCGTCGAACGCCCCTTCGAGCTGCACGTCGAGGGTCAGGTCGATGATCTGATCCGCGTCACGGGCACGCCGCACTTTGACGAGGCGAATGCGGGACTTGCCGTAGCGGTTCCAACTCAGTTGCGGCATCGGGGTTATCCCGTCACTGCTCCAACACACAGGACACAAAGGACACAGAGGGAAAAACCATACCGGCTCTTACCTTTATGTCCTTGGTGTCCTTGGTGTTCAATCAGCGCTCGCATCACGATCCCCGATACGTGCTGTACCCGAACGGGCTGAGCAGGAGCGGCACGTGATAGTGCTCCTCCGTGTCGCGCACGTTGAACGTGATCTTGGCCTCCGGGAAGAACGGCACCGTGAACCCTTGATTGCGATGATACGTCGCGATGTCGAACGTCAAGCGATACGTCCCCGGAGCGAGCGGCCGGTCCTCGGTCAGCGTCATGAGCCGCCCGTGCTCGTCCGTGGTGCCGCGCGCAATCGGCGTCCACTCGCTCTGCTGCCGCAGCTCGAGGATGATGGTGATGCCCACGCCAGGACTGCCAAGCCCGAGGTCGAGCACATGAGTGGTGATCATGTCAGTAACTTCGCCATCCGGAGGTTCGTGATCTTGCGCTGCTCCTCGGCGGCAATCCCCAGCTCCCGGCATTCTTCGTTGGTCAGGCGGCGTTCGAGCATCGAGAGCATCTCATCCGCCGATTTTCCAGTCGCGCAGACGATGAAAATGTAGCCGAAGCGCGCCTCGTAGTCGCGGTTTCTCGCGGCGAGCCGTTGTCGGACTTCGTCCGACGCACGCGCCACGCCTGCCTGCTCGTGCGTGGACCAGCTCTCGCGAGTTTTCGTATCAACTGTTTCTGCACTGGCGCCGGGGCCCCACGGGCACCCCAACGCGGCTGCCGCGTTGGGGACCCCGCCGAGTCGGCGCGAGCTGTCGCTGACGCCGAGCGGCGGACCGCTCGGCGTGGCCGCAGGCGCTGCTGTCTGGTTACCGATGCGGGGGTGGGCTGCGAATGCCTCGAGCCAATCGGCTCGATCGAGCGATGACCAGATCTGGTCGCTGGTTCGGACCATCGCGTCTGCATCGTCGAACGGCCGCGCGGCTGCCATTTCGCGCGCCCAGCGCGTCGATCCGCAGCAGCGGAGGAGCTCGCGCTCAGCCGACGCGCTGTCGAGCGTGTTCAATTCGTCGAGTCGCATACCGCGATCCTTTTATCGTGGCCGTCCATACAACCGCAGCCGGCCGACGCCGCCATCGGGAAAGATGTTGAAGCGGACGTGCGTGACGTCGCCGATCGCCTGCACGTGATCTTCGAACGTGTGCCGCGCGTGCGGCTGCAGCGGCGTCTTCGCCAGCAGCTCCCGCCACGCCGCTCCTTCGAGCCGCTCGCCCTGAGCCTGTCGAAGGGCCTCGAGACTGCAGGCGCCAGGCGCGTTTCCCTTGAAGTGCCGCGTGTCGACCTCGACGCGTCGAATCGTCCCGGCGGCGCCAAGACGGATGATCGTCCAATCGTGGCCCGGACCCCGGCGCCGCTTCGTTTCCCACCCGTCGCCCATGTGCGTCGCATCGCCCGGCATGATCAGGTTGTGCCGCGAGCCGAAGAACATGTCGCTGCAGGCCACAACGAGCCCGCCGTGCTCGATGGCGGCAAGGTCGACGTCGCCGCGGCGCCGCAGGCGATCCCAGTCGGCGACGACCTCGCCGTACGCGCGCAGGCGCGCGACGCCGCCGTCGGGAAAAATCCGCAGGCGCAGATGCGTCGCTCCTGGAGAGGAAGACGCGCCGTCCACGGCGATCAGATTGTGCGAGTCGCCGTTCAGCGATGTGCGCGAAAGAATCTCACGCCAGTCCGTTCCGTCGCCGGCGTCAATCGCGCACGCCTCGGGATAGTTGCCCTTGAAGTACGCCGTGTCGACGTCGACGCCGCGAACGACGCCGCGCACGCCGAGGCGGACGATGCACCAGTCGTGATCGCCGGCGTCGCGGCGGCGGCGTGTTTCCCATCCGTCCATCCACTTGCCGCGCTCGGTGTACTTGCCCTCGATCCAGACAGGCGCCGCCTGCTTGATCAGGTTTTCCTTCGGCGCGAAGAACTCGTCGTTGGCGGCGACGACCGCCGCGCCGAGGCGCTCGGACGCAAGGTCGATGAGCTCGGTGAACGTCGCGGTCACCACAGTTGACCGGATCCTGCGCTGGCGACGCGATCGCCATCCCAGACGCACTGGCCGCGCAGGTATGTCGCACGCACCACGCCGCGAAGCTGCCGTCCGGCGTACGGCGTCAGCTTGTGCCGTTGCTGCAAGCGCGCCGCATCGATCGTTCGCTCGGCGTCGGGATCCCAGATCACGAGATCGGCATCGTACCCGACCGCGATGCGCCCTTTGCGATCCGAGAGGCCGGCGAGCCCGGCTGGCGAGTCCGCCATCCAGCGAGCCATCCGGGCGAAGCCCGCCGAAGCGCCGGAGGCGCGAAGGCGGGTCCACACGGCAGCCAGTGAAAGCTCGAGCGACGCGATGCCGCCCCACGCGCGGATGAAGTCGCCGGGACACTTCATCGACGGCGGCGCCGGCGAGTGATCGGTCGCGACAAGATCGAGCACGCCGCGTTCGAGAGCTTCCCACAGCGCATCGCGATGGCGAGCCTCGCGGATCGGGGGCGCGCACTTGAACTCGGTGGCGCCATCGGGAATCTCGCCGGCCGCGAATGTCAGGTAGTGCGGACACGTCTCTGCAGTGATCGCCACGCCATCCGCCTTCGCCCGCGCGATCTCGTCAGCCGCCTCGGCCGACGCGACGTGAACGATGTGCACGCGCGCGCCGAATTCACGGGCGAGACCAATCATCAGACGAATCGCCTCGACCTCCGCCTCAGGCGGTCGCGTTGCCAGGTACGTCGCGTAATCAATCCGCGATACATCCGCAATCCTCAATCCGCAATCCGCAATGACATCTGGGGATTCCGCATGGACCAGCAACGGGACGCCGCGGCGCGCGAGGATTGGCATCGCTTCGCGCAAATCGGACTCGCCGACATGAGGAAACTCGTCGACGCCCGACGGCACGAGGAAACATTTGAACCCGCGCACGCCCGCATCCACGAGCGCGTCCAGCTCGCCCGCGTTGCCCGGCACGACTCCGCCCCAGAACGCGACGTCGACGTGGCATGCCGCGCGCGCGGCAGCGCGTTTGACTTCCAGCGCTTCCACGGTCGTTGTCGCCGGCACGCTGTTGAGCGGCATGTCGACGAGGGTCGTGACGCCGCCCGCTGCGGCGGCACGCGTCGCGGAATCGAAGCCTTCCCACTCGGTCCGCCCCGGCTCGTTGACGTGGACGTGCGTGTCGACGAGCCCTGGCGAGACGACGAGATGGCCGAAGTCGTGATCGACACGCTCGTCATACTCGCCGATGTGCGCGATCGTGCCGTTCGAAATGTCAAGAGACGCCGGCGCAACGCGCTCGGGAAGAACGACGCGGGTGCTTCGAACTACCACCGCTGACTCAACACAAAGGACACAAAGGAAACACCGTACGCGTCTTACTTTTGTGTCCTCGGTGTCCTTTGTGTTCCCTCAGCGCCGGCATGAGCCCTACCGCGTCGCCCGCTTGAGAAACGATCCGCTCCCCGCGCGCCCCGCGAACTTGCCGTCCTCGATCAAGAGCCGCCCGCGCGACAACACGGTATCGGTGGCGCCGGTCACCTGACGTCCCTCGTACGGGTTGTAATCGACCTTCATGTGCAGCGTCTTCGCGGCGAGCGTGATCGTGCGGTTCGGGTCGAAGACGACGATGTCGGCGTCGGAGCCGGGCGCGATGGTGCCCTTGCGCGGGAAGAGCCCGAAGATTTTCGCGGGCGACGTCGACGTGAGCTCGACGAAGCGGTTCAGCGTGATGCGCCCCTCGCGCACGCCGCCGTCGTAGACCAGGCTCATGCGCGTCTCGATGCCGGGCGCACCGTTCGGGATCTTCGAGAAATCGTTGCGGCCAAGCTCCTTCTGCTCCTTCATGCAGAACGGGCAGTGATCCGTCGAGACGCACTGCAGATCGTTGAACGCGAGCCCGCGCCACAACTGATCCCGCTTCGCCTTCTCGCGGAGCGGCGGGCTCATGACGTACTTGGCGCCGTTGAAATCGGGCTCCTCGTAGTTGTCGTACGAGAGGAACAAATACTGCGGACACGTTTCCGCAAACGCTGGCAGTCCGCGGTCGCGCGCCTCGGTCACCATCTCCAGCGCCTCGGCCGCCGACAGATGGACGATGTAGATGGGCACGTCGGCGATCTCCGACATGGCGATCGCGCGATGGGTGGCTTCGGCTTCCGCGCGCGCGGGCCGCGTCAACGCGTGATACTTCGGCGCGGTCTTGCCCTCCGCGAGCGCCCGCTGAACGAGCACGTCGATGACGCCGCCGTTCTCCGCGTGCATGCAGATGGTGCCGCCGTTCTTCCCCGTTCGCAGCAGCGCCTTGAAGATGCTCCCATCGTCGAGCATGAACACGCCGGGATAGGCCATGAACAACTTGAAGGATGTGATGCCCTGGCGAACCAGCGCGTCCATCTCGCCTTCCACGTGATCGTTCAGCTCGGTGATGATCATGTGGAAGCCGTAATCGATGACCGCTTTGCCTTCCGCTTTCTTCGCCCATGTTTCCCACGCATGGTGCAGCGTCTGCCCGCGGTACTGAATCGCGAAGTCGACAATCGAGGTCGTGCCGCCGAACGCCGCTGCGGTGGTGCCCGATTCGAAGTCGTCGGCGGACGTCGTGCCGCCGAAGGGCATGTCGAGGTGGGTGTGCACGTCGATGCCGCCCGGGAGGACGTACTTGCCCGTCGCGTCGATCGTCTTGTCGGCCTGGATGTCCGCGAGCGTCGATCCGATGACCGCGATCTTTTCGTCCTCGATCAGCACATCACCTTTGTACTGATCGACCGCGGTCACGATCGTGCCGTTCTTGATGAGTGTGCGCATGTGTGGGTGTCTAACTTTTTTGCCCTGGCGCTGGGGCCCGACTTTTTCTGCACTGGCGGCGGGGCCCGACTTTCTTGCCCTGGCGCTGGGGCCCCACCCCCAGCGCGAGCTGTCGCTGATGCCGCGCGCCGGACCGCGCGGCATGGCCGCAGGCGCTTTTGTCTGTGTCCCACCCGACCTACCGGACCCACCCGACCTACCTGACCCACCAGCCCTACCAGCCCCACCAGACCTACCAGCCCCACCTGCCCATCAGAACCATCGGCTAATTGTCACCTTCTTATCGGTATAGAAATCGAACGCGTCGCGGCCGTGGGCCTTCAGGTCTCCGAAGAAGCTGTCCTTCGCGCCGCCGAACGGGAAGTACGCCATCGGCGCGGCGACGCCGATGTTCACGCCGACCATCGACGCGTCGGCATGCTTCGCGAACTCGCGTGCCGCCTTGCCGCTCGACGTGAAGATCGACGTCGCGTTCGCGTTCGGGTGTGACTTCATCAGCGCGATCGCCTCGTCCAGTGTCTTCACCGGGCAGATCGACGCCACCGGCCCGAAGATCTCCTCGTGACCGATCGCCATCTTGGGCGACACCTCGTCGAACACCGTCGGCCCGACGAAGTATCCGTTCGGGCGATCCTGGACGCGCGCCTGCCGGCCGTCGACAAGGAGCTTCGCGCCGTCGGCCACACCCTTCTCGATGTAGCCGAGCACGCGCTCGCGATGCCTCGCGCTGATCACGGGACCCATCGTCACGCCGGGCTGCGTGCCGTCGCCGACCTTGAGCGCCTTTGCCGCTTCGACCATCCGATCGCGCGCCGCCTCGTGGACGTCGCCGATCGCCACGAGCATGCTGCCCGCGAGGCAGCGCTCGCCCGCGCAGCCGTAGAACGACTCCGAGATGACGCCAATCGATCGATCGAGGTTCGCGTCCGGCATGACGACGACGAAGTTTTTGGCGCCGCCGAGCGCCTGCACACGCTTGCCCGTCTGCGTCGCGCGCTGGTACACGTGCCTCGCCACCGGCGTCGATCCGACAAACGAGACCGCGCGGATGCCCGGGTGATCGCAGATCGCGTTGACGACTTCGCTGCCGCCATTCACGAGATTCACCACGCCAGGGGGCAGATCGGCCTGCTGCAGAAATTCCATCATCCGGCGCTGCGACAGCGGCACCTGCTCGGACGGCTTCAGCACGAACGTGTTGCCGGTGACGATCGCGAACGGCAGGAACCACATCGGCACCATCGCGGGGAAGTTGAACGGCGCGATCGCCGCGCAGACGCCCAGCGGCTGGCGGACGACGTGGCAGTCGATGCCCGCCGCGATGTCCTCGAGCGCGGACCCCTGCATCAGCGACGGCGCGCCGCACGCGACCTCGACGCACTCGATGCCGCGGCGCACGCTGCCGCGCGCTTCGTCCAGCGTCTTGCCGTGCTCCGTGGTCACGATGCGCGCCATCTCGTCGAAGTGCTGCTCCATGAGCTGCTTCACCTTGTAGAGCACCTGCGCGCGCGCGTTCACCGGCGTCTCGCGCCACGCCGGAAACGCCTTCGTCGCGGCTTGTACCGCTGCGTCGACGTCGGCGCCGGTCGAGAGCGGCGTGCGTCCGATGACGTCGCCGACCGCGGGATTGTGCACGTCGAAAAACTCGGAGGTCCGGGCTTTCACCCAGCGGCCGCCGATGAAGTTGTCGAGCGTTTGAACGTCGGTTTGTGTCGCCGTCTGTGACATGGCGAGGTCCCTTTCTGATGTCTTCTTCTGATCTCCTCGGGGCGCTTCTGGGAAGCGCCCATTATCCTTCACTTGCGCGGCCGCCGTTTTTCGTGGGTGACTGCCGGACCAAACGCGCTAAGAATTAGATTTGTCCGCCAGCGGTCTGGCGCACAGATGGGCTTACGGATCGCCTTCCTCCGCCCGCGTCTCGGCATCGGCGAGGCCGAACGATTAGTCGTCGACGCCGCGCACGAGCTGATTGGAAAGGGCCACGACGTCGCCTTTCATGTGCCCGTCGCTGAAGGCGCACTCGCGTTCGACGACGCTCCGGCCGCTATGCCCTTCCATCGCGCGGGCGCGTGGGTGCCCGAACACGTCGGCGGGCGATTGCGGTTGCCCTTCGCGATCGCACGCACGCTGACCGCCGCCCGCTCGCTGGTGTCGACGCGTCCCGGCTACGACGTCGTCATCTGCGATGTGGTGCCGCACGTGATTCCGTGGCTGAAGCGCCGAACCTCCGCGCGCCTGCTGTACTTCGGACACTTTCCCGACCTGCCGCTGACGCGGACGCCGCGCGACGACTGGTACGGGTGGTATCGCGGCCCACTCGATCGGTGGCAGTCGCAGGGACTGGCGGCGGCTGATCGCATCCTGGTCAACAGCCGGTTCACCGCGTCGGCGTTTCGCGACGCGTTCCCCAATCTCGTATCGGCGCCGCTCGTCGTCGTGCATCCCGGCATCACCGCGCCTTCGCGCGCGGCCGGCCGGCGTGAGGGTCATCGCTATGAAAGCCCGGCGGTCGGAGACGACGCGATCGTGCTGCTGGCGATGGGCCGCTTCGATCCACGCAAGAATCTGCCGCTGGCGATTCAGGCGTTCGACGCGCTGCGCGGACGCGTGGCGCCGGACGTGTTCACGCGCATGCGTCTCGTGTTCATCGGGCATCTGGACAAGCGAGTACCGGAAGCCCGTCAGGTTCGCGAGGCGCTCGAGCAGGAGGCGCGCGCGCGGCATCTGGAGCGTCAGGTGATCGTCGTCGAATCGCCGACCGACGCCGAACAGGCGGCGTGGCTCGACCGCGCGCTGGTCGTCGTGTACACACCGAAGGCCGAGCACTTCGGCATCGTGCCGCTCGAAGCGATGGCCGCCGGCCGCCCGGTGGTGGCGGTGAACCATGGCGGTCCGCTGGAGACGGTCGTCGTCGGCAAGACCGGCCTGCTGTGCGAGGCATCGCCCGATGCCTTTGCGTCCGCGATCGCGCGATTCGTCAAAGAGCCGGAGCTCGCGAGGCGGATGGGCGCCGAAGGGCGCGCGCACGTCGACGAGCGCTTCTCGCGCGAGCGCTTCGGCGATCAACTGGACGCGATCGTTCGACAGTTGGCTGCCAGCCGGCCGGGCCAACCCCCCGATCAGCCGTTGAGCAACACCGGCCGCGCTTCCTTGGTCCACCCTTCTTCCCAGGTCGGCCGCGCCGATCGCCGTGCACCCGTGCGCAACCGCGTGAGCAGCGACGGCTCGTCGGGATAGCCTTCGAAGAGATCGAAAAGAAGATCGGCCAACTGCCGCGGCGTCGAGAACAGCAGGCCGTTGTCGCCGTGACGCACACGCTCCGCGAGACAGGCCCCGTAATCGAGGGCGCACACCGGGACGCCCACGCCGAACAGATCCGCAACTTTCATCGGGATGTCGACGCCGGAGGATGACCGGTGCAGACACAAGCCGAGATCCGCGGCGCCGACGATGCGCGGATAATCTTCCGGCTCGAGCCAGCGCGTGCGGAGCTGGACGCGACGCGCCGGCAACCCGGCGAATCGCCGCTCGAACTCCGCGCGCCGCGCGCCATCGCCGGTGACGAGCATCACGAGATCCGCGAAGCGGCGCCCCGACTCTCCCGCTTCCCATCCGCGGATCCGATCCTCGACGTAGCGCACCGCGTCGATGACGACGTCGAAGTCCTCGTCCGCCGTCCAGCTCGTGGGACTGACGATGAAGCCCACCGGGCCGGCGCCGCGCACGCCGAGCCGCGTGAACAACGCCTGGCGCACCCGTTCGCGCTCGGTGCGGTCGATCGGCACGAAGACCGCCGCCGGCCGATCGTAGAGCACGTTCGCGGCCTTGACGCCGAAGCGATCGCGGAGAAATTTCGCGAAGCCGCGCGACACGCAGAGGTGCGCGTCGGCCAGGCCTCCGAACAGCCGCTCGAGCCAGCGCGCGAGCCGCACCGCCGGATGCCGGCGTCCGAGCCGCAACGTGAGTAAGGTGTACCCGAGATTGTGCCAGTCGACCACGAGGCGGGCTTTGCGGATGCGCGCCATGGCCCAGGCGACGGCGAGCGTCGGCATGGACGGCGGATTCTGGACGAGGATCAGATCGGGCCGCGGAATCTTCGACAGCGCGCGCCAGAGCCGGTACGACGATCGGATGCCGTCGACGATCGCGAACAGCGCGTACAGCGTGATCGACGCGCCGGCGCGCAGCCGCAGGCGCGGCTCCGTGAGACGGTGCACCGCGATGCGCCGCTCCTCGGTGATTTGCCGCGGCAGCGGCGCACCTTCGTACCCGATGAGATCGACCGCGATCTCGTTGGCGGCGAGCGCGTGAGCGTGGTACTGCATGCGGGGACTTCGCCCGAGATCCCCGACGACGACGACGGCGCAGCGCATTGCGGATTGAGGATTGCGGATTGCGGATTTATTGGCGATTGATCGATTCGCACTAATTGCGGATTCAATCGTAGATCAATCCGCAATCCGCGCAAATCGCCATTCACAAATAAATCCGCAATCCTCAATCCTCAATCCGCAATAAGGAGTCACTTGGCAATGAAGCGCGCGAGGAGGTTCGCGGCAACGCGCCGGCGATACTCGGCCGTCGAGCGCAGGTCGTCGATCGGCGACAGCTCGGCGGCGAGCGCCTGCTGCGCTTCTTCGATCGATCCGCCTCGGGCGAGCACCGCTTCGGTCTGTCGCGCACGGACCACGGTGGGGGCCACGCTGCCGAAGGCGATTCGGGGCGGGACGTTCTTCCCTGATGGCGCCACGCCGGCCATCACAATCTTCGAGATCGCCTGGGCCGCGCGCGTGCCGACCTTCCGGAACCACTGCCGTCCCCGCACCGCGGGAAGCTCGAACGCGACAATGAGCTCGTCCGCGCGGCGGACCGTCTGACGGTAGCCGGCGTAGAACTCGTTGAACGGCACGCGCCGCTCGCCGCTTGCACTCCCCAGCACGACCACGGCGTCGGCCGCCGCCAGAACCGGCAGCGTATCGCCCGCCGGCGATCCGTTCGCCACGTTGCCGCCGATCGTCCCGCGATTCTGAATCTGCACGCCGCCGACCTCGCGCGCGGCGGCGACCAGCATCGGCAGCCGCTTCTGCACGACCTTCGACCGAATCAGGTCGGTGAACGTCGCCAGCGCGCCGATCGTCAGCACATCCCGCCGCACCGCGATCGGCCGCAGCGCATCGAGACGCCAGAGATTCAGAAACCGCGTCTCTGTCAGCGTCCCGAAGTTCAGCGAGACGTACAGGTCAGTGCACCCCGCGAGCGGCGTCACCGGCCCTTCGTCGCGCAACATCTTCAGGGCGTCGGACAACGACCGTGGCTGCAACAGCGAGCGATGTGAAATCGATCCGAGCATTACGCCTTTTGAATCGATCGATAGATTGCCGAGTAGCCGGTGCAGCGACAGAGATTCCCGGCGAGCCCGACGCGGATCGCATCGAGCGACGGCTTTCGGCCGAGCGCGACGGCGGCCATGATCATGCCGGGCGTGCAGATGCCGCACTGGGCGCCGCCGTGCTCGACGAACGCGCGCTGCAGCGGATGCCGGCCGCCGAGCCCTTCGATCGTCGTCACGCGCGCGCCGTCGGCCTGGGCGGCCGGCACCAGACACGAGTTCACGGGTGCGCCGTCGACCAGGACCGTGCACGCGCCGCACTCCCCTTCGCCGCAGCCTTCTTTCGTCCCGGTCAGCCGGCAATCCTCGCGCAGCACGTCGAGCAACCGCTTCAGCGGATGAACGCGGAGCTTCACGCGCTTCGCGTTCAACACAAAGGACACAAAGGACACAGAAGTCAAAACCGTACAGGACCCTTCCTTCGTGTCCTTGGTGTCCTTTGTGTTGGCTCAGCGCTGCTAACCATGATCCTTTCGGGCGTCGCGGGGATCTGACGCAAATCGAACCCGGCGTGCCGCAGCGCGTTGATGACCGCGGGCGCCGGTCCGTCGATCGGCATCTCGCCGACGCCCTTCGCGCCGAACGGGCCGTGCTCGTACGGATTCTCGAGGACCACGACCTCCATCGCCGGCGTGTCGAGTGTCGTCGGGATGATGTAGTTCGTGAGCGACGCGTTGGCCATCCGGCCGTCGCGCATGACGACGTCCTCGAGCAGCGCGTAGCCCAGTCCCTGCGCGCTCCCGCCTTCGATCTGACCCACGGCGAGCATCGGATGGATCGCCTTGCCGATCTCGTGCACCGTGGTGAATGCGATCGGCTTCACTTCCCACGTATCGCGATCCACTTCGAGCTCGACGACATCGCACGCCCATCCGTACGTCCCGTACGCGTCGCCCCGGTAACTCGCATCGTCCCAGGCCATGTCCGCCGGACGCTCGTACTGCCTGGTGACGACCATCGGTCCATGCTTGCGCGCGTACTGTTGCGGCGTCAGCTTCCCGAGACGCGCCCGCATCTCCTCCGCGCACCGCTGCAGAATGCGGCCGACGATCATGCAGGTGCGCGAGGCGACGGTCGGTCCGCTGTCGGGCACGACCGCGGTGTCCGCGGCGTTGACTTCGACCGCGTCGTACGGAATGCCGAGCGTGTCGGCGACGATTTGCGCGTGCATCGTGCGCGTGCCCTGACCGATTTCAGTGCTCGCCACGAGAATCCGCACCGTGCCGTGATCGGTGAGCGCGAGCGACGCCTTCGACGCGAGCTTCACCTCGCCGCCGCCGGTGAATCCGGACCCGTGGAAGAACAGCGACAGGCCGATGCCTCGCAGAGCGGCCCCGTCTTTCCCTCGTGCGTTCTCACGCGCGATGGCTTTGCGGCGGCGGTCGAAGCCGGTCCGCTCGACCGCTTCGCGCAGCACCTGCCGCGCGCTGGTGTCGCGTCCGAGCCGCTGACCCGTGGCCGTCACGTCGCCGGGGCGGAGCGCGTTGATTTCGCGGAGCCGCACGGGATCGATGCCCATCCGCTCCGCGATGCGATCCATGTGCACCTCGACGGCAAACTGCGTCTGCGGCGCACCGAAGCCGCGAAACGCGCCGTTGGGCGGCGTGTTGGTCATCGCCGCGCGGCCGCGGATGCGGACGTGATCGCAGCGATAGGGTCCGCTCGCATGGATGACGCCGCGCGACAGCACGACGGCGCTGAGTGTCGCGTACGCGCCGCCGTCGAGGATCACCTCGATGTCCATCGCGGTCATCCGGCCGTCGCGCGCGAGACCGGTCCGGTGCCGCACGATCGCCGGATGCCGCTTCGTCGTCGCCACCATGTCCTCGACGCGGTCGTAGATCAACTTCACCGGCCGCCCCGAATTCAGCGCGACGAGTGCCGCGTGGCCGGCGATCATCGACGGATACTCTTCCTTCCCGCCGAACCCGCCGCCGGTCTCGGTCTGAATCACGCGGACTTTCTCGTCGGGCAGTCCGAGCAGCACTTTCAGCGCGCGGTGAACGTAGTACGGGCACTGCATCGATCCGTACACGGTGATCTCGCCGTTCGGTCCCGGCACGGCAATCACGCCGTTGGTCTCGATGTAGAGCTGCTCCTGGTGACCCATGCGGTACTCGCCGTCGACGACGACGGCGGCGGCGGCGAACCCTTGCCCGATGTCGCCCTTCTCGATTGCGATCGTCTTGAACACGACTGCCGATGCTTCAGCGTCGTAGTTCGGCGTGGTCTCGCGATAGATCACGCCGACGTCAGCGGCGAGCAGCGCATCGCGGTCTTCGTGCGCGAGCAGCACAATCGGCTCGGCGACGTGACGAACCTGCCGTTCGGCCAACGCCGGCTGATCGTTGTCGATCAGCGCGACGACGTTGCGCCCCGGAATGTCGCGATGGGTGACGATGGTGAACGCGCGCGTGTCGAAGCCGTAGCGGATGTCGAGAATCTCGCCCGAGGGAATCGTCGATCGGACCGTGCGCGCGTGGAGAAGATTGGGGAAGGTGAGGTCGTCGATGTAGCGTGCGGCGCCGGTGACTTTCTCGACGCCTTCCTTACGGAGAACGTTGCGGCCGACTGCGCGCGTCATCGCGCAGCGATTATGCCGTCTTTCTCAATCTGCGCTCAATGATCCCGACGACGGCGGCCTCTTCGGCGCTGAGGCTGGCGCGGCTGCGCGCCAGGCGCGAGGCGCGCGCCTTCAGCGTCTCGATCGTCGCGCCGTCCATGTACGCGTCAAGAATCGCGGGATGGATGTAGCACTTCCGGCAGACCGCCTTCGTGTTGCCGAGCCGCTTGGCGACCGATTCGACGGCGCCGGCGATTTTGCGCTTCGCGTCGGCGTTCGACGTGAACGCGGCGACGTCGGCCAGCGCCTTCGCCGCGAGCACGGTGCCGGCCCACGTGCGGAAATCCTTCGCCGTGAAGTCCTCGCCGCTGATTTCGCGGACATAGGCGTTCACGTCGGCCGAGTCGATCACCTGATGCGTGCCGCCCTCGTCCACGTACTTGAACAGTTCGTAGCCCGGAAGATCGCGGCACGCCCGCACGATGCGGGCGAGGCGCGCGTCGCGCAGATCGATGGCGTGCTGGATGCGGCTCTTCCCGCGGAACTCGAACCGGACGGTCTTGCCGTTCACCTTCGCGTGCTGATCGCGCATCGTCGTCAACCCGATCGATCCGTTGTCGCGCGCGTACTCCTCGTTGCCGACGCGGATCAGCGTCTTCTCGAGGAGCTGCACGACGGTCGCGAGCACTTTTTCGCGCGGCAGCCCGTTCCTGCGAAGGTCGGCGTCGGCGCGCGCACGAATCCGCGGCAGCGCCTCGGCGAACGCAATCAGCCGTCCGTACTTCACCTCGTCGCGGACCTCGCGCCAGCGCGGATGGTAGCGGTACTGTTTGCGGCCGCGCGCGTCGCGGCCGGTCGCCTGAAGATGCCCGCGCGGATCGGGACAGATCCACACGTCCCTCCAGGCGGGCGGGATGACGAGCGCCTTGATCCGCTGAAGCTCGGCGCGATCGGCAATGGTGCGGCCGTGCTGATCGACGTAGCGGAACCGTTTCTGCGAGCCGATGCGCCGGATGCCCCGTGTACGCACGTCGCTTACATATCTGAGACCCGCGATCTTCGCGGACTCCGGCGGCGGCAGCGGCGCTTTTGTGCGGACGAGCGCGCGGATGTGCGCGGTTTGGCGCTTGTTTCGCCGCTCGGCGTGCCGCACGCGCTGCCACGCGCGCGGAAGTTTTAGGCTGCGACGGCTGAGCATCCTGCTCGTGCTTCAGCAAAATACGCGCCCAGTCGATTCGGGGTTCCGGATTTGGGATTCGCAGACCTTGAGATGGCGCGAGGCTGCACCCCTGCGTAATATGCGCGAGATGACTCGCCATCATTTTTGCACTGGCGGCGGGGCCCCACGGGCACCCCAACGCGGCTGCCGCGTTGGGGACCCCGCCGGGTCGCCGCGCGCTGTCGCTGATGCCTCGCCGCGGACGGCGAGGCATGGCCGCAGGCGCTGCTGTTTCGTACTCGCGCTCTTCGCGCTTGTCTCGCCGGTCAGCACGCAACCAGCCCGCCACGATCTTTTGATCCGAAACGGTCGAGTGCTCGATGGCAGCGGCAACCCGTGGCTGGCCGCTGACCTCGACATCCGCGACGGCCGCATCGTCGACATGGGGCGACTCGGAAACGCGGCGGCTGCGCGCGTCATCGATGCGACAGGACTGACGGTGACGCCCGGATTCATCGACGCGCATTCGCACGCGTCGGGAGGTCTGAGCGGCAATCTCGAGGACGCGCGCCAGCTTCTCGCGCAGGGGCTCACGACGGTGATGCTCAATCCTGACGGCGGCGGACCGATCGATCTGCGAACCCAGCGCGCCGAGTTCGAGCAGCGCGGCATCGGTGTGAACGTCGCGCTGTATGTGCCGCACGGCGCGATTCGCCGCGAGGTGATCGGGATGGCCGATCGCGCGCCGACGGCCGACGAACTGACGCGCATGGTCACGCTCGCGCGAAACGGAATGGAAGCGGGCGGCATCGGCCTGTCGTCCGGTCTGTATTACGCGCCGGGCAGCTACGCGAAGACCGAAGAGGTCATCGCGCTCGCCAAAGTCGTCGGCGAAATGGGCGGCGTGTACGAGAGCCACATCCGCGACGAAGCGGACTACAGCGTCGGCCTCGTCTCCGCCGTTCAGGAAGTGATTCGCATTTCCGAGGAAGGTCATCTGCCGGGCATCGTGGCGCATATGAAGGCGCTCGGTCCGTCGAGCTGGGGCCTGTCGATGGCGATCGTCGAGCGCATCAAGCAGGCGCGCGATCGCGGCGTCGAGGTGTACGCCGATCAGTATCCGTACGAAGCGAGCGGCACGGGGATCGTCGGCGCGCTCATTCCACGCTGGGCCGAAGTCGGCGGACGGCCCGAGCTGATGAAACGGATTCAGGGCGCGGAACACGAGCGACTCGCCGCCGACATCCGTCGCAACTTCGAGCGCCGCGGCGGCGCCGGCACGCTCGTGATCTCGCGCTACGCGACGAATCCGGCACTCGAGGGCCAGACGCTCGCTCAGGTCGCGAAGGCGATGAACAAGCCGCCGGAGGAGACCGCGATGGAGCTGCTGCTGAAAGGCGACGCGAGCCTCGTCTCGTTCAACATGACGGAGAGCGACATCGAGCTGATCATGAAGCAGATCTTCACGATGACCTGCACCGACGGCGATCTGGTGCCGGTCGGGCAGGGCAAGCCACACCCGCGCGGCAACGGCGCGTTCGCGCGCAAAATTCGCGTCTACGTCAACGAGCGCGGCGTCATCGATCTCCCGTTCGCGATTCGATCGATGACGAGCCTGCCGGCGTCGGTGTTCGGCTTGAAAGATCGCGGCGTGCTGCGCCCCGGCGCGTGGGCCGACATCCTGATCTTCGATCCGACAAAGGTCCGCGACGCGGCCACGTATCTCGAGCCGCACCAGATGTCCGAGGGAATCGACTACGCGATCGTCAACGGGGTTGTCGTGCGGGACGCGGGCACGTTCACCGGCAAGCTGCCCGGCCGCGTCGTGACGCCAGATCGACAATGAACTGGACGCTTTTTTCCACGGCGGCCGGGCCCCACGGGCACCCCAACGCGGCTGCCGCGTTGGGGACCCCGCCACGTCGCCGCGCGCTATCGCTGATGCCTCGCGGCAGACCGCGAGGCATGGCCGCGGGCGCTGGTGAATGTTCACACGTGCTTCCGTTTTTATGGCGTCGGGTTTTCGTGATTGCGTTTGTGTGGCACCATCGCAGCGTGACAGGAGAAGAGACTTCTTCGTGTCTTCGTGCCATCGTGGTTGCGTTTCGTGGGTTTCGTGATTTCGTGTTTTCGTGGTTGCGTTTGCGTGGCCATGATCGCGGCGTGACATGCGCAGTCATCGAGACCACGGGCGATCGCTCGTGATCAACCGCACGCGCCGCTGGAACGTCAGATACGCCCACGCCCACTCGCCCATGACGGCGATCCGGTTGCGGAACCCGATCAGCCAGAAGATGTGCAGGAAGAGCCACACGACCCACGCGAGGAAGCCGGAGATTTTCATCCCGAAGATGTCGCCGACCGCGGCGCCGCGGCCGATGGTCGCCATGATGCCGTAGTCCTTGTAGTGGAACGGCTCGAGCGGCTTTCCGTCGATCGCGCGCCGGATGTTGCCGGCGGCGTGCGCGCCTTGCTGCATCGCGACCTGTGCGACGCCTGGCAGCGGGCGGCCGTTGTCGACGAACGCGCACAGATCGCCCACGACGAAGATGCGCGGGTGGCCGGGGACGAGGAGCGTCGGTTCGGCCGCGATGCGGCCCGCGCGATCGAGCGGGACACCGAGCGACTTCGCGAGCGGCGACGCCGCGATGCCCGCCGCCCAGAGCACGGTCTGCGCGTCTATGCGATCGGCTCCGATCGTCACGCCCCGCTCGTCGACGCCGGTGACGATCGCCTGGGTCCGCACCTCGACGCCGAGGCGCTCGAGCGAGCGGCGCGCCGCGTCACGCAGCGGATCGGGAAACGTGCCGAGCACGTGCGGGCTCCCCTCGAGCAGAATGATCCGCGACGATTCCGGACGAATGCGCCGGAAGTCGGTGCGCAGCGAGTGCCGCGCGATTTCGGCCAGCGCGCCCGCGAGCTCGACGCCGGTCGGCCCGCCGCCGATGATCACGAACGTCAGCAGCCGCCGCTGCTCGTCAGGATCGCTGGTCCGCTCGGCGGCCTCGAACGCCATCAGAACCCGCTGGCGGATGGCGAGCGCATCCTCGAGCGTTTTCAATCCCGGCGCACGAGCCGCCCATTCGTTGTGCCCGAAGTACGAATGCGTCGCGCCGGGCGCGAGGATGAGGTAGTCGAAGGAGACCGGCTCGTCGTGATCCAGCAGCAGACGCTCGCCCGCCGGATCGATCGTCACCACTTCCGCGAGGAGGACTTCGACGTTTTCCTGCCCCCGGAGAATCCACCGGATCGGCGACGCGACGTCGGCCGGCGACAGCTCGGCCATCGCCACCTGATACAGCAGCGGTTGGAAGAGATGGTAGTTGTGACGATCGAGCAGCGTGACTTTGACGGGAGCGCCATCGAATGCGCGCGCCGCGAAGAGACCGCCGAATCCACCGCCAATGATCACGACATGAGGAATTGACAAGTGGGTAGCTTAATCCACGTCCGGCGTTATTCTTTCGGCGTCTGAAGTCAGTATGAGGCGCGTCGCTCTCTCAACCGTGATTGCCGCCGGGATCGCGCTGCTGGCTCGAGCGCAGTCGACGGCGATCAGCGGGCGCGTGGTCGCCGACGAGTCGGGTGAACCGATCGCCAACGCTCGCGTCACACTCGCGACCACCGGGCCCGCGCTCGGCACGCCAGTCGTCCTGACCGACGGCGACGGACGCTTTACATTCATCGCGGCACCTGGGCGCCACAGCGTGGTCGCGAGCAAGTCCGGTTACGCGCGGAGCGACGGCGTGCCGGCGATCGCCGCCAAGCCGATCGAAATCCGTCTGCGGCGTGGCGCCGTCATCTCCGGCCGAGTGGTCGACGAATTCGGCGATCCCGTGGCCATGGCGCGCGTCTCTGCGCAACTCCCGTCGAACACTCCGGCCAATCCGACCAGAGTGGCCAGCGCCGAGACCGACGATCGCGGCGAGTACCGCCTGGCCGGCCTGCCGGCCGGAACGTTTGTCGTCGCTGTCGTGACGCTGGGACCCCCGGGTCCTCCTGAATCCATCGGCAACGGTAATTTCATCTCGAGGGGGCCGACGCCTCAGACGACGTACTATCCGGGCGTAAGCGCGGCGAACGAGGCGCAGGCGGTGCGTCTTCAGTTCGGCGACGAGCGTCCCGGCATCGATTTCGTGGTGCCCGCCGGTAACAACGAGGTTGGCAACCCGTTCAGCGTGATGAGGCTGAGCCCTGGTCCGTTGCCTCAGGCGACGAGCACGGTTCGCGCCAACGGCATTGTTCGCGGTCGGATCGTGAGCACCGACGGGCGGCGCTTGTCGCACGCGCAAGTGCGACTGATCGGGAACAAGTTCGGCGTGCTACGCACGACGACCGCTGACGGGGATGGCGGATTTGAATTCACTGACGTGCCCGCTGGAAAGTTTGCCGTCGTCGCGTCCAAAACCGGGTACTCGCCCGTCGGGCCGGACGACTCACCGCTCGGTTTGATGCTGAACTCGGGCCGCACGTTCGATCTCTCCGAAGGGGAAATACGCGAGAAGGTCGACCTGAGCCTGGCGCGCTGGGGCACGCTCGCCGGCCGCGTGTTCGACGAGCTGGGCGATCCGATTCAGGGCGCGAGCGTCCAGGTGCTGTACATCCGATACGAAGCCGGACGGCGGCGCCTCGTCCCCGCCGGCGGCGCGGCGCGCGTCACCGACGATCTCGGCCGGTATCGTCTCTACGCGCTCCCGCCCGGCCGCTACGCCGTGAGCGCGACAATCGGCGATGTTGGCTCGGCGGATCTGCCGGGTTACACGCGCTCGTATTTCCCGGGGACGCCGAACGCGAGCGAAGCCCAATTCGTGTCGATGGGTGTCTCGCAGGATCTCGTCGGCATCGACTTCTCGATGGCGCGGACCCGCACGTCGCGCGTGGCGGGAAGAATACTCGACGCCGCGGGAGCGCCGACGACGGGTGGAGCGGTGCAGCTGATGCCCAGTCGGCAATCGACGTCGGTGACCAGCGTGCCGGTCGGGGCGCGTATTCTGCCGGACGGCCGGTTCGAATTCGCGAACGTGCCTCCAGGCGCGTACATCATCCAGGCGTACCGCGGGCGTTCGAAGGGCTGGATCGAGGGCGAATTCGGCGCGCTGCCCGTCAGCGTCAACGGCACGGACGTGACGGACTTGATTCTCCAGATGTCGTCCGGCTCTTCCATCAAAGGCCGCATCACGTTCGACACGTACAACGGTTCGAAGGCGCCGTCGCGTTCGGCCATCGACTTCTCGCCGATTCCGATCGACTTCGATCTGTCGCCTCAGAACAACCTGGCGGTCGCGGAGATCCACGACGATTGGAGCTTCGACATCGAGGGTGTCAACGGTCCGCGCCGCCTGCAGCTCACGCGCGTGCCGCCGGGGTGGACGCTGAAGGAAATCCTCGTCAACCGTCTCGACGCGACCGATCGACCGCTGGTGTTCGGACGGAAGGATCAGTCGTTGACCGACGTCGAGGTCGTGCTGACCGATCGCGTCAGCGAGGTGGGCGGCACGATCGCGGACGAGAGCGCGAAGCCGGTGGCTGGCGCGCACATCGTCGCGTTCTCGATGGATCGCGACCGCTGGTATCCCGCGTCGCGATACGTGCGCACCGCGGCCGCGGGATCCGACGGGGCGTACACGCTGTCGGGCCTTCCACTCGGCTCCTACTATGCGGCCGCGGTGGCGCGACTCCCGTCCGAAGGCCCTGGGGACGATGACGCGTGGCAGGACCCGGCGTTCCTCGAGTCGCTCAGGTCTCGCGCGTCGACGGTGACGCTCGGCGAGGCGCAGAAGATTTCCCTGAGCTTGCGACTGGCGGCGCGATAGGGTTCACATCCACCGCCGGTCAGCCAAACGCAACCACGAAAACACGAAAAAGACCTATTCTGGTTTTCGTGATTTCGTGTTTTCGTAGTTGCATTTTCTCGTGGTTGCATCCACGTTGAGGCCGTTAAAACGAACCGACCTCGATTGGATCGCGTTCGCGCGGGCGGTGATGGTATCTTTCAACCCATGCCCACTCGCGCAGAACCGTCGCTCCGCGGACCGGCCTCGGTCGTCGAGACCGCGTGCCCGCTCGATTGCCCCGATGCGTGCAGCCTCGCCGTCACCGTGCATCACGGCAAGGTGATCAAAATCGACGGCTCACAGAAAAACCCGGTCACCGAAGGCTACATCTGCGCGAAGGTCCGCAAGTTCGGCGAGCGCGTCTACGGTCCGGACCGGCTGCTCTATCCGGCGGTGCGCAAGGGACGCAAGGGCGAGGGCCAGTTCAAGCGGGTCCCGTGGGACGAAGCGTTCGAGCTCATCGTCGATCGATTTCAACGCGCGAAGCGTGAAGCGGGCGCGGCGTCGATCCTGCCGTACTCGTACGGCGGATCGAACGGCCTGCTGACGCAGGACAACTTCGACGCGCAACTGTGGCGGCGCTTCGGCACGTCGCGGCTCGCGCGAACCGTGTGCGCGGCGCCGACCGGCGCGGCCAACATGGCGCTCTACGGCAAGATGCCGTCGGTCGTGTACCAGGACTATCCCGAGGCGAAGCTGATCATCCTGTGGGGCGTGAACCCGTCGGCGTCGGGCATCCATCTCATCCCGTTCGTGCGCGAGGCGCAGAAGCGCGGCGCGAAGCTCGTGGTCATCGATCCGCGATCGACGGCGCTCGCGCGGTCCGCGGACTTACATCTGCCGGTGAAGCCCGGCACCGACGTCGCCGTCGCGCTGGCGATCCACCGGTATCTCTTCACCAACCGGTACGCCGACGAAGCGTTTCTGCGCGAGCACACCACCGGTGCGGACCAGTTGCGCGAGCGCGCCGAACCGTGGACCATCGCGAAAGCGGCCGATCTCGCCGGCGTCGATCCGGCCACGCTGGAGCAGATCGCGGAGCTGTATGCGAAGAGCTCGCCCGCGCTCGTGCGCTGCGGCTGGGGGCTCGAGCGCAACCGCAACGGCGGCAACGCCGCGATGGCGGTGCTCGCGCTGCCGGCGGTCGGCGGCAAGTTCCGCGTCCGCGGCGGCGGCTACTCGATGAGCAACTCGGCGTCGTGGAACATCGAGCGGCCGTGGATCGGCACGCCGGAGCCCGACACGCGTCTCGTGAACATGAATCATCTCGGACGCGCGCTCACCGAGTACGACGATCCGCCCGTCAATGTTCTGTTCGTCTACAACTGCAATCCCGCGGCGACCGTGCCGGATCAGACGCGCGTGCTGCGCGGCCTCGCACGCGACGATCTCTTCACCGTCGTGTTCGAGCAGGTGATGACCGACACCGCCCTCTATGCGGACGTCGTGCTGCCGAACACGACGTTCCTCGAGGGCTACGACTTCGCAAAGGCGTACGGACCTATTCATCTCGATCTCGGACGTCCGGTGATCGACGCCGTCGGCGAGGCGCGATCGAACGCCGACGTATTCGGCGAACTGTGCGCGCGGCTCGGCCTGCTGCGCGACGACGAGCCGGGCGGCGAGCTCGATCTGATGCTTCACGTGCTCGACCGTCTGCCGGGCCCGATCGGCTCCGATCTGCGCGCGGGCGCGTTGCCGGCGCCGCCGTTCGGCACCGCGCCGGTTCAGTTCGTCGACGTGTTCCCCAACACGGCGGACCGGAAGGTCGATCTGTTCCCGGCGTCGCTCGACGCGAGCGCGCCGATGGGCCTTTATCGTTTCCAGCCGGATCCGGCGACCGATCGCTATCCGCTCGCGCTCATCTCACCGGCGAGCGAGCGGACGATCAGCTCGACGCTCGGCGAGCTGCCGCGTCCCGACGTCAAGCTGCTCATGAATCCCGACGATGCCTCAGAGCGTGGACTGGCGGATGGCGATCTGGTGCGGATGTTCAACGACCTCGGTGAAGTCCACTGCACGTTGAACGTCGCTCCGGCGATCCGCCGCGGGACCGTGAGCCTGCCGAAAGGACTGTGGCGCCGCAGCACGCGCAACAACACCACCGGCACCGCGCTCGTCTCCGACGCGCTCACCGATCTCGGGGGCGGGGCGTGCTTCAATGATGCGAGGGTGCAGGTCGCGTCGCTAGCCACAGCCTGACGCCTTGCACGAAGAGCGCAAAGATCACGAAGATCACGAAGAAGCTTTTGTACAAAACAGGCGTCGTGATCTTCGTGGCCTTCGTGGCCTTCGTGAGTGAGCGATAGCCCCTCGAGTATTCAGTAGCTGAAGAAGAACAGCAGATCGGCCCCGCTCCCCTGCATTCTTTGAAACAGATTCTGCTGCGTGCTCGATCCCTGCAGCACGTTGGTCTGCAGACGCAGCCACTTCGCCAGCTCGTACTCGAGGATGACGTTCGTCGTGCTCTGGTCGCCGAGGCCCTGCTCGATCTTGACGTACAGGTTCTGCCCGAGTTGCTGGCCGACGGTGAGCGTCGCATAGGTGCCGGCGAGCTCCGGCGCGGTGCTGATCTCGAACGTGTCGACGCCGAGCGCGTCGCCGATTTCCTTCGCGAGCTCGCCGGCCAGCGCGCCGGTCGCGAGCGTCTGCGCGCGCGCCGCGAGTGAGATCTGCTGACCTTCGCCGAGCGTGTTCAGCGGCTGATTGAAGACGATGAGCGAGAGGATGTCGGCCTGGTCGAGCGGCGGCACGCTCGACAACACGATCTCGGGCTGCGTCATCCGGCCGCGGACGTTCACGCGCGCGGTCACTGCCTGGATGACGCGCTCGGTCCGGATGTCGAGCGCCGGATCCAGATCGTCGGTCCCTTCGAAGCGGACCGTGCCGTCGCGGAGGATCGTGAAGCGTCGGCCCTGAAAATCGTACGTTCCGCGTACCGTGTTGACGACGCCGTACAGCCGCAGGCGATCGTACGCGACCTTGTTCGCCCACAGATCGCCGCCGAGCGTGACGTTCAGCGCGCCCAGACTGATCGGCGCGCCCGGCGCCTGCAGGTCGTTCGCCTTCACGACGAGATCGTTCGGCACGGTGACCCGCACGTCCATCGTCAGCGCGTCGAACATGCTCGGCGCGGGCGGCTGCTCCGGCGCGGCGTTCGGTTTCTTGAGGTACTGAGTTTCCTCCGTCGAATACGCCGACTCGCCCACCAACGCCAGGATCGGATCGAGGTTGACGACGCCGGTCGTCAGCCCGAGCGTGCCTTCCACGCGCGGCGCCGTCAGCTCGCCGGCCAGGCGCATGTCGCTGTCGATGCGGACGTTGCCCATCTCGTTGTCGATGACCTTGAAGTCGGTCGACCTGATCGCGAGGGCCACGCCGCCCAGCTCGCGCTCGTGCACCGCGAGATCGCCGGTGACCGTCAGCGGCTGCTTGTGGTTGTCCAGCACGCGCAGTTGATCGATGTGGACCTTGTCGTTCTGCAGATCGATCTTCGCGTCCAGGTTCGTGTACGGCACGCCGGTGGACTTCACCAGGAAGGCGCCGTTCTGAATGGTCACGAGGCCGTTCGGATGCGGATCGTCGGCGGCGCCGGTAATGTCGACTTTCGCCTGCAAGGTGCCGGTGACGTTGGTCAGCTCGGTCGTGAAGCCCTGCACGAGGCCGAGATCGATCGGGCTGCTGTCGACGTGGAGGTCGAACTGATCCTCCCGCGCGACCGCGGCCCGATGGCTGCCCTCGGCGTTCGTCCCGCTCTTGAACGCGGCGACCGGCACATATCCCTTCGCTTCGATCCACGTCGTCGGGTTTTGCTGCAGGCGCGCGTCGACGTCGAGTCCGTTGCCGCCGTAGCTCACCGTGCCGCCGAACGAGTCGTACTTGAACTGACGGAACCCGCCCTGTTCCACCTTGAACTCGGCATTCACGTGCGGATCGTCCTTGGTGCCGGTGACGGTGCTCGTCGCATTCAGGCGACCGGAGAGCTGCGGTGGACGCAGCAGCAATGCGTCGATGGTCGCTACGTCGATGTTGCGCGCGGTGACGTGGAGCGCGTCGCCGGGACGGCCGAACGTGCCCTCGGCATCGATCTCCTGGTCGCCGTTCACGAGCTTCAGGTTCGTCACCGCGATCGCGTTGTTGTTCACTCCGGGGGCCCCTGTCCCCCGGACGCCGTAGTTGATCGTCGCTTCGTTGCCGGGCGCCGTCTGCCACTGCACGCCCTGCGACGTCAACGCGAGATTGCGCAAATGGATTTCCTGGTGCTCCGGATGGAGCTGCAGCGCCCCGGCGGCGGTCAGCGAGCGCTCCGGCTGCTTGGCCGTCGCGTCGAACTCGAGCTGTTTCTGCCGATACGTCGTCTTCGCGTCGAGCTCGTTGATGTTCTGGCCCGCGACGGTGACGAAGGTCGCATGCGTGTTCGCGTCCACGCTCGCGTCGGCCCACGCGAGGTTCGGAACGGTCGCCGTGAAGTCCGATGACGCGGTCAGCGCGCCGTTCTCGCCGTACTTGAACCCGTCGCCCGTCACGTTGCCCGTCGCCTGCAGCTCGCGCTTGTTGCCGGTGATGGTCGCATCGACTTTGCCGATGCCGGCGAGCGGCTGGTTCACGAGCTTCCCGATTTCTTCGAGGCTGGGACTGTCGGCGTGCAGCTTGAAACTCGACTGCCCGGTCTCATTCAGTGCCAGCGTGCCGCTGCCCCGGACGTTGAGGTCGCGTCCCACCACTTCGAGCGCGCGAATCTCGCCGGTCGAGTCACGATAGTCGCCGTCGATCGTCGCGCGCGTGATCTGGAGTCCGCCGATGGTGGATGAATCGAGCCTGGCATTCACGCGCGCCTGCACGCTGTCGACGGTCACGCCTTTCGAAACGTTCGCGATCGTCGCGTCGACGTCCAGGGTGCCGCCGGCCGAGCCCTTCATCTCCGGCTTGCCGGCGATGACAGCGGGATCGAAATCTGCGAACGCGCCGTTCGCGCGGACGTGCGCCGTGTCGCCGGCAATCGCCGCATCGAACGTCATCTGGGGGATCCGTCCGCCCATGATCGCCGTGTCGGTCAACGTCCCGTTCGCGGTGACGTCGAGCGTCTCGGGCGTGGTGCCGCGGCCCTTCGCCGTTACGTGGCCGTTGATGCGGCTCGCGTAGCGATCGGTCGCGAGCGCCGGCACGTCGAATTCCTTGCCGATCCGCTGCAGATCGAGGTTCGCGACAGTCGCATCGGCGGCGTAGCCGATTTCCTTGCCGTTGACTGAAAAACTCGCCGTGCTGCCGCCCGCGATCTGAGCACCCGCGATAGCCGATGGCTCGAACCTGAGGTCGCCTTTCAGATTCGCGGGCGTGCCGGCGACGTGGTAGGCGGCGTTCACGTTCGTGTCGGCCGGCGGGATCTTCAGGTCGCGCGGCAGGCGGCGCAAGTCGACGCGGCGCGCGACGCCGCGCAGATCGAACTCGATGGGTTGGGCTTTCGCATTCTTCGCCGGATCGGGCAGCACGACCCGGCCGGCAGCGGTCGCGTTCGCGCCGTACGCCGACGCGCGCGCGTCGAGGCCGACGCGACGCCCGTTGATTTGCGCCTTCGCGTCGACCGAATCGGCGACGTACCCGGCGGCGGCGAGCCGGCGCGAATGCAGCTCGATCGCGCCGCGCAGCGAGTTCACGTTCGAGAGCGATTCCCCACGAACGTCGAAATGGGTATCGGCGGTGATGTCGCTCTTCTGCTTCGGATCCTTGAGTATCGGCGCCAGATCGAGGCGCGAGACCGACAAGTGACCGGACACCGCCTGCCCGGGCGCCTGGACGTCCGCCGTGATCTTGCCCCACACGTCGCCCGCAGTCGATTGCACGTTCATCTCGACGCCGAGTTGATCGGCAGGCCCGGCGACTTTCACCTGGAACTTCGGCTGCAGCCGGACGCCGGCGAGCGCCGGCAGGATGCGCGCGATTTCCGGGAGCGACAGCTTGTCCGAGCTGATCTCCAGGTTGAACACCGGCTTGTCCAGATAGTTCTGCACCGCGCCGTCAAACGACAA
>DASYQZ010000164.1:0-43737 GCA_036004865.1 Vicinamibacterales bacterium
ACGCCGGCCGCGCCGCGACCGCTGATGCCGGTCACGCCGGCGTCGCAGGTTTCCACCGCGGAGCCCGAATCGCCCGGGGCCGCCGCGAGGACGCCCGTCCACGAGGCCGCATCCGATCCGCCGCCCACGCCGACGCGCGCCATCGTCACAAACGTTTCGCCGACGAGGACGCCGTTGCCGTAGTGGCACACCAGCTCGCCCTGCGTGACCGTGTCGACGCTCGTCGGACCGCCGAACACCGGCATCGAGGCACGGACCATCGGCGCGAGCGCGGTCGGAATCGTCACGACGCCGAAATCGTTGCCGACGTCGCCGCTGGCCGCCGTCTGTCGCGCGTACGCGACGGCGCCAAGTTGCACCAGCGTGCCGGTGACCGTGAATCCTGTCTCGCCGCCGAACGAGCAATTGCTGACGCACACGCGAACGACGACGCCGGAGGCGTTGTAATCCGCGCCCGGACCATGCGTGGCGACCGTGCCGGCGGGGATGAAGCAATGCCCGGCGGCGCCGAGGTACCGGGTGTTCCCGCTTGCCCAGATGAAGTTCGCCGTGCAGCCGAACGTGCCTTCGTTGGGAATATCGATCAACAGGTGTGAGCCGGGCCCGATGTTCTGCGCCATCGCCGGCGTGACCAGCGCCGCGGGAATGGTTCTGGTCGCGTCCACCCAGCCTGTAACGTTGAGTCGTGGACGTACTTCAGCAGCGGACGCGAGCCCTGGCGCGAGCGTGATGAGGGTGAAGAAGATTCCTGCCTGTGTTGCGGCAAGACACGCGTGTATCGCAGACGTCCACATGATGTCCTCCTGCAAGCGGACTGGCGTCCGTGAACGCACGAACACTGCCACGTCGGTGCTGTCGAGGTCGCGAAGCTGGGCCGCGCCTGCGATTTTTGCCATAATCACGCAGGGCGCCGTGACAACAATCGCCGCGTACGATCGCCACGTGCAGCAACTCTTCGACACAATCGATCGGCTCGCGCGCGCGTTCGCGGACGCAGGTATCGAATATCGAGTTGTCGGCGGCGTCGCAGTGTTCCTGCACGTGCACGAGCGCGATCCGCTCGCGGCGCGTTCGACGCGTGACGTGGACGTGGCCGTCGATCGCCGCGATCTCAAAGTCATCGTCGAAGCGGCCCGCCGCGTCGGTTTCGAGTATCGCCACGCCGCCGGCGTCGACATGCTCGTGGACGCGCGCGAGCCGCGCGCTCGGAGCGCCGTGCATCTCCTGTTCGTCGGGGAAAAAGTGCGACCCGAGTACGCTGAACCAGTCCCGGAGTTCTCGCCCCCCGTGCGTACCACAGAGGGTGTTCTTCTCGTCGCGATTGCCGATCTGGTTCGAATGAAGTTGACGAGTTTTCGCTTGCGCGATAGGGTGCATCTGCAGGATCTGGACTCGGTGGGTTTGATCACCCACGAAATCGAAGCAGGGTTGCCGCAGGCTCTGCGCGATCGGCTGCGCGATCTGCGGGCGCAGGAATAGTCGCGGACACGGCATGAGCGACAGGAAGTACAAGCAGCGCGGCTATCAGGACGAAGGGAAGCCGAGCGGACCGCGTGGACCGAAACCGCCGCGGCCTCCGCAGGAGCGCGCGCCCGGGCGTCAGCTCCAGGACGAGCGCGGGCCGAAGACGCCGAACCTGATGGCGGCGCACGAAGTGTTCAAGTGCGCGCGCTGCGGAAACCGGCTGGGCCTGCCGGTCGCGCTCGATGCGCGCTGCTCCCGGTGCGGCGTCGATCTGCACGCGTGCATCCAGTGCATGTCGTTCGACACGAGCGTGCGATGGGAGTGCACGCAGCACGACAAGCTGCCCGCGCGCGTCGCGCCCAAGGACGAGCGGAACCTCTGCACGCTGTTCACGCCGCGGACGACGGTCGAGCGTCAGACCGGCACGGCCGCGACAGGCGAATCAGGCAGCCCGAACAGTGCTCGCCGGGCCTTTGATGATCTATTCAAGTAGCTGTCAGCGCTCAGCTGACAGCGATCAAACGCTCAAAACCAAAGGCTGCGTACCGCGGTGAGAGATAAAAGCTGAGCTGATAGCTGAGAGCTGATAGCTGACAGCTTAAGATATGGAGCATGTCGCTCATTGCCCCGGCCCACCAGGAGAAGCTTCGCGACGCCTTCAACGAGATGACCTCACGCGTGCGGCTCCTCTTCTTCACGCAGACGCTCGGCTGCGAGACCTGCCCGCAGACCCGGCAGATTCTCGATGAGCTTCCGGCGCTGTCCGACAAGATCAGCATCGAAGAAGTGAACTTCGTGCTCGACAAGGACAAGGCGACGCAGTACGGCGTCGAACGCGTGCCGGCGATCGCCGTGGTCGGCGAGGACGAGTCGAAGCAGGCCCCCGGAGTCATCAAAGACTCTCGAATCAGATTCCTCGGCACACCCGCCGGCTACGAGTTCATGTCGCTCGTCCACGCCGTGCTGCTCGTCGGCGGCCGCCCGCCCAGCCTCACCGACAAGAACCGTGAGCGTGTGATGGCCGTCACCACGCCGCTGACCTTGCAGGTGTTCACGACGCCGACCTGACCGCACTGCCCGCGGGCGGTCAGCCTCGCGCATGAAATGGCATTCGTGAGCCCGAACATCACGGCGTTCGCCGTCGAAGCGACGGAGTACCCCGATCTCGCACGGAAGTATCAGGTGAGCGGCGTGCCGAAGACGGTCGTCAACGACACCGTCGAGATTCTCGGCGCCCTGCCGCAGGACGCGTTCATCGACCAGGTCCTCTCCGCAACGGCTGCGCGCGACGATACGAAAGTCACGAAATAGGTCGCCGCCGCCGCCCTACTGCCTGCGTCGCAGCAGCCAGAAGAGCACGCCAAGCGCCGACCACGCCGCGAACGCGATCCATTCGGTGCGCGTGAAGCTGCCGGGAACACCAGGCACGATCTTCATCAGCACGATCGCCACGCTCACCACGCAGCCGACCATCGCCATCGTGCCCGATTCGTCCGGCCTGCGGTGGGCGAGATACGCGGCACAGGCCGAAAGCCAGCCGATGCCGACGGCGAGCGATCCGACTTCCGTCACCGGCACGAGCAGCGCGTCGCCGAACATCGCCGCCCCGAGCGTGAACACCGCCATCATCGTCACGGCGACCGACGGCGTGCCGTGGACCGCGTGCACGCGGCCGAGCGACGGATGCACGAGGTTGCGGCGGCCGATCGCGTACAGCATGCGCGTGGCGGCGACGAAGTTGCCGTTGAAGATCTTCAGCAGCGAGAGAAAGGCGCCGAAGAGGATCAGCTGCGCGATCGCGCGCGACCCGAACGCGCGCTCGAACGCGACTTCGGTGCGCACGTGGCCCGACACGATCTCCCGCCACGGATACACGTACGTGACGACCGCGACGACGATGACGTAGAAGAGAAATCCGGCGAAGAGCGCCGCGTAGATGGCTTTCGTGAAGTTCCGCGGATCGAAGCCTGCTTTCGCTTCTTCCGATCCTTTCGCGACCGACTCGAAGCCCGTCATGAAGTACGGGACGATCTGCATCACGAGAAAAATCGACAGCAGCGGACCCATGGCGCCCGGCTGCGAGAACAGCGGCTGCATGTTCGCCGTGGAGCCCTTGGCGAACCCGAGCAGCGTGAAGACGGCGAAAATCGTGAGCAGCCCGAACGTCATGACGTCCTGGAACACGCCGCTCGGTTTGATCCCGCGGTAGTTGACGATCGCGATGAGCGCCGTCAGCGCGAACCCGACGGCGAGCCGCGGCGCGTAGACGGTCGTGCCGCCGATCGCGTAGAGCTCGTAGGAATTCAGTCCCGGGAACACACGCACGAGGAGATTCCCCGTCGCGACCGCCTCCCAGGGACACACGATCGCGTAGGACAGCACCATCGTCCAGCCGGCGAAGAAGCTGACCAGTGGCGGGAAGACACGCTCGGTGTACGCGATCTCGGCGCCGGCGTCCTGAATGCGCTGCACGAGGCGGCCGTACGTGTGCGCGATGGGAAACAGCAGCAGGCCGCCGATGAGAAACCCGAGGATCCCGCCGCCCGGGCCTCCGCGCGCCAGCCAGTCGTCCATCACGACGACCCACCCGACGCCGATCATCGTGCCGAAGCCGAACGTGAAGTACTCGATCGTGCTGAGGCCGCCGTGCAGGGCCGGCCTGGGGGTGGTCCGCGCGGTTGCCATAGGAGGCCGCACTATAACAGGCGCGACCGCTCATCACGAAGGACACGAAGACCACGAAGACCACGAAGGTTTTCTTGTACAAACATGCTTCGTGATCTTCGTGATCTTCGTGATCTTCGTGAGCGTTGTGAAAGGCCGTAGAATCGCGGCACGATGACCCATCAACCTCGCGCATCGTTCAAATCGCCGCGCTTCGCGCAGCCCGCGACCTTCATGCGCCTGCCGCACGTGGAGGATGCCGACGGACTCGACGTCGCGATCGTGGGAGTGCCGTACGATGGCGGCACGTCGTATCGAAGCGGCTCGCGGTACGGGCCGCGCGAAATCCGCAATCAGTCGTCGCTCATCCGGCCCTACAACTATTTCCAGAAGGTCGCGCCCTTCGACACGCTGAACGTCGCCGACGTAGGCGACGTCGACGCGCCGCCGGTCAGCATCGAGAAGGCGTACGAGGCCATCGAGGCGCGCATCGGCGCGATTGCCGGCGCCGGCGCGCGGCCGATCGTCATTGGCGGCGACCACTCGATTTCGCTGCCGGTGCTGCGCGCGCTCGCGAAGCGCCACGGTCCGCTCGCGCTCGTCCAGTTCGACGCCCACATCGACACCTGGGACGAGTACTTCGGCGGGAAGTACTTCCACGGCACGCCGTTCCGCCGCGCGATCGAAGAGGGCGTCGTCGATCCGACGCGCTTCATCCAGGTCGGCATCCGCGGGCCGATGTACGGCGAAGACGATTTCGATTTTCATCGCGAGCACGGCATCACCATGATCGACATCGATCGGGTCAAGGACCACGGCATCGCGTGGACGGTGGAGCAGATTCGCCGCGTCGCGACCGGCGCCGCGTACATGACGTTCGACATCGACGGCGTGGACCCCGCGTTCGCGCCAGGCACGGGCACGCCGGAGGTCGGCGGCCTCACGAGCCACGAAGCGCAGCGGCTGGTGCGCGGCCTCGCCGGCCTGACGCTCGCCGGCGGCGACATCGTCGAAGTCTCGCCGGTGTACGACGGTCCCGGCCAGATCACCGCGGTCCTCGCCTCGAACCTGATGTTCGAGTTCCTGTGTGCTCTGGCGCTGTCTTAGCAACCACGGGTCATCACGAAGGCCACAAAGATCACGAAGCTCACGAAGCAAGGCCTTGTACAAGAGCGTCTTCGTGGTCTTCGTGAGCTTCGTGGCCTTCGTGAGAAGCCGTCGTCTCTTCCCGTAACAACTCCCCTCGTCGCGCGTATCTTCTCCAGAGGTGATGCTCAGCTTCCACGACCGAGTTCTTCAAGGCCGATCCGGAGTTCGGCCGCATGGCCGAGCGGTTCGCGTCGCTCTTGAAGGACGAGCGAGGGTCGACCGCTCGCGATCGCAGCGTCCTCGCGCTCGATCGCACGCGGCGGTTCGTGAGGTACCGGAATCAGTTGATCGGGTTTGCCGTGGCGTATTCGATGCTCCCGTTTCTGTTTGTCCTCGACGACGGCCGCGTCACGTTTTTCATGCTGCGCGACAAGCCGATGATGGCCGTGCTGTTCGCGCTCGGCGGGCTCGGCTGCTGGATTGGCGCGTACATGATGAGCATGCGTTCGCGTCACACGGGGCTGTAAGCGAGTCCGCTGGTGTTGCCCCGATGATTCGCCGGGTCGGCACAGCGTGAGCAAGAAACGGATATCGGCGCGCATTGCGCCGGTGATAGGCTCGCGGAGATGCAGCCGCAAACGCTCGAGCTCACGACCTCGATTGCGCGCGAGAAGCTGATCGCTCGCCGCTCCAAACTCGAAACCGCCCGGGCCGGTCTGCCCGATGTTCGAACCAGGGACGATTTGTCGCGGCTGTTGCACGAGGTCGACCTGGCGCTCGACCGCATCGCCGCCAACGCGTACGGGCTCTGCGAGACATGCCACGAGCCGATTGAGGCGGATCGGATCGCGGCCGATCCGCTCGTGAAGAATTGTCTCGACCATCTCACGCCCTCCGAGCAGCGCGCGCTCGAGCAGGATCTCGATCTCGCCGGACGCATTCAGCGCGGGCTCCTGCCGGCCAGGCAGATGTCCTTCGAGGCGTGGGACACCTTCTATCACTACGAACCGCTTGGCCCGGCGAGCGGTGATTACTGCGACCTCATCATCCCCGGCGAGGGCGAGCTGCTCTTTTTCATGGGCGACGTCTCAGGCAAAGGCGTCGCTGCTTCGGTGCTGATGGCGAACCTGCACGCGATCTTCCGGAGCCTCGCGCCGTTCGGCGTGCCGATCCCGCAATTGATCGAACGGGCCAACCGCATCTTCTGCGAGAGCACGGGCGGCGACCACTACGCCACGCTCGTGTGCGGCCGCGCCGCCCCGACCGGCGAGGTCGAGATCTGCAACGCCGGCCATTGCCCGCCGTTGTGGATCCGCGACGGACGCGCGACGGAGCTCGCCGCAACCGGCCTGCCGCTCGGACTCTTCAACAACACCGAGTACGCGACGACGTCGCTCGCGATGAAGCGGGACGAGGCGCTGCTGCTGTACACCGACGGCGTCACCGAGTCGCGTGACGGGTCCGATAGTGAATATGGAATCGAGCGGCTCGTGCGCGCGACGACTCGAACGGCGGACCCGACGGCTGCCGTGCTCGTCGCTGAATGCCTTGGCGATCTGAAGGCGTTCCGGGCCGGGGCGCGGCGCGCCGACGACGTCACGATTCTCGCGCTCCAGAGAGCACGGTGAGGTCTGCATTCATGTTTCTGTCGAGTTTGCTCGTCGCGCTGGTCTCGGCGACTGCCGTCGTGTCTGCGTCGCAGGCGGCATCGGCGCCGAAGCCAAGAATCGTCGCGTTCGGCGACAGCCTGACGTCCGGCCAGGGCATCGGCGCCGCGCAGGCGTATCCGGCGCTGCTGCAGCAGAAGATCGATGACGCGGATCTCGACTACACCTTGGTGAACGCGGGAGTGGCGGGCGACACGTCGGACCGCGCGCTGCGCCGCTTCGAGCGCGCGCTCGAGGGCGACGTCCGCATCCTCATCGTCGCGCTCGGCGCCAACGACGGATTGCGCGGCGTGCCGGTCGCGCGGCTCAAGGAGAATTTGAGCCGCATCATCGAGACGGCGCAGGCGCGCGACATCGCCGTGTTGTTGTGCGGGATGGAGACGCTGCCGATTCACGGATGGGACTACACCGTCGCGTTCCACAACACGTATCGCGATCTCGCGGCGCAGTACAGCGTCCCGCTCGTGCCGTTCATCCTGTTCAACGTGATTGGCAACCCCGAGCTGATGCAGCCCGATCGCGCGCATCCGAGCGCCGCCGGTCAGCGCGCGATCGCTGAGAAGATCTGGCCGTTCCTGGAGCGGATCATTCGCAGCGAAGCGCTTGCATCGGCTCCACGCGTGCCGCGCGCCGGGCGGGGATGAACCCGGCGGCGGACGCGACGCCGACGAGCAGCACGGCGGCGAAGGCGATCGTCGCCGGATCGTGCGGCTGCAATCCGAAGAGCATCGTTTTCAGCACGCGCGTCGCCGCGAGCGCGGCGGGCAGACCGATCGCGACGCCAATCGCCGCGAGCGCGAGCGCCTCGCGCAGGATCATCCACACGACGTCGCCGCGCTGCGCGCCGAGCGCGACGCGGATGCCGATTTCCGTGGTCCGCCGCGTCACCGCGTACGCGAGCAGACCGTAGACGCCGACGCACGCGAGCGTCAGCGCGAGCCCGGCAAACAACCCGGAGAGCCGCGCGAACATGCGCTCGGTGAAGAGCGTTTCGTCGACCTGGGCGCTCTGTGTTTTCACGTCGATGAGCGGCAGATTGACGTCGGCCTCGCGCACGATGCGCCGCGCGGCCGGAACGAAATCGAGCGCCTCGCCGGCCGTTCGCACTTCGAACACCATCTCGCCAAGGCCCCGAGGCCGCTGCCGGTACAGGTAGTACATCGTCGGGGGCACCTCTTCCTGCACGCTCGCGTACTTCGCATCACGGACGACGCCGACCACCGTCCATCGCGGGTTCGTGCGTCCGCCGAAGTTGAACTCGCGGCCGACAGGATTCGGCGTGGCGAAGAAACGTCTGGCCATCGTCTCGTTGACCAGCACCACGATTGGCGACGACGCCGTGTCCTGCGGGCCGAAATCCCGCCCGGCGACGATTGGTATTCCCATCGTTTCGGCGAATCGCGCGCTGACGGTGTTAATCCAGATGTCGATGTGATCGTGGGGCTGCAGCGCCGATCCTTCGCTGCCTTCGATCTCGAGGCTGGTACGCGACGCCGAGTGCGCGATGACCGGAATCCGCGAAAAGCTCGCCGACCGCACGCCGGGCTGCGCGCCGATCTGTTCGAGCAGGCGATCGTACAGCGCGATGAGCCGCGGACCCTCGTAGCCGGCAGTCCCCGGCGCCAGCGAGAACAGCAGCACGTTCGCGCGATTGATGCCGAGGTCCACGCGCTGGAGGTTGATCAGCGTACGGATGAAGAGCCCGGCGCCGACGAGCAACAACAGCGACAGCGCCACCTGTACGACGACGAGCGAGCGGCCGAGACCGAGACGCAGACCCTGGAGACGATATCCTGACCGGTCGGCCCACGTCTGCTCGCGCAGTGCAGGCGTGAGCGTCATGCGCGTCGTGCGAAACGCCGGAACGAGACCGAACAGGACGCCGGTCGCGATCGACATGGCTGCGGTGAACGCGAGCACCGTGAGATTCGGGGTGACGTCGAGCACGAAACGGTTGTCGCCCTGCGCGATGGTCGCGGCGAGCGCCTGGCTCCCCCACACTGCGCCGATGGCGCCGAGCGCACCGCCGATCCCGGCGAGCACCACACTCTCGGTGAGCAACTGCCGGATGAGCCGCGCACGGCCGGCGCCGATCGACAGGCGAATCGCGATTTCACGACGCCGCGCGGTCGCCCGCGCGAGCAGCAGGCTCGCGACGTTCGCGCACGCGACGAGCAGCACGAGCGCGACGATGCTCATGAGGATCAGCAGCGCGCTCGAGAACTGACGGCGCAGCTGATCCGGGCCCTGACGTCCCGGCAGCAGGGCGAGACGCGCGCGATCCTGCGCGGCCGCCGGCCCGCGCCCCGCGCGCGCTTCCTCCGCGCGAATGGATCGAAGGCGATCGAGATCCGCCGTCGTGCGCGGTTTGCTCTCGGCGTTCACCAGATCCGCGAGCGCCGGATCGATTGCCGCGCGCGCCTGCGCCGCCGTCACGCCGGGCGCGAGACGTCCCATGAGAATCAGCCACCAGAAGGTCGATTCGCGCGGAGGCGGATCCCACCCGAGCTCCCCGGCCGCGGCGAGCGGGACCCAGACGTCGGGCGCTTCGCCCGGCTGCACGCCGAGGAATTCCGCCGGCGCGACACCGATGACCGTTCGCGGCTTGCCGTTGAGGGTGATCGCTTTGCCAATGGCCGACGCGTCGCCGCCCAATCGCCGCTTCCACAACGCGGCGCTGATCACCGCGACCGGAGGCGCGGCCAGGTGGTCGTCTTCGTCGGAAATCGGGCGGCCGGCCATCGTCCGCACACCGAGGCCGGCGAAAAAATTCCCCGACACGTACTGCGCGTCGACGACCGACGCGTCGCCGTCGACGACCAGCGTCATCCGCGGATCGCTCGCGAACGCGACGAGCGTCGAGAAGAGATCCTGGCGCGCGCGAAGTTGTTCGTACGCGGCGTAAGAGAACGCCGTCGCCGTCCGGCGGCCGGCGTTGAGCGACGAGGAGCCTCGCGTGGCGCGGACTCCCATCATCTCCGTGCGGCGGGCGGACCACTGCAGCAGCACGAGGCCGCCCGGATCCTTCACCGGCAGCGATCGGATCAGTACCGCGTCGACGAGGCTGAAGATCGCCGTGTTCGCGCCGATGCCAAGCGCGAGCGAGAGGATGACGACGAGCGCGAAGCCTGGACTCCGCCTGATCAGACGGACGGCATAGCGGAGGTCATGCAGCATGTCAGAAGACAGACGTCTAGCAGGCGGTTGCGGTTGGCATGTTAGCATCGCGAACGTGGTGAAACGTTCCGCGCTGCTGCTGGTCGTCGCCCTCGCACTCGGCGGCCCGATCGCCGCCGTCCACGGCGCGTCGCCGATCAGCTACCGCCTGTCCTTCCCCGAGCCACAGCATCGCTGGATGCAGGTCGACGCGACGTTTCCCGACGTGACGCAGACGACGCTCGAGCTGCGGATGAGCCGCTCGTCGCCGGGCCGCTACTCGCTGCACGACTTTGCGAAAAACGTCTACGACGTGCACGCGTACGACAAGAGCGGACGCGAAGTGGAGACGACGAGGCCCGATCCGTACGGCTGGAACGTGAGCGGCCACGGCGGCAGCGTGACCGTGAAGTACAAGGTGTACGGCGATCGCGTCGACGGCACGTATCTCGCGGTCGACACCACGCACGCGCACATCAATATGCCCGCCGCGCTGATGTGGGCGCGCGGCCTCGACGATCGGCCGGCGACCGTCGCGCTCGAGCCGCCAGCCGGCACGAACTGGCAGGCGGCGACGCAACTGCATCGCGGCGCGACGCCGCTCGCATTCACCGCGCCGAACCTCCAGTACCTGATGGACAGCCCCGTGGAGCTCGGCCCCCTCACGCTGCGGCAGTTCACGGTCGGTTCGCGGACGTTCAGGATCGCGCTCCATCACGCGGGCAGCGAGTTCGACGCCGACGCGCTCGCGAGGGACGCCGAGAAGATCGTCCGGCAGGAAGGCGCCATCTACGGCGAGTACCCGGAGTACGAGCCGGGCTACTACACGTTCATCATCGACCACCTGCCGTACGCGGACGGCGACGGCATGGAGCACCGCAACAGCACGGTGATCACCTCGCCGGCCGTTGGCCGCGGACGGCTGGACGACACGGTGGCGCACGAGTTCTTTCACGCTTGGAACGTCGAGCGCATCAGGCCGAAAGGGCTCGAACCGTTCGATTTCGATCGCGCGAACCTGACCGACTCGCTGTGGCTGGCGGAAGGCTTCACGCAGTACTACGGACCGCTCACGCTGCAGCGCGCCGGTCTCGAGGATCTCGGATCCACCGCGCGGGCGCTGACGAACATCGTCGATGCGGTCGTCAACGATCCGGGACGTACGGTGCGATCGGCGGCGGACATGAGCCTTATGGCGCCGTTCATCGATCAGGGGCGGACCGTCGATCGCACCAACTGGTCGAACACCGTCATCTCGTACTACACCTACGGCGGCGCGATTGCCGTCGCGCTCGATCTCGCGCTGCGCGATCGCACCGACAGCCGCGTGTCGCTCGACGATTACATGCGCGCGATGTGGCAGACGTACGGGAAGCCGGGCGGCAGCCGCGAGGGCTACGTCGATCGTCCCTACTCCCTCGCCGACGCCGAGGAGACGCTGGCGAAAGTCAGCGGCGATCGCGCGTTCGCGCACGACTTCTTCGCGAAGTACATCGAAGGGCGCGAGGCCGCCGATTACGGACGTCTGCTCGCGCGCGCGGGATTCGCGCTGCGGAAGCGCCAGCCGGGGCGCGCGTGGCTCGGCGAGTTGCGGGTCCAGCCGCGCGACGGCGCCCGCGTCAGCACGCTCGTCGCGCCGACCTGGCCGGTGTACGCCGCGGGCCTCGACCAGGACGACGAGCTGCGTGAGCTCGACGGTCAGCGGATCGGCAACGACAACGACATCGCCGCCCTCGTCTCCCGGCACAAGCCCGGCGATCGGATCGCGATCGCGTTCACCGATCGCACCGGCCGGACGAAGACCGCAACGGTCACGCTTGGCGAGAACCCCGGGCTCGAAGTCGTTCCGGTCGATTCGCCGAGCGACGCGCAGAAGAAATTCCGCGACGCCTGGCTGGGGCCGAAATAATGCCAGTCCCGTGGCTCCGAATTCTCGACGTGGTCATCGGCGTCACCGATCTGGCGCGCAGCCGCAAAATTCGCCAGGCGGCGGCGCAGAGCGGCGAGGCCGAGGCACAGCAGCAGGCGCTCGAACCATCCGGCCGCGCCGGCGCGCTGCCTGGCGCCCCGGGGACTCTCGAAGCGCGGCTCGCCGGTGTCGTCGTCGCGGCCTTGAAGGAAGCCTTCGAGCGCGATACGCGGCGCCTCGAATTCGAGCGCACTCAGCTCGAGGCCGAGCGCGAACGGGCGGAGCGCGCGCTGCGGCTGGAGGGGAGACGTCAGGCGGCGGATCGCGAAATCGGACGGGTTCGACTGCTTGCCGGCGTCGCGGTGGCGAGCTGGCTCGGGACGTTGCTTTTTTCCGCGAGGCTGATTGGCGGAGCGATCGGCGCCCGAGTCGCGCTCGGTGGCGGATGGCTGTTGCTGCTGCTGGCGTTCGCGATGGCGTTCACGGCGCAGTCTCAGATCGCGAGAAGTCTCGATCGAGATGACGCACGCGTCGAGGCCGGGATTACGGGCGATCTCGCGGTGTGGTTCATCGTTGCGGGCCTGGCGGTCGTCGCGCTCGCGGTTTTGGTCGCGTGAGGCTGACGCTCCATCACGAAGCACACGAAGATCACGAAGGCCACGAAGCCTTCCTGTACAAAAGCGTTCTTCGTGACCTTCGTGATCTTCGTGATCTTCGTGATCAGCCGGGCGCCGGGAACAATACTCCCGGCGAAAGCTTCCATTCGGGATCGATCGCGCGTTTGACGGCTCGCATCTGGTCGATCCCGGTTTCTCCGTACAGCTCGCGCAGCAGTTGCTGTTTCACCGGATTGCGGCCGACGCCGTGTTCGGCGAGCGGCGATCCGCCCAGGCGAATCACTTCGCGGCCGAACGCGAGAATGGCTTCCTTCCCCGACTCCACGTCCGCCATCGACCGCGGGATGACGTTCGGATGCACGTTGCCGTCCGAAATGTGTCCCCACACCGCCGCGTCGAGTCCGCGCCGCTGGAACTCTTCGTCGTAGAACGACAGCAGCTCCTCGAACCGATCGAGCGGCACGATCATGTCGGCGGCCGTCTTGGCGATGCGCGCGTCGACGCTCTGCTTCGCGCGGCCGACGCGGGCGTTCACCGCCGCCGGCACCGCCTCCCGGACGGCGAGCAGCTGCGCCGCGCGCGCGTGATCGCCCGGTACGGCGATTTCGACCTCGTCGAACACGCCGGCGCGATCGAGCGCACGGCAGAAGCGAACCAGCGGCGTGTCCGGCGCGAACGAGTCGCGCGCGCGGCCAATCTCGTCGAAGGCGCCTTCCGCAGTCATCCCCGGCGGCAACTCCAGCGTGACGAGCAGCGCCATCGCCGCGTCGGCGGGAATCGGGACGCCGTACAGGCGATCGATCCCGTCCTCTCGAAGGAGCGCGAGGCAGCGCGCGTCCATGTGCTCGATCGCCGACACGTCGAGGCCGCGAGGATCCCCGGTCGTCCACGTCTCACGCGCCGCACGGCGAACATCGCGCACCAACGTCATCGCGGCGCGCCGATCGGTGAACGGCACGAACGCCAGACACTGCGCCGGACGCGCCGGCAGCACACGCAACGTGACGCCACTGACGATGCCGAGCGTGCCTTCCGAGCCGATGAACAGATCGATGAGATCCATGTCCGGCGCCGCGAAGTAGCCGGCGGAACACTTCGGCACGCCGGGCATCCGGTATCGCGGAACCGGCACGCTGAGCGTGCGATCGCGTGTGACGATGATGAATTCCGCTGACGCCCGAGTCGTGCCTCGCTCGATGTCGAGCACGTCGCCGTCCGGCAGCACCACGGTCAGCGCGCGCACCCAGTCGCGTGTCGTGCCGTACTTGAAGGTCGCGGCGCCGGCGGCGTTGGTGGCGACGGTCCCTCCGACGAACGCGCCCATGAACGTCGGCGTCGGCGGGTAGTACTTGCCGGCGGCCGCGAGCGCCGCGTCGAGCTCGGCGAGCGTCACGCCCGCCTGCACACGGACCCAGTCGTCGCCCATCGCTTCGATGCGGTTCAGCCGCGACGTCGTCAGCAGCGTCTCGCCCATCGGCGTCGCGCCCCCGGTCAGCGACGACTGTGCGCCGATTGGCAGGAGCGCGCGGGCCGATCGCACGGCGGCGGCGACGTCGGCTTCGCTCGACGCGGCGATCACTCCATCGGCGTGACCACCCGGAAAATGCGCCGCGTCCTCGAGAAAGCCGGCGAGGACGTCCGGGTCGCGGCCGATCGCAACATCCCTGGCTGGGCCGTTCGGCGCGCGCGCCCGCGCGGACGAGGTGGTCATCCGGCGTATATTAATAATGATGCGCACGCTGCTCGCCCTTCTCACCGTTGCACTCCTCGGTTACCCCGACGCGGGTGCCGCGTTGGGGACCCCGGCGGGCCACCCCAATGCGGGTGCCGTATTGGGGACCCCGGCGCCACAAGGGATCGACGCGCCCCGGATCTCGCAGCAAGACTTCAAGAAGCTCATCGCTGCGAAGAACGTCATCATCGTCGACACGCGCAACCAAGACGCCTTTCCGCTCGGCCACATCCCCGGCGCGATCCTGCTGCCGCTCGAAGGGCAGATGACGTGGCCGGAGTCGCACGAGAAGACGGTCGCGACGCTGCTGGCGACGACGAAGACGGTCGTCACCTACTGTGCTTGACACGACGAAGCCACGAGCGCCCGTGCGGCGCTCATGCTTCAGCAGCGCGGCGTGAAGGACATCCGCGCGCTCCTTGGCGGTTGGAATCAGTGGGTGAACGACGGAAACAAGATCACGAAAGGTGATCGGTAGGGGCCGACCCATGTGTCGGCCCGGGCGGACACGCGGGTCCGCCCCTACGACGATCCCGACGAAACCTTCGCAAGCCGCAGCTTCTCCACACCCCGGTTCGTGATCACGAGCGCGTCGCGCTCGAACGTGATCCGCGTGCCGTACAACCGGAACTCGTCGCGCGACACGGGCGTGAGGACATCGCCGGATCCCTTCCGGATCCGCACACGCAGCTGATGGTCCACCAGCTCGACGATCCACGGCAGCGTCAGCTCTGGCGACGCGTACCGGCCGGCGTGCGCGCGCAGCTCGTCGTCTGAGAGACTCGGCGGTGCCGGCGGCGGTGTGGCAGCACTCGCGCGCGGCGCCGGTGGCGACAACGTCCCCAGGCCGGCATCGGCCAACCAGACAGCCGCCACTGATTCCGCCAGCGCTGTCGGTCCCGAGTTCGACACATTGCAGAGCGTGATGATCGACGTGTGCCGCTCGGGAAAGCGCATCAGCTCGGCGCGATAGCCGGCCCACGATCCGCCGTGCGACACGCGCTTCAGCCCGCCATACGAGCCGATGGTCAGACCCAGACCGTAGTCGTGCGCCTTGCCGGTGTTCAGCCGGCCGGGCGTCTGCATCGCCTGCAGCATGCGCGCGTCGCCGACCTTGGACGTGTAGAAGTTCTCGTCCCAGCGCGCGAGATCCTCGACGGTCGTCTGGACGGCGCCGTCGCCGGTCTGATTCCAGTCGGACATGTTGACGCGAAATCCGCCGCCGGACGCGGCTTGTCGTCCTTGTCGGGGCGAGTACGCCGTCGCGCGCTTCGGCACGACCCGCGTCGTGTCGTCGAGGAACTGCGTGCTGGTCATGCCGAGCGGCTGGAAGATCCGCTCGCGCGCGAACGCCGTCAGCGATTGTCCCGACGCGCGTCGCACGATGATCGACGCGAGGAAAAAGCCGCTGTTGCTGTACCGCCATTCTTCGCCTGGCGCGAAGTTCACGCCGCGCTGGCGCGCGATGAGGTCGAGCGCATCTCGGTCGTCGGTGGAATCCGCCGTGTCGTGCCCGTCGAATCCCAGCAGATCCGTGTAGTCGCGAAGGCCGCTGGTGTGCGTCAGCAGATGGCGGATCGTGATCCGCGGGCCGTAGTCGGGAACTTCCGGCACGTACTTGCGAATGTCCTCGTCCAGCGAGAGCTTCCCGTCGCGCTCGAGCAGGAGCAGCGAGAACGCGGTGAACTGTTTCGACGTCGAGCCGATGTCGAAGACCGTCTGCGGTGTAATCGGGACGTCGAGCTCGAGGCTCGCCCGTCCGTAGCCCCGTTCGTACGCGATCTTCCCGTTCTGCACGACGGCCAGGGCGCAGCCGGGCGATTCGGACGTCGTGAATCGCGAAAAGATCTCGTCGACGCGCGCGGTCTTCGTTTCCACCGGCCTCGCCTCTCGGCTCGGCCGGGGCGTCGCGCCAGTGCCGCCGCCCGGCTGTGACGCGGCCGAGCCGCTGGAGGCAGACGACAGCATCTTGATGAGACGGTACTGGAATTCGAGCCCCTCGAAGAATTGCTTCACGCCGACGCGCTCGTCGCGTCCGTGCGCACGCACGTCGTCCATGTCGCCGAATGTTCCGTCGATCCCGTACGTCGGAATCTCGCCGTTCCGGAGGTACAGGCCGTCGGTGGCGCCCGTGCTCATCACGGGCACGACCACCACGCCGGGGAACATCTCTCTGGTCAGCGATTCGACCGCATTCATGACGTCGGGGCGCAGCGGTGACGGCTTGCTCGGATTGGCCTCGCCGACGAACGACACTTTGATCGCCGGATCGGCCAGGACGTCGACGAGCTTGTCGCGGACAGACGCGGGCGACACGCCGGGCAGGATGCGGCAGTTCACGTTCGCGCTCGCGAGCTGCGGCAGCGCGTTGTTCGCATGCCCTCCTGCCAGCCGGGTCGCCACGCACGTCGTGCGCATCAGGGAGTTCCAGTATGGCACCGCGGCCGACAAGCGGCCCGCCGCGGCCGCCGCCGCGCCTTCGGCGCTCCGGCGAGCCTCGCCGGAGCTCGCGTCTGTCTGCGCACGCGAGCGGAGGCGGGCGAGATCCGGCGTCGCCCGCGCGACGGCGCGCATGTCAGCCGCGACCTTCGGATCGCTCTCGACCGACGCCGACCGCTCGAAGTACGCGCGCGTGACTTCGTTCAACTGCACGGGGAAGTCGAACTTCGCCAGGCGCGCGAGCCCCTCGGACAGGTGGTAGATCGCGTTGTCCTTCACGGGCAGCGAGCTGTGGCCGCCGGCGTTGGTGACCTCGAGCCGGAAGTCCTGAAACACCTTTTCGCTCGCCTGGACCTCGTTGGTGAGGTACTTGCCCTTCCGCATGTTGCCGCCGCCGCCTTCGTTGATCGCGAACTCCGCTTCGATGAGATTGCGATGATTCGTGAGGAGCCAGTCGACGCCGTTGAAGTTGCCGCCCTCCTCGTCGGCGGTGAGCGCGAGGATCAGATCGCGGTCGGGTGTGTAGCCTTCCTCTTTCAACCGGATCAGGTTCGCGACGACCTGCGCGGCCATCGCCTTGTCGTCGCTCGTGCCGCGGCCGTAGAAGAACCCGTCTTTTTCGAGAAACACGAACGGATCGAAGGACCAGTCCTCGCGCTTCGCCTCGACGACGTCGAGGTGCGCGAGGAGCAGCAGCGGCTTCCGCGCCGCGGTACTCGAAGGCGCGCGCCATCGCAAGACCAGGTTGCCTTTCCGCGGATCGGGACCAAGCACCTGCACGTCGGTGAACCCCGCGGCCTTCAACCGCGCCGCCATCGCGTCGGCGGCCTTCGTCGTGCTGCCGACCGAGTCGGTCGTGTTGATTTCGATCAGCTCCTTGAAAATCTCTCTCGCTCGCGCGGCATTTTCTCCAGGCGCGCCGCTCTGCGCCGTCCCGGTGGTCCCGGTGATCCCGATGATCCCGATGATCAATGTCGCGAATGACAGAAGAGCGGCGAGGACGGTCGCTGCTGTGGTTCGCATAATCGAACTATACTTTTGATCGATGAAATTTGCGCCCGAGTACGTGACCTACGTGCTCAACGAGAATTTCGAGGACGCGAAGGAATTGTTCCTCGCGCCGCTGATGGCGATTCATTACGCGCATCTCGCGATGCTCGCGGCGCAGGGCATCGTGTCCGCCGAGGACGCGCATCGGATTCGCGAAGCGCTCGACTCGGTCTCGATCGAGGACGTCCGGCAGGCGAAGTACGACGGCAGCTACGAGGATCTCTTTTTTTTCGTCGAGCGGTTGATCGTCGCCGCCTGCGGCGAGGACGCCGCCGGCCGCCTGCACACCGCGCGATCGCGCAACGACATCGATATGACGATGTACCGGATGCGGCAGCGCGAGTTCATCCTCGGCCTCGTCGCCGCCACGTTCGAGCTGCGCCGGTCGCTGCTCGACATCGTCGATCGCCATCGCGAAACGGTGTTCGCGGTGCACACGCACACGCAGCGCGCGCAGCCGACCACGGTCGCGCACTACATGCTCGCGATGATCGAACAGCTCGAGCGCGACGCCGTGCGGTTGAAAGGCGCCTACGATCGCACGAACCGGAATCCGCTCGGCGCGTGCGCGATTACCGGCACCGGCTTCCGAATCGATCGGCAGGCCACCTCCGACCTGCTCGGCTTCTGCGGTCCGACCGGCAACACGTACGGCAGCATTGCGACCGTCGACTACCTGCTCGAAAGCACGTCGGCCGCTTCGGTACTGCTGGTCGGACTCGGCCGCTTCGTCCAGGATCTGCTGCTGTGGTCCACGGCGGAGTTCGACTACCTGCGCGTCGGCGAAGGCTACGTGCAGAGCAGCAGCATCATGCCGCAGAAGCGGAATCCCGTGGCGCTCGAGCACGCGCGCGCCATCGGCAGCAAGGCGCTCGGTCAGGCGCAGGCCATCGTGACGACCGTGCACAACACGCCGTTCGGCGACATCGTCGACACCGAGGACGACCTCCAGCCGCTCGTGTTCGCGATGTTTCGCGACGCGACGCGCGCCACGAAGCTCGTCGCCGCCGCGATGAGGACGGCCGAATTCGACGCCGCCGGGTTGGAAGCGCGCGCGGCCGACGGCTGGACGACGCTGACGGAGCTGGCCGATACGCTGGTGCGCGATCATGGATTGCCGTTCAAGAGCGCGCACGGCATCGCGAGCCGGTTGATCGACGCCACGCGGCGCGAGCCGGCGCGGCCGCTGTCGGAGCTGCTCGCCGACGCCTCGCGCGACGTCCTCGGGTCGCCGCTCGAGTACTCCGAAGCCGCGCTGGCCGAGGTGTTGAGCCCGCGGCATTTCGTGAACGTGCGCAAGACGCTGGGCGGTCCGGCGCCCGAAGAGACGGCGCGCGCGGCGAAGGCCTCCCGCCAGCAGTTGGAAGCCGACGAGAGCTGGTGGACGAACGCCACCAACGCGCTCGCCGACGCGGAACGCAAGCTCGCCGATCGGAGCGCTGCGCTGTGACCTCGAGAACTCAGAGCTCAGAACTCGGAACAGAGAGCTCGGACGGCGATACGCCGATGACCGCCACGTACGTTCGCGTCGTCGTCCTCGAGGCCGTGATCATCGTCGCGCTCTGGGTGCTCGGCCGCGTGTTCTCGTGACGCGCAGAACCAAAAAATGCAACCACGAAAGCACGAAAAGAGGACAGGTTCTTTTCGTGTTTTCGTGTTTTCGTGGTTTCGTGGTTGCGTTTAAGCCGTAATCCCAGATGCGTCTCCTCGACTGGGTTGTCGTCGTCGCGTACTTGACGTGGATCGTCGTCGACGGTCTGCGGCGATCGAAAGGGACCGACAAAGTCGACGGCTACTTCCTCGCCAACCGCGCGCTCCCCTGGTGGGCAGTCGGACTGTCGGTGATGGCGACGCAGATGAGCGCCGTCACGATCGTCGGCACGACGGGGCAGGCGTACCTCACGGGCCTCCGCTTCGTGCAGTTCTACTTCGGCCTGCCGATCGCGATGGTCATCCTGTCGCTCACGGTCGTGCCGTTCTTCACCCGCGCGCGCGTCTACACCGCGTACGAATATCTCGAGCGCCGGTTCGATGCGCGGACCCGGTCGCTCGCGAGCTTCCTGTTCCTCATCGGCCGCGCCATGTCGCTCGGCGTGACGCTCGCGGCGCCCGCCGTCGTGATGTCGACGATTCTGGGCTGGACGCTGCCGGTCACGATTCTCGTGATCTGCGTCCCGATGATCGTCTACACGACGCTCGGCGGCGTGCAGGCGGTCGCCTGGACCGACGTCAAGCAGATGTTCATCGTCGTGTTCGGGATGTCGGCGGCCGTCGCGATTCTGCTGTACGGCATCCTGCAGCACGTGAGCCTGAACGGTGCGCTGCATCTGGCGGGCGCGACCGGCCGGTTGAAGGCCGTGGACTTCCAGTTCGACATGAGCCAGCGGTACACGTTCTGGTCGGGGATGATCGGCGGCCTCTTCCTGATGCTGTCGTACTTCGGCTGCGATCAGAGCCAGGTGCAGCGCTACCTGACCGCGAAATCGATCGACGAAGCGCGCCAGTCGCTGCTGATGAGCGCCTACGTCAAGATCCCGCTGCAACTGCTGATTCTCGGCGCCGGCGTGCTGGTGTTCGTCTACTACGTGTTCCAGCCTGCGCCGATGCTCTTCAACCGCGCGTACGACGCGCAGGTGCTTGCCAGCCCGCGCGCGGCGGAGTACGCCGCGCTCGAGCGGGAGTTCGAGACCGCTGCCGGCGCCAGGCGCGAGGCCGCCGCGCTGGACGATCGCGACGCGTTTCTCGCCGCCGACGCGCGCGTCAGGGACGTCCGATCGAAGGCCGCGGGTGTCGTCCGCGAAGCGACGGGCGATGCCGGCTACAACGACGTCAACTACGTCTTTCCGACGTTCATCACGACGCGGATGCCGATCGGTCTGGTCGGACTGATGATTGCGGCGATCTTCGCGGCGGCGATGTCGGCGAGCGGCGGCGAGCTGAATGCGCTGGCGACGGCGACGATCATCGATTTCTACCGCCGCCACTTCGTGAAGGAGGCGAGCGACGCGCACTATGTGACCGTGTCGAAGGTCGCGACGATCTTCTGGGGTCTGTTCGCGTGCGTGGTCGCGATGTATGCGGCGAACCAGGGCTCGCTCATCGAGGTCGTCAACCGCTACGGGTCGTTCTTCTACGGATCGCTTCTTGGCGTCTTCATCCTCGCAATCGTGACGAAGCGCGCGACCGCGCGCGGCGCCTTCTGGGGTCTCATCGCGGGCATGGTCGTGGTGCTGACCGTCGCGTTCCAACTGCCCTGGATCGAGTTCCTCTGGCACAACGTGATCGGCGCGGTCGTCGTCGTCATCGTCGGATTGACTTTCAGTTTTGGCACCTCGCTACACAATTCGGCAATTCCACCCGTTGCCGCGCGTCGCAGCAATTAGCCGCAAACCGCTGCAATTCTGAGCCCTTACCCACAGCTCTACAGGACGGTCTCCGTTTTGCCCTGCACAAGACGGCAATGACCACAACCGATCGGCGATACAGTTCCCAATCCGGCTTCAGTTCGATCGAAGTGATGTTCGCGCTGGGCGTGTTCGGCGTCCTGGCGGGTGTCGCAGTCTCCCAGACGACGGCCGCACGTCCGGGCGTGAAAGCCGACGCCGGAATGCGCGCGGTGTTATCGCAGATCTATCAGGCGCGCCAGCTCGCAATCGCCGAGCGCCACAACATGCGCCTGACGTTCACGAACGGCAACGAGGTCGTCATCATGCGCGAGGAGCGCCCTGGCGGGGCCTTCACGGTCGTGTCGACGGTCACGATCGCGGGCGGCTCGAGATTCGTCCTCGTCAACGGCGTGCCTGACACACCGGACGCGTTCGGCAATACGTCCGCCGTCGCCTTCGGCGTCGCCAGCGAAGTGAAGTTCTCCGCCGACGGCCAACTGATCAACCAAAACGGCTCGACGATCAACGGCTCGGTGTTCGTCGCGTTGCCGAACGAAGCGCTGTCGGCCCGTGCGGTGACCGTGCTTGGCTCGACCGGCCGCGTCCTCGGGTACAAGTGGAACGGCCGCAACTGGAAGCAGACGTAGTCATCAAAGTCTGAAGTCTGAAGCGAAGTTGGAAGTCTCGAAGTTCTAAGCCTCGACCCGCGCTCGAGCGTTCCGGCTTCCGGCTTCCAGCTTCAATCTTCACTTCAGACTTCAGACTTCAGACTTGCAACGACGGCACGCCCCGAGGGCCGCGCCTCGCTCTGTACCGCCATACCGTCGCCCCGACGACCAGCAGCCCGCATCCTTCCACGTACGCTTTCTCCGCATCGATGAAGTCAACCGGCCGGTTCTGCAGCAGCGGATCCGCCAGCGTGCCGTGCAGGTAGAACACGGCCGCGGCGCCGTACGCGGTGTAGTGCAGGAGCTTCCACGTGTGATGCGCGTAGAGCCGGCGGAAGTACGACGTGACGACGACGAAGGCGACGAGATAGAGCGCGATAGCGCCGAGCGTGTTCGGAAACGGCTGCGTCGGCGACCAGATCGGCACGAAGATGTCGAACAGCCGGAAGCCCACGGTCGAGGAGAGCAGCAGGATCATCGGATGCGTGAACGCCGTGGCGAGGCCGAGGTACCCGAGCCAGTTGTGGAAGGTGAACAGTTTGACGTTCAGACGCGGAAACTTGCGGCGCGGGTTGTACCCGACCGACAGCAGCAGGCCGAGCAGAATCTGCGCGGTGAAAATCCCGACCGCGATCAGACCAACGACGGAGGAGACGTCTATCGCGGTGGGCACGCTCGAACTCTCATCACCCCTTCAACCAACCAGGAAGATCAAAATGCAACCACAAAAACACGAAAGCACGAAAAACGTTTTGTCGTTTTCGTGTTTTCGTGCGCGTGGGACGACGTTGTTCGTCGCATCGGTCGGGGTCTGGCGGTCATAGCGGAGGCCGAGAGGCCCATCCGGCGCATCCCGCCCCTCATTGGGTCACCACGTAGTCCTTGAAGTAGCTGGTGCTGTCAGTCTTGGCCCACAAGCCGACCTTGCCCTTGATCGGCGGTTGCAGCACCGGGTTGTTCGCGGGGATGAGATCCGGATTCGGCGGCGCGCCGTTGCGTCCCGGCCCGGGCATCGTGCCGAGCGTGTACTCGAGCGCGAGCTCGCCGTCGAGCCACGTCTTCAGATCGGCGTCTTTGATCGTCAGCTTCAGCTCGTGCCACACGGCGCGGTCGAGCATGAACTTCTTCGCGCGATCGCTGAAGCGCATGTTGCGGCGCATGCCGTTGTGGAATTCCCAGAGCGCGACGTTGTTCTCGGTGTCGTTGTAGCGGACGGCGAGCCAGTCGCCGTTCGGCTTGACGTTGAAGAGGATGCCCGACGCGCGGTCCGCGTCGCCGGCGATCGTCTTGAACTTCACGCTGATCGTGCCGTTGCTGAAGTTGTCGAGCCCCCTGAGCACGGCGACCGGGAAGTACGCGAACTGCTTCGCGTTGTCCATCAGCTCTTCGTTCGACGTGCCGTACAGCCGGCGCGCGCTCTCGATCAGGAGCTTCGTGGGATTGTCTTTGCTCGCGACCCACGGCCGGCCGTCGACCATGATCACGTTGTCGGATCCGTCCTTCGCGACGACCCAGGTGCCGACCATCGGCTCGAACGTCGCCGGCGGGCGTCCAACGCGTTCTTTGCTGAGATGCGCTTCGATCCGCAGCGGCGCCCGAATCGTCCTGAGCGTCACTTCGTCCGCTTCGGCGAACGAATTGCCGCGGCTCTCGGACGTGTCCCAGCTCGGTGTCACGAACGTGCAGGCGAACATCATGGCGGCGATGAGCGCGCCGAGCGCGATCGATTCGTTCACGCGGCGCCGCACCGGCACGCCGAGCCGCATCCAGATCGCCGCGAGGCCGAGCCCGGTGACGATCAGCGCGAGCGCGACGAGCACGACGTCGAGACGAATGAGGCCGTGCTGGAACTCGGCGACCATCGCCGTCGGCGTGTAGCCGGCCGCGCGCTCCCAGACGCCGCCGTGCACCGCGGCGATGAAGTTCACGATCCACGTGCCGACCGTCACGCTCAGCGTGAGGATCGCGGCGGTCGACGGATGTTCGGTCAGTGACGCGGTCGCCGCCGCCAGCGCGATCGTCAGCCCCGCGTTCAGCAGGTGGCCGAACACGACGGTGGCGAGCTCCGGCGGGTAGAGGCTGCCACCGTAACTTTTCCACAGGACGATCGCCAGGGCCGGGGCCGTCGTGGCGATGCACCAACCTGCGAGCAGCACGAGCGCTTTCGCCGAGATGCGGCCCAACGCCGGCATGGGATGCTGCAGCTCGATCTTCAGCGCGCCGCTCTGGCGATCGCCGGACACGAGCCGGATGCCGACGAACGGGAGGAGGAATGCGGCGGCGAGCTCGCACGCGCTGAACGTCGGCGCCCAGACGCCAATGAGCGGCGAGAACGCTTGGCCGACCCCTTGCCCGACTGCCGTGCCGTTCAGGCCACTCGCTTCGGCGTAGGTCCGTACGGCGCTGATGAACGACACGCCGACGAGCGGTCCCATGGCGAAGAGCAGAATCCACCACGAGCGCGACGCGACGAGCTCGCGCCACTCCTTCCTCACGAGCCAGACGAAGCTACGTGAGGGCAAGGAAGATCTCTTCTAAGCTTCCACGCTCGGCCTGGCCGGCCTCGCGGCTGTCGAGAGCTGCAGCTTTCCGGGAGAGTTCGTCAAGCGTCCCCTCGCCGCAGACGCGGCCGCCGCTCAGCAGCACGAACCGATCGCAGACCCGCGCGGCGTCGTTGATCTGGTGGATCGACAGAAACATCGTGCGGCCGGCGCCCGCGTGCGAGCGCAGCGTTTCGGCGACGTCGCGCGTCTGGCGAAGATCGAGGCCGTCGAACGGCTCGTCGGCGAGCAGGATCGGCTGCGGTGTCAGCAGACCGATGGCGAGCAGGGCGCGCTTGCGTTGACCCTTGGACAGCGTGCCGATCGGCGAATCGAGGAGCCCGTCGAGAGCGAGCTGGCGCACCACATCAGTGGTCGCTGGTCGTTGGGCATTCGTCGTTGGTCGTTGGTCGCCAAAGAAACCAACGATGAAGTCGAGGGCCCATCGAACGGTCTCGGTCGGCCACGGCGCGATGGCGTCGGGCAGATAGAAGACGCGCGCTTTGCGCTCGTCATCACTGAGAGGGGTCAGCGCGCGGCCGTTCTCCGACACCGACCCGCCGTCGGCGGGCAGGACGCCGCCGAGACACTCGAACAGCGTCGTCTTGCCGGATCCGTTGGGACCGATGAGGCCGAGGACTTCTCCGGGCCGGATGGAAAAGGACACCTCGATGAGCGCGGTGAGGTGTCCGTATCGTTTGGTCAGGTTCGAGACATGCAGCAACAAACGGTCAATCTATGGGGCGGATTTGGCTACTACCAGATGCCGTAGGTCATCAAACGCAACCGCAGAACCCGCAGAGCCACGTTTTTTCAAATGCAACCACGAAAGCACGAAAGCACGAAAAAGAAGTTTGATCTCTTTTTCGTGTTTCGTGTTTTCGTGGCTAAGGGTGTTGCTATCGCTGCGCGTCGCTTGTCGGTCGCGCGCCCGCGTTCTTTACATATTTATCGAACCAGTTCACCCGCTCGGCGAGCACGTGCAGCAGCGTTTCGCGCGCGGCGTAGCCGTGCGCTTCGTTCGGCAGCATCACGAGGCGGGTGGTGGCGCCGAATCCCTTCAGCGCCGCGAAGAGCCGCTCCGAGTTGATCGGATACGTGCCCGTGTTGTCGTCCGCTTCGCCGTGCATGAGCAGGATCGGATCCTTGATCTGGTTCGCGTGCCAGAACGGCGACATCTTCGCGTAGAGATCCGGCACCTCCCAGAACGTGCGCCGCTCGCTCTGGAAACCGAACGGCGTCAGCGACCGGTTGTACGCGCCGCTCTCGGCAAAGCCGGCGCGGAAGAGCCTCGAGTGCGCCAGCAGGTTCGCCGTCATGAAGCCGCCGTAGCTGTGTCCGCCGACGCCGATCCGATCGCGATCGGTGACGCCCATCGAGACGACCTTGTCCACGGCCGCCTGCGCGCTCGAGACGAGCTGCTCGATGTAGGTGTCGTTCGCGGTTTCACCAGGTCCGATGATCGGCATCGTCGGGTTGTCGAAGATCGCGTACCCGGAGAGGAGCAGGAACATGTGCGACGCGCCGCGGAGCATCGTGAACTGATTCGGCGAGCCGGTCACCTGGCTGGCCGAATCGGCGTCGCCGAACTCGCGCGGATACGCCCACATGACGAGCGGAACTTTCGTGCCTTGCCTGTATCCGGGCGGCAGGTAGAGCGTGCCCGACAGCGTGACGCCGTCGGCGCGCTTGTAGGTGACGTACTGCCGGAGGACGTCGCGCACGCGCGGCTGCGGATCCTTGAACGTCGTGACGGCGCGCCGCGCGTCGTCGATGCCGGGACCAATGTCGCGAACGTAGTAGTTCGGCGCGTCCTTCTGCGTCTCGTAGCGGGTGAGAATCTTCGTCATCTGATCGTTCATCGGCGCGATGAACGATTCGAGCGACTCGGACGACGAGCGGAAGAGACGCTCGGTTTTCAGCGTCTTGACGTTCAGCCGATCGAGGAACGGCCGATCGCCTTCTGGCGACGCGCCCTCGCCGGCGAGATAGATGTAGTCGCCGTTCTGAACGATCGCGGCACCGCCGAAGGGGCCGCGTGCGCTGCCGCGTCCGCCGCCGCGCCCGTCGGTGTCCACACGTCGCGCGACGGGATCGCCTGGGTTCTCGTACGCCGCGTCCTGCTTGCGGTCCCACACCTTCCGCGTCGCCGCGCCCGCCTCGAGGATCCACGTGCGCGTGCGGCGCGACGCGCGATCGTTCTCGGTGAGGAGCGCAATGCCGGTGTTGGTGTAACCAATGGTGCCGTGACGCCACTCGGTCTTCGCGACTTCGACGGCCGGCGCGGTGAACGGCGCGGCGAACGCCATCACCTTGTCGCGGAACGGGACCTTGTTCTTCAGATCGCCGCCATCGAGCGCTTCGACCCAGAGAATCGTCGCCGGCTGATCGGCGCGCCAGTGAAACGCGCGCGGGCCCGGCTCCACTCCGGTCAGCGGAACGCCTTCGTGCGACGGCAGTTCCACGATCGTTTTCTCGACGGCGCCACTGCGCGCCCATATCTGTACATCCTGCGCGAAGCCGTGCATCGGCATCAGATGCGAGAACGGCTTCCTGATCGTTGCGACGAGCAGATGCTGGCCGTCGGGCGACGGCGCCACGGTGGTGAAGATGCCGGGGCGACCGATCGTCGTCTTCGCGCCAGTGTTCGCATTGATCGCAGCCAGTTGACTCGTGAAGTAGTACTCAAAGAGCGCGTCGTCGTACGCCGTCTTCAACAAGTCCTCGTACGTCGGCGCCGGCGCGGCCTTGCCGTAATTCTCGTGCACGTTGGGTCCCGAGGGCACCGCTGGCTCCGGAGGCGGTTGGCCGCGGCCCGGCGGCACGAGCTTGCAGATCATCGTCAGGTTGTCTTTGAGCCAATCGCACGGATCGAGCGCCCGCGTCGTCTCGCCATGCGTGATCGCGTTGATCCGATCCACGCCACTCACGATCGCTTTGGCGCTGCCGGTCGCCGTGTCGGCGATCCACAGTTCGATGCCGCTGTCTTTCGTCTGGATGAACGCGATACGTGAACCGTCGGGCGAAAATCTCACGTGGGACACGCGCGCCTGCGGCGGCATCGTCACATTCGTGTCGTTGATTCCAGGACCGCCATCGATCTTCTTCAGCGTGATTGCGAAGATGCCGGTGCCCGCCAGGCCCGACGCGCGGTGCGGGCCGTTCGTCTTCGGATTCACGCGCGAGCCGGCGAGCCGCAGCATCGGCTGCGACAGCTCGGCGATGGTCGAATACGCGCGCGCCTTCGTCATCACCACCACTTGCCGGTTGGGGCTGAGGAAGGTTTGCGGCAGCAGCTCGGCGTCGAACACCTCGACGATGTTCTGCGGCGGCAGCACGTACTTCGGGGGATCCGACGCGCCGGGCACCTGGGAGGCCAGGCCCTGGGCCTGTCGAAGGGCAAGAGCCGGCGCAAGAATCAGGAGTGCAAGCGCGACCACGCGAATCGGCCGGTTGGCGAGCATAAGAGCTCCTTATTTAGAACCGCGATTGTACTCGCTCAGCCGAGTGCCGTTGGATGACTATAATCCGGCCCTGTCCTTACAGCCTGGCGTTCGTCTCGGCGTCTATGAAATCGTCGCGCCGGTCGGTGCCGGCGGCATGGGCGAGGTTTATCGCGCCCACGATCCCGCTCTCAATCGCGACGTCGCGCTGAAGATCCTTCCGGACGCATTCGCCGCCGATCCCGATCGCCTCGCGCGTTTCACGCGCGAAGCGCAGGTGCTCGCCTCGCTGAACCATCCACACATCGCGCACGTTTACGGCCTGGAGCGGCGAGACGGACCGGATGGCCGAGCGCTGTCGTTCATCGTGATGGAGCTCGTCGAAGGCGAGACCCTCGCAGATCTAATTGCAAAGCACGCGCACGTGCAGCGACGTTCTGTTCTGGATACGCGCGAGCACGACGCGGTGCGAGCGCGTCAGCGCGTGGGGGTGGGGCCCCACGCGGATTAGAGATCGACGAAGCTGTTCAGATCGCACGCCAGATCGCCGAGGCGCTCGAGGCGGCGCACGATCAGGGCATCGTCCATCGCGATCTCAAGCCGGCCAACGTGAAGGTCCGCGGCGACGGGACTGTGAAGGTGCTCGACTTCGGCGCCTCGCCAAGGCGCTCGATCCGTCAGGCGTAGTCGACCCGATGAACTCGCCGACGCTGACCCACCTTCGCCAAGGCTACGGTGGGCAAGCGATGACGGGCGCGGGCATCGTGCTCGGCACGGCCGCCTACATGGCGCCGGAACAGGCCAGAGGCAAAGCCGTCGACAAGCGCGCCGACATCTGGGCGTTCGGGTGCGTGCTGTTCGAAATGCTCACCGGCCGGCGGCTGTTTGGCGGCGAGACGGTCACCGAAACTCTCGCGGCGGTACTCCGTGACACTCCACAGCTCGACGCGCTTCCGCCAAACACACCGCCGCACATCAGGCGCTTGCTCGCGCGGTGTCTCGAACGCGATCCGAGGCAGCGCCTGCGCGACGTCGGCGAAGCGCGGATCGCGCTCGCCGGCGGTCCGACGCAACCGGATTCGTCGTCGCCAGGCGCAACGCCGCCGCGCGACTTCGCTCCCGGCTCGGGCCGTTTCGCGATCGGCCGCGTGCTTCCGTGGACGATCGCGGCAATCGCGGTCATCGGCGCAGTCGCCGCGTGGATAACGCGACGACCGGCCGATCCGCCGCCGCTTCGAAAGCTCGAGCTCTCGCTCGGCGGATCCAGCGTCGCCGGCCCCGCCCTCTCGCCGGACGGAAAACGGATCGCCTTCCTGGCCGACGGACACCTTCGCGTGAAGGATCTCGATCAGCTTGGCTCGCGCGACATCGGCGCAGTGCCGCCGATCGACCGGGATTTCGTCTTCTGTCGCCCGCGATCTCGCACGACGGACGCCATATTGTCTATCTGGTCGAGGAACGAGGCGCCTTGCGTCTTCGTTACTCGGCGCTCGACGCCGGCGGAACGGCCGGGCCCGAGCAGCGGCTGTTCAAGTCGGACCCCGAACCGAACGTGGTGCCTCCCGCCCGTGTTTCTCCTGACGGGAGCTTCGTTGCATATACCGAGCGTCAACCATCGGGAGAGCTCGACGTGTTTGTGACGCGGTTCCCGAGCGGCGAGGGGCGCTGGCAGATTTCGACTGGCGACGGACGCACCCCTCGATGGGTCCGCGACGCGAACGAGCTGATGTTCGTCGGTGGCCCGCTCGGCGGTGCGAAGCAGATGATGGCCGTCCCGATCAGCGTTCGTCCGACGTTTGCCGCGGGCGCGCCAGCGAAACTCTTCGATCTCGGCGAGGAATTCACCGCGTTCGGCACGCCCTTCTTTGACGTGACGGGAGACGGCAAACGATTTGTCATGGTTCGTACACGGACAGACGCCGGCGACCGGTCGAGGTCGAGGTGGGTGCTGGTCCAGAACTGGCTCGCGGAATTCACGTCACGCTGACGTAGAATCTCCGAATCCCGCGAGCGGGCAGCCGTAAGCCATGAGCGTGGGGTCGGCCCCACGCGCATGAAGGAATGTCCCGCAAGAAGGTCCAAAGATGTCCAAGGTTACCCGCCGCACCGCGCTGAAAGCCGCCGGAACTGTCGCGCTTCTGCCGTGGCTCTCCGACTCCGGACTGAACGCGTTCGCACGGATTCAGGACACCAGCGCAGCACCGCAGCCCAACGTCCTCTCGCCCGCGCAATTCGCGACCCTCGAGGCGTTCGTCGAGGCGATCATTCCCTCTGACGACCGGTCACCCGGCGCAAAGCAGGCGCGCGTGGCCGACTACATCGATCTGTTGCTGAGCGAAGCCGGGAGCGAGCTCACGCTGCAGTGGCTGGGCGGTCTGGCCGCGCTCGACGCGGCTGCGGCGGCGCGCTTCAAGGCGCCGTTCGCCAGGCTGAGCGAGACGCAGGTCGACGCCATCCTCACCGACATCAGCCGCAACGAACGCGCGCCGAAGACGCCGCTCGAGGCGTTCTTCGTGATGACGAAGGACGCGACGATTCACGGCTACTACACATCGAAGATCGGCATCGAGCAGGAGCTCCGCTACAAGGGCAACAAGTTTCTACGCGAGTTCGTGGGCTGCGAGACGCAGGACGGCAAGGATTGTCCGCATTGCGGACAGAAAGCGCGGGCGTGACCATGCAAGACGACCCGACGCTGAACGTCAATCTCACGCGCGCGCTGCAGCAGTCGCAACAGCTCGCCGGTTCGATCAAGCCAGGCACGGGGCAGTGGGACGCCATTGTCGTCGGCAGCGGCGCCGCCGGCGGCATGGCCGCGTACATCCTCGCGATGAACGGCGTCAAGGTGCTGATGCTCGAAGCGGGCCGGATGATCGACGAGAAGACCGAGTACCGCACGATGGAGTGGCCGTACGCGTCGATGCGTCGCCACCGGCTGCCGCCGGGCGAGCGGCCGATCGCGATCGCCGAGTACAACTTCCTCGATCGGCCGTACGGCACGAACAAGACGTTCGAGAACGCCACCAAGGTCTTGTCGTACTCGGCGAGCAAATTCACCCGCAACTGGGTGGTCGACGAGCGGCAGCATCCGACCACCGGGACGCCGTACGCGTGGGTCCGCTCGCGCGTGCTCGGCGGCAAGACGAATTTCTGGGGACGCGGCGCGCTGCGCTACGGTCCGCTGCAGTTCGACGCGGCGAGCCGCGACGGGTTCGACGTCGACTGGCCGATTCGGTACGACGACGTGAAGCCGTACTACGACAAGGTCGACGTGCTGCTCGGCTGCTCCGGCACGAAGGAAGGGCTCGTCCAGGTGCCGGACGGGATCTTTCAGCGTCCGTACAAGCTCAATTGCGTGGAGGTCGCGTTCAAGCGCGCGGTCGCCAAGATGGGGCGCCACTACATTCAGGGTCGCGCCGGCGTCACGACCGACGGCGTGCTGAATAAATATCGCGCGCGGTGCGCAGGCCGGGGCCGATGCGGGCGCGGGTGCGACATCGGCGCGGCGTTTCACTCGCCGACCGCGCTCGTCTATCCGGCGCGCGACAGCGGCAACCTCACGATCCGGCCGTACTCGATCGTCTCTGAAGTGCTCGTCGATCCGTCGACGAACAAGGCGACCGGCGTGCGCGTGATCGACGCGAACACGCGCGAGGTGATGGATTTCACCGCGCGCGTCGTCGTGCTTGGCGCCGGCACGCTCGACTCGACACGCATCCTGTTGAACTCGCGATCGCGCGCGTATCCGAACGGCGTCGGCAACTCGTCGGGATTGCTCGGCTGCTACTTGAGCGAGCACATCATGGGCATCCGCGGCAGCGGGTTCATCCCGGTGCGGATCGGCACCGAGTCGACGCTCGACGACGGGCGGCCGGTGTCGCCGTACATCGCACGCTTCCGCAACGTCACCGATCGCCATCCGGATTTCATCCGCGGCTATCACTTTCAAGGGGGCGGCGGCTGCTGGGAGTACCCGGACATGGCGCACGACCTCCCTGGTTATGGCAAGGCGTTCAAGTCGAGCGTCAGGAAGTACTATCCCGCGATCGTCAGCTTCGGCGGCTTCGGCGAAGTCCTGCCGCGCAAAGAGAATCGCGTCTTGCTCGATCCGCACGTGAAGGACGCGTGGGGCATTCCGGTGCTCCGCTTCGACTATCGGTTCGGCGACAACGAGATGAAGATGGCGAAAGACATGGGCGACAGCCTCGAGGAGATGCTCCACGCCGCGGGCGCGGAAGACGTCAGGGTCATCCGAGAGACGTTCCCGCCCGGCTATTCGATTCACGAGATTGGCACCGCGCGCATGGGCAACGATCCACGGACGTCGGTCACCGATCCGTCGTGCCGTCTGCACGATGTGAAGAACATCTACCTCGCCGACGCGGGCCCGTTCGTCAGCGGCGGCACGCAGAATACGACGTGGTCGATCCTCGCGATGGCGTGGCGGACGATGGACATGTTGAAAGAACGGATGCGAACGGGTGACGTGTAAGCGCCCGCGGCCATGCCGAGCCGAGGACTGTGAATCCGAGGCGGAGGCGTCAGCGTTAGTTCGCGGTGGGGTGGGGCCCCACCGCAGGTGCAAAAATGGATCGCCGTGAATTCCTGCAATCGCTCGCCGTCTGCGCCGTCGCCGCGAAGGACCTGAAGGATCAGGTTCCGCCGCGGCCGCGCAAGGCCTTGCACATTTCCCTACTGCCCCGCGAGCTGCCTTACGCGCAGCGGTTCGCGATGGCGTCCGACGCCGGCTTCCAGGCGATCGAAATGCAGACGATCACGCGCCCCGAGGAAGCCACGGAGATTCGCGAGGAGGCCAAGAAGGCCAAGCTGCGGATCCACTCGGTGATGAACACCGATCACTGGCGCTACCCGCTGTCGAGCGCCGAGCCGGACGCCGTGAACCGCAGCGTCGCCTGCATGGAGACGTCGCTGCGCAACGCCGCTCTGTGGGGCGCCAGCGCCGTGCTGCTCGTGCCGGCGGTCGTCGACAAGACGACGTCGTATCGCGACGCGTGGACCCGATCGCAACAGGTGATTCGGACGCGGCTGCTGCCGCTCGCGCAGGAGCTGAAAGTCACGATCGCGGTCGAGGAGGTCTGGAACAAATTCCTCCTGAGCCCGCTCGAGTTCGTCCGCTACGTCGACGAGTTCGAGTCGCCGCGGGTGAAGGCGTATTTCGACGTCGGCAACGTCGTCTTCTACGGCTATCCGCAGGATTGGATCCGCACGCTCGGCGCGCGCATCGCGAAGGTGCACATCAAGGACTTCCAGCTCGATCGGCCGAACGGCCGGTTCGCCTGGCGCAACATCGGCGACGGCGACGTCGACTGGCAGGAGGTACGCCGCGCGCTGGCCGACGTCGGCTATGGCGGCTACGTCACAACCGAGGTCGCCGCCGGCGACGCCGCGTACCTGAAGGACCTCGGAAACCGCGTCGAGCGGTTCCTGGCGGGAAAGAAGCCCGTCGGATCGAATTAGGAACCCGAAATCCGGAATTTCGAATGCGGTGAATCATTCCGCATTTCGCACCATTCCGCCTCCTGAATTCCTCATTCCTTATTCCTCAGGGGCAGTATCATTGCCCGGTTCTCGAGGCTAGCGGGGTCCCCAACGCGCTCGCCAGCGCATTGGGGTGCCAATTCGGGGAGGGCTGCGTGATCAGGCCGGCCTTTGTGGCGTCGCTCGTCTGTATGTGGGGACTCGCGGCTGCCGCTCAGCAGGACGCCGGGATTCCGTCTGCCGCCCGTAATTACTGGGCGTTCAAGCTACCGGTCCAGGCGCCGGTTCCCACCGTTTCAATTCGCTCCGACAATCCGATCGATCGATTTCTGGAACAGACACGTCAGGGCAAGGGACTGAAGGCGGCGCCGCGCGCGGGGCGCCTCACGCTGTTGCGCCGCGCGTACCTCGATCTGATCGGCTTGCCGCCGAGCCCCGCCGAAACCGCCGCGTTTCTCGCCGACAACGCACCCGACGCGTGGGAGCGCTTGATTGACAGGCTGCTCGCCTCGCCGCACTACGGCGAGCGGTGGGGGCGGCACTGGCTCGACGTCGCGCGCTACGCGGATTCGAGCGGCTTCGAGCAGGACTACGATCGCCCGAACGCGTGGCGCTACCGCGACTACGTGATTCGCGCGTTCAACCAGGACAAACCGTACGACGTCTTCCTGAAAGAGCAGTTCGCGGGCGACGAGCTCGAGACGAGAAGCGACGAGACGTTCATCGCGACCGGGTTCCTCCGCGCCGGCCCGCGCGTGGCGTTTCGTGAGAAGGACAATCCGGAGCGCCGCTACGAGTACCTCGACGATCTGATCGCGACGACGGGCCGCGGCGTGCTCGGGCTGACGGTGCAGTGCGCGCGCTGCCACAATCACAAGTTCGATCCGATTCCCCAGCGCGACTACTACAACCTCGTCACGGCGTTCTTCGGCTACGTCGAGACGACGCACCCGCTGGTGCCCCGCGCGGAGGCCGAGGCCCACGAGAAGAAGCTTCAGGACATCGAAGCACGCCAGGCGCCGTTGAAAGCGGAGATCAAGAAGATCGAAGCGCCGTACGTCGCGAAGCTCCGGCAGGAGTCGTACAAGAAATTCCCCGATGACGTGCAGCGGGCCATCGCGAAGCCCGAAGCCCGGCGGACGCCGGGTGAGCAACTGCTCGCGCGGCAGGTCATCGAGGGCACGAACGTCTCGCGGCGTGATCTCGATCGCATCATGCCGCTCGAGGAGTCGACGAGAACAAAGGCGCTTGCCGAACGCATTGCGGCGATCGACAAGGAGAAGCCGAAACCGATTCCCGTCGCCGAGATCGTGACCGACGGCGACTACCGCTTCGCGCCGGACGGCGAAGGCGACGAAGTCATCGGCTGTCCGAAGTGCAGAGTGTGGGACGTCACGAACGGGAGCTTCGTGCATCACGGACCCGGCAGGTACGAGGCGCCCCCGTCGTACTTCCTGATCCGCGGCGATCCGAACAACAAGGGATCGGTCCTGAAGCCGGGATTCGTCACCGCGGTGACCTACGGCAATCCACCGACGGAGATCCCGCCGGCCGACGGCCGTACGTCCGGACGCCGGCGCGCGCTGGCTGACTGGCTCGCCTCGCCGAAGAATCCGCTGACCGCACGCGTCATCGTCAATCGCATCTGGCATCACCATTTCGGACGCGGCATCGTTGCGACGCTCGACAACTTCGGGAAGATGGGCGATCGGCCGACGCATCCTGAGCTGCTCGACTGGCTCGCGGTGGAATTCATGAACCGCGGCTGGCGTGGGGTGCCCTGGAGCATCAAGAAAATGCACCGGCTGATCATGACGTCCGAGGCGTACCGGATGGCGTCGGCGTTCGAAGACGCGTCCGATCGAGAGAAGGATCCGCAGAACGAATTTCTGTGGCGCTTCCGCGCGCAGCGGCTCGATGCCGAGGTCGTGCGCGACAGCGTTCTTGCGGTCAGCGGCGGCATCAACCTCGCGATCGGCGGTCCTCCCGTCTTTCCACCGCTGCCGAAAGAGCTGATGACGGAGGCGAACCACGGCATCTGGAAGACGCAGGAAGACGGACCGGATGTCTGGCGGCGGAGCGTCTACGTCTATCGCAAGCGCGGGCTGGCGTTCCCGATGTTCCAGGTCTTCGACCTGCCCGAGCAGAACATCACCGCCGCCGCGCGGTACGTGTCGACGGTGCCGACTCAGGCGCTGACGATGCTCAATGACGCGTTCGTGCTGCGGCACGCGCAGTTGTTCGCGGACCGCGTGAAAAGGGAAGCAGGCGACGATCCGGCGCGGCAGATCGATCTCGCATATCGCATCGCGCTGACGCGGCCGCCGACCCAGACCGAGCTGGCGATCGCGCTGGACGCGACGCGAAGGGGGTCCCTGGTCGATTTCACCCACGTGCTGTTGAACGTGAACGAGTTCGTCTACACGAGGTGAACAGTCGTGGAAACGGATTCGAGAGCGAAACTCTCCACCACTGAGGACACGGAGGACACGGAGGGTCAGTCCTGTTCGAGCAGATATTTTCCTCCGCGTCCTCCGTGTCCTCCGTGTCCTCCGTGGTGGAGAGTTGATGTATTCGAAGCGCTTAATTGGGGGCGGACGACATGAAGTATTGCAAGACCTGCTGGTCGCGCCGTGATTTTCTCTTCCGCTCGGGCGGCGGCGTCAGCGGGCTCGCGCTCGCGTATCTGCTGAACCAGGACCGGCTGCTCGCTGGCGACGATGTCGACACTGTCCTGAGCCGTGCGTGCGAGGCCAAAGCGATCGGGTTCAATCCGTACGCGCCGAAGGCGCCGCACTTCAAACCGCGCGCGACGGCGGTGATCTCGTTGTTCATGAGCGGCGGCGTCAGCCACGTCGACACGTTCGATCCGAAGCCCGCGCTGACCAAGTACGCGGGACAACCGCTGGACGGCAAGGTCGCCGGCGATGTCATCGTGCGCCAGGGCCTTCCAGGTCCGCTGATGCCGAGCCCGTTCCAGTTCAAGAAGTACGGACAGTCCGGCATCGAGGTGTCGGATCTGTTTCCGAACGTCGCCGGACACGTCGACGAGATTGCGTTCGTGCGATCGGTGTTCGGTCAGTCCAACGACCACGTCCAGGCGACGTACGAGATGCAGACCGGACAGGTCCGCATGGGTTTCCCGAGCCTCGGTTCCTGGGTCACGTATGGACTCGGCTCGGAGAACGCGAGCCTGCCGGCGTACGTGGTGATTCAGGACGGCCGCGGCGGTCCGCTCGGCGGCGTCAACGACTGGAGCTCGGGATTCATTCCGGCGGCCTATCAGGGAACGCTCTTCCGATCGACCGGCGATCCAATAGTCGATCTGAAGCCGGCGATTGGCGCGAACGGAGTGAGCGCTGTAAGCGAAGCCCAACAACGCGCGCGTCTCGATCTGCTGGCGAAGCTGAACGAGCTCGACATGCAGCAGTATCCGGGCAATTCCGATCTGGCCGCACGCATCTCGTCCTACGAGCTCGCGTACCGGATGCAGAGCTGCGCGCCCGAAGCGCTCGACATCATGAAAGAAACGGAGGCGACGCGGAAGCTGTACGGACTCGACGACAAGATCACCGAACCGTTCGGCCGGCAGTGCCTGATGGCCCGGCGCCTGGTCGAGCACGGCGTGCGATTCGTTCAACTGTTCCACGGTGGAATGGGCAACCAGAACACCGACACGTGGGACGCGCACGGCGACGTGAAAGCCAATCACTCGCAGCACGCCGCCGAGTCGGACCGTCCGATCGCCGGCTTGCTCGCCGATCTGAAAGCGCGCGGCCTGCTCGACTCCACGCTCGTCATCTGGCACGGCGAGTTCGGCCGGATGCCGATCTCACAGCGCGGCGTCGGCCGCGATCACAATCCCGGCGCGATGACGGTGTGGATGGCCGGCGCCGGCATCAAGGGCGGGCAGGCGATCGGGGCGAGCGACGAGTTCGGCTACAAGGCGGAGCAGCAGCCGACGTCGTACCACGATCTGCACGCGACGATTCTTCACTTGCTGGGCATCGATCACAAGAAGCTCACCTACAGGTACAACGGCCGCGACATGCGGCTGACCGATGTGTACGGCGTCCCGATCCCGCAGATCGTGGCGTAGAGGCGGAGACGCGTGTCCGGCAGGGCCGACACATGGGTCGGCCCCTACGACGAAGATGAGAGGTCCCGAATCCCGCAGATTGTCGCGTTGCAGGGTCGTTTCACCGTGATTGTAGGGGCGGACCCGCGTGTCCGCCCGATGGCGAGGGACTTATGAAAAAACAGAGCGCGTTGTACGCGGGCGCGGTTGTCATGGGCTTCGCGTTGTTGCTGGGCGGGTCGCAGGCCCGCATGAGCGCCGGCCAGCAGACCGGCGACGCCGTTCGCATCGACAACGACGATCTCGGCGGCGTCGTCTCGAGCGCGAAGGGCCCGGAGGCCGGCGTCTGGGTGATCGCGGAAACCAGCGACCTGCCGACGAAGTTCGCCAAGATCGTCGTCACCGACGATCGCGGCCGCTATCTCATGCCGGATCTGCCGAAGGCCAACTACAACGTCTGGGTCCGGGGCTACGGCCTCGTCGACTCACCGAAGGTTCAAACCGCGCCCGGCAAGAACCTCAATCTGACGGCGGTGGTCGCGCCCAATGCCCGCGCCGCCGCGAAAATCTACCCGGCCGGCTACTGGTTCTCGATGATCCGCGTGCCCGAGAAGAGCGAGTTCCCCGGCAACGCGCCGGGCGGCAACGGCATCTCGCCGACGGTGAAGAGTCAGGCCGAATGGATTCGAAACCTCAAGTCGGGCGGCTGCACCGCGTGTCACCAGCTCGGCACCCTCGGCACGCGTGAGATCCCGAAAGAGCTCGGCAAGTTCGCCTCGTCCAAGGAGGCGTGGGATCGGCGCATTCAATCGGGACAGGCGGGCGCGCAGATGAGCGGCGCGCTCAACAACCAGTTCGGCCGCGAGCGCGCGCTGACGATGTTCGCCGACTGGACCGATCGCATCGCCGGCGGCGAGCTGCCGCCCGCGCCGCCGCGCCCGCAAGGCGTCGAGCGCAACGTCGTCATCACGCAGTGGGACTGGGCCGACCCGAAAGCGTATCTCCACGACGAAGTGTCGACCGACCGGCGGAATCCGACGCTCAACGCGAACGGTCTCATCTACGGGTCGCTGGAGCTCAGCGCCGACTACCTGCCGGTGCTCGATCCGGTTCGCAACGCCGTCAGCCAGGTGAAGCTCACCGTGCGCGATCAGAATACGCCGCCGACCTCGCCCAACATGCCGGCGTCCTCGCCGTACTTCGGCGACGAGGCGATCTGGACCAGTAAGAACAACGTCCACAATCCGATGTTCGACGAGAAGGGCCGGGTGTGGATTACGTCCGCCGTGCGCCCGGCGCCGAATCCCGATTTCTGCAAAGAGGGATCGAGTCACCCGTCGGCGAAGCTCTACCCGCTCACCGGCGCCGGACGTCACCTGGCCGTCTACGATCCGAAAACCAAACAGCTCACGCACATCAGCACCTGTTTCGCCACGCACCATTTGATGTTCGCGGAAGACGCGAACCGCACGCTGTGGACGAGCGGCGGCGGTCAGGTGGTCGGCTGGCTGAACACGAAGATGTTCGACGAGACGCACGACGAGGTGAAGTCGCAAGGTTGGACGGCGCTCATCATGGACACCAACGGCAACGGCAAGCGCGACGCGTACGTCGAGCCGAACCAGCCGCTCGATCCGACGAAAGACAAACGGTATGGCAGCGCGTTCTACGCGGTCGCGCCGGCGCCCGACGGATCGGTCTGGGGATCGGTCCTCGGCTTCCCCGGCGCCGTCGTCCGATTGAATCCGGGATCGAATCCGCCGGAGACAGCATTGGCGGAAGTGTACGAGCCGCCGTTCAAGGATCCGAAGCTCGGTGGCTTCTCGCCGCGCGGCGGCGACGTCGATCGCAACGGCGTCTACTGGACGGCGCTCGCGAGCGGGCACATGGCGAGCTTCGACCGCCGTAAGTGCAAAGGGCCGCTCAACGGGCCGAACGCGACTGGACAACATTGTCCCGAGGGATGGTCGCTGTATGCCGAGCCCTTGCCGCAGCTCAAAGGCGTCAGCGATCCGGGCAGCGCCGAGGCGAGCTACTACACGTGGGTCGACTGGCACGACACGCTCGGGCTCGGCACGAACGTCCCGATCAACACCGGCAACGCGTCGGAAGGTCTGCTCGTGCTGAAGGACGGCAAGTGGGTCGTGCTGCGCGTCCCGTATCCGACGGGCTTCTACACGAAGTGGCTCGACGGCCGCATCGACGATCCGAAGGCGGGATGGAAGGGCCGCGGACTCTACGCGACGGTGAGCACGCGGACGCCGTATCACATGGAAACCGGCAAGGGGACGACGAGCAAGGTGATGCACTTCCAGCTCCGTCCCGATCCGTTGGCGAAGTGACATGAAGCGCTGGCTGTTCGTGCTGTGCGTGCTGCTGGCGGCGCCGGCCGCGGCGCCGCAGACCGTGCCCGAGATTCCGTTCGATTCCGTCGCGGACTTTCTCAAGCTGCCGCCCGGGATGAATTTCGGCGAGGTCCCGGGCGTTGCCGTGAATTCGAAGGGCCACGTGTTCGTGTTCACGCGCTCGAACAGCGCCGGCGGTCCCGCGTATGCGCCGGCCGCCGCGCAGCTGCTCGAGTTCGGTCCGAAAGGCGAGTTCGTCCGCGAGATCGGCAAGGGCCTCTACGGCTGGTCGTTCGCGCACAGCGTGCGCATCGACAAGGACGACAACATCTGGGCCATCGACAAGGGCTCGGACATGGTGATCAAGTTCAATCAGGCCGGACAGGTCGTCTGGGTGTTCGGACGGAGGAGGGAATCGGCGGATCACGAGACCGGACCGTGGGAGAACGTCGATCCGCCGATGCCCGCCGTCGACGGACTCTTCCGCCAGCCGACCGACGTCGCGTGGGATTCCGCGGGCAACATCTACATCACGGACGGATACGTCAACTCGCGCGTCGCGAAGTACGACAAGAACGGCGACTGGGTGAACTCGTGGGGCACGAAGGGAACCGCGCCCGGCCAGTTCCGCCTGCCCCATGCGATCGCCATCGACCGGAGCAACAACATCTACGTCGGCGATCGCTCGAACCGGCGCATCCAGGTGTTCGACACCGACGGAAAGTTTCTGCGCATGTTCACGATCGACGTGCCGCCTGCGGCCGGCACGCGCGCCGTCAACGGCAACACGCCCACCGGCGGTCGCCTGGCCGCGGTCATCGGCGCGCCCAACTCGATCTGCATCACGCCTGGCTCCAACCAGGTGATGTTCGTCGGCGAATCGACCTTTCCGGGGCGGCTCTTCAAAGTGTCGCTCGAGGGCAAGGTGCTCGGAGTCATCGGACGCTCGGGACGCCAGTTGAAGCAGTTTTCCGGCGCCCACCAGATTGCGTGTCCGTCGGAAAACGAAATCTACGCGGCCGAAACATCGAACTGGCGCGTGCAGAAGCTGACGCTGCATCCGAAGGCTCAGACATCCAGCGCGCGTTGACGTCGCTTTTTTGCTCTCGAAAGGAGCTTTTTCTATGCGCCGGATTCTGTTCGTGGGATTGACGTGGCTGCTCCTCTGCGCGCCGTCTGTCGCGCAAACGCTCGGCACCATCACCGGAGAAGTGAAGGATTCCACCGGCGGTGTGGTTCCCGGTGCCACCGTGACGGTGATGAACAAAGCAACCAATGCCACGCGGACGACTTCGAGCAACGAGGTCGGCCTGTTCGACTTTCCGGCATTGCCGCCGGGACTGTACACCGTGAAGACCGAGCTCGACGGATTCAAAACCGCGACGCGCGACGTCGAATTGCAGGTGCAGCAGACGGTGCGCGTCAACTTCACGCTCGAGTTGGGCACCATCTCCGAACAGACGATCGTGACGGGGGTCTCGCCGCTGGTCGAAACCGCGAATGCCACCGTCGGCACCGTCATCGAGAACAGACGCATCGTCGAACTGCCGCTCAACGGCCGCAATTTTCTGCAGCTCGTGGCCTTGAGCCCGAACGTGAGCGCCGAGTTCGCGGGCGCAGGTCAGGCAGGCGACCGGCAGGGCGGCTCGCGCGCAAACCAGCAGCTCTCGATCTCGGGCCAGCGCCGCGAGTTCAATTACTTCACGCTCGACGGGGTCGACAACACCGACGTCAATTTCAACACCTACATCTTCCTGCCGTCGGTCGACGCGCTCGAAGAGTTCAAAGTGCAGACGGGCATCTACTCGGCCGAGTTTGGCCGCGCGGCAAGCCAGGTGAACGTGGTCACGAAATCGGGAACGAACAATCTGCACGGAACGGCTTTCGAGTTCCACCGCAACGATGCGCTCGACGCGCGGCCCTACGCGTTCAACGCGGCGCAAGCCGCCGCGCCGAAAGCGCCGTTCAGATGGAATCAGTACGGATACACCGCGGGCGGGCCGGTGTGGAAAAACAAGCTGTTCTTCATGTCGAATTTCGAAGGGTATAAGGATCGCAAACAGTTCCAGAACAACTTCACCTTGCCCTCGACGGCGATGAGGTCTGGAGATTTCTCGTCGCTCGCCACGCCGTTGCTCGATCCAACCCGGTGCACCGTCGTTGGCGGAACCCGGACGTGCGCGGCGTTCCCCGGCAACCAGATTCCGGCTGGCCGCATCCATCCAACGTCGCTCAAACTGCTCGAGTTCTATCCCGAACCGAACGCGTCGGGGGTCATCAATAACTACGTGTCCCAGCAGAATCGCGTCATCAACAAGAAGCAGTACACGCAGCGCATGGACTTCGTGCAGCGTGCGGAGTCCACGTGGATGGGCCGGTACAGCTATAGCGACGAGGACGAGATTTCGCCCAATTTAAAGCTGAACGGCACGAAGCTGCTCAACCACGTTCATCAGGGAATGATCGGCAATACGCGTATCTTCTCTCCCACCGTCGTCAACGAGTTTCGGGTCGGGTACAACTACTTCTTCAACACGTTCGGGCGCGAGCTGGCCTTCGAGCGCGACGTCGTCACGGAGCTGGGCATCCCTGGGACGGTGGCGATTCCGCCAGAGGCGTGGGGCATTCCGAGCATCGGCATCACAGGGTTCAGCGGTTTCGGGGACAGCACGGAAGGACCCTACACGAATCGGAATCACGCGTACGAGTTCATCGACAACGTGTCGTGGATTCGCGGCACGCATTCGTTCAAGGTCGGGGCAAGCATTCGTTACGATCAGTACAACCAGGTCGGCAACCAGTTCCCGCGCGGCGGGTTCCAGTTCAACGGCACGGCCACCACGTCGCAGGGCGCCACCCCGGCCCCGGGGAACGCGTTTGCCGACTTTCTGCTCGGCTACGAGCGCCTCTCCGAATTGTCGGTCGCGTTGGCCCGCACCGAATTCCGCGCGCTCAGCCAGTCTTACTACATCACCGACACGTGGAGAGTGCGCAGCAACATGACGCTCGATATCGGCCTGCGCTACGAGTACACGCCGCCATGGCTCGACAAAGGCGGCACGCTGATGAACGCGTACCTGCCGTTCCATGACGTCGGGCTTCCCGTGCAGGACTTGTCCCGTCATCCAGTGCTGGTGCGGATCGGCCAAGGCGACTTCTACCAGGATTCCCCGATACGCTTCAACCCGAACATTCAGACAGCTCGCGACGGCCGGTTGGGTGACCGGCTCATCAACGACGACAAGTTGAATTTCGCGCCTCGAGCGGGCTGGGCATGGACCCCGAGCGACAGATGGTCTCTCCGTGCAGGTGCCGGCGTGTTTTACATGCAGGACACGGGAAATCCGCGCTTCGACATGGCGCGCAACGCGGCAGGGCGTCGTCAGGACACCGCCGATTCGTTGGTGCCGGATCTGACCTGGGCGAGCCCCTTCAGAGGATCAGGCACGAATCCCTGCGGCGTGCAACCGCCATTGATCTGCATCTCGAACCATTACGTGCTCGGCAACATGTACGACCGGAAGACGCCGTACATGTTTCAATACCTCTTCAACGTTCAGCGCGAGCTGGATGGCTCGACAGCGTTGGAGGTTGGCTATCTCGGGTCTCGCAGCAAGCGGCTCGAACGGATGTTTGATCGCAATGAGGTGACTCCGGGCCTGGTCGGCAACACCCAGGCTCGAAGGCCGTATCCGGAGTTCACCAGGATTCAGGAGATCGGCAACGTCGCGGAAGCCAAGTACAACTCGCTGGCGGTCAAGCTGACGCGGCGGCTCAACAAGGGCCTGTCGGTGCTCGCCGGATACACGCTCTCGAAATCAACGGACAACGGCAGCGGCATCCGCGTGCTCAACGGCGACCCCCTGTTTCCCCAGAACAGCGAATGCTTCCAGTGTGAATGGGGCTTGTCGGTATTCGACGTGCGGCACCGGTTCGTGTCGTCGATTCTCTACGAGCTGCCGTTCGGCGACGGCAAACCGATGGCGCAGAC
>DASYQZ010000165.1:0-9943 GCA_036004865.1 Vicinamibacterales bacterium
CCGAACTACACCGGCTGGTTCGCCGGCGTGCCAGTCCACATCAACACCCTCGGCTTCCGCGACGATCGCGACTACCCGCTCGACAAAGGGTCGGCGACGTTTCGCATTCTCGTCCTCGGCGACTCGGTCACGTTCGGTCACGGATCGATCGCCGAGCACACCTATCCGGCGCTGCTCGAGCGCAAGCTCCGCGCCTGGAGACCGGACGTCGACTGGCAGGTCTGGAACCTGGGCGTACCGGGGTACAACACCAGCCAGGAGCTGGCGTATCTGCTGCAGGTCGGTCCGGCGTACAAGCCGGACCTCGTGGTCGTCGGGTTCTTCGAGAACGACGTGGTCGACAACTACGACGTGGCACCGCCGACGCGAACCGCGCGCGTCGTCGCGGGCGCGAAATCGCTCCTCGAAAAACACCTGTACTCAACGGAGCTGTACAAGCGCATCTATCTGACCGCGGCGTGGGCGCTCTCGCGCGACGATGCCTATCGCCAGCGCATCGCGCACCTCGCGGTCGAAGACGAACTGCTCGTCAAGCTGCAGCAGGTGCAGGATCTCGACGAACAGCAGCTCACGCCCATCGATCGGCTCAGCGACGACGAGGTGCGGGCGCTCGAGTGCGTGGGAGGCCAGAAACAGGATCCGGGGCTCATCGACGCGATCAGACGGAATCCTGGCTACGGACGCTGGCTGCGGGCGGTCCACCAGTTTCAAGCGCTCCATCGATCGCATCAGTATCGCGTCGTATTTTTTCTGAACCTGGTGCCGCTCGTCTGTCCGGACGGCGACTGGTTCTACGATGGCGGCTCGGAGACGCTGAACACGTTCTTCACCGAGACCTTCAGCGACGGTGTGCCGACGGTCAGTACGTACGACGAACTGCGACATCGCCGTCCGTCGCAGATGCCGAGCGCGAGCGCTCACGCGATTGGGAATACGAATCTGGTGAAAGCCGACGTGCTCTTCCATTTCGTGCGCGATCGAATAACGCCACCAGCACCAGCGCGATGAACGCGAAGACGAGCGGCTGGACGGTGACGGTGTAGCGCATGTTCGTCAGAAACCAGGCAATCGTCAGCGGGACGTACAGAATCGGCGCGCCCAGCACGAGGACCGGCCGGTGCTGACGCACGGCGAGGACCACTCCGGCCGCCAACAGAATCAGGTAGGTGACGCTCAGCACCGTTCCGGCCGTGTAGACGAGCCGGCTTCCACGATACTGGTAGGTCGTCGATCGATCTTCGGTGCCCTGAACGATGAACAGCCGCCAGGCGCGGTATGCACACGACGCAAGGTACGCGGTGGGGTCCCGCCGGATGTTGTCCCAGGCGAGCGCGGTGTAGCGGCGCATCGCATCCGGCTCGGCGAGATGGAACGCGCGGTTGACCGCGAGGTTTCGCAGCGCGTGGCACGTTCGATCGTCCGCCGGCGTGGCGCCGACCAGCTCGGGGATTTTCCAGAACGGAACCGCCGCGCGAACCAGCGCTCGCGAGTACTCACCTTCGGACACGATGTCGCTCAGACGCCCGGAGAACGCGCGGGGCACCGTCAGCGTCGAGCGATCCTTCAGCGTGATGACGGCGCGCGTGTCATCCACTCGCAGCGTGTCCACGGCGCCCTCGGGAAAAAGCAGACCGGTTCTGGACCGAAGCAGGACGTCGACCGCCTGGCGCACGTCGGCCTCGCTGATGCGGCCGTCGCCATCCAGATCCAGGCGATCGGCGTCAGGCAGCGGCTCCCGCCACGCGAAGCCCCGAACGATTCGGATCACGTCGAACACGTCGAGCAGGTCGCCGTGCACGTCGAGATCGTCGAGGTGAGCGTCACTGATGAAATGGATCGCGGGCCGGTTCGCGCCTCCCTCCGGCAACCGGGCGGCGAGCCCGGAAGGCGTCTCCTCGTTCGGCGCCCACTGCGCGTCGACGAAGTAGTACAGCACCGTCGGAATCGGTTGCCCCGGCACTTGCCAGGCGAACTCGCGCGCGTTCGCACGCGTAGGCGCGAGGCGCACCGGCTCCGGCTGCCGATCGGTCCAGTAGACCAACGCGATCGAGCCAGGTGATGGCGGCGCGCAGTGGGGGATGTCGGCCGTGACGAGGAGCGGCCTCCCTGCGGCGCTCGAATAGTCGAAGGCCGAGAATTCGAACGCGTTGCGCGGATTGTAGACGCGGCTCTTCAGATACGGACCCGACTGCAGCGTGCCGTACCACCACTGCACGCCGCCGTGCGTGCTCGTCGGCAGCACCAGCCCGAGCAACCGATAGTTCCGAATCGTCCACGGCATGAGCACCACGGCGGCGCCCGCAAGACAGGCGGCCACCTGAACGATCTTTTTCCGATTGCGCGGTCGTGTGAGCAGGTACGCGGCGCCGAGCGCGGGCGGCAGCATCACGAGGTTCGGACGAAACTGCGCCGCGACGCCGAGCAGTGCGCCTGCCGCGGCGAACGCGGCGATGCGGTCGCGCCCCCCCGCGAATGCGAGCAACCCCGCCAGGAACAGCACCGTGCACACGGCGTCGGACGACTGCGTCGAGGCGTAAACGGTGTTGAACGACAAGAACCCCGCGAGCACCGCCGCCACGACCGCCGATCGGCGATCGAACTCGAGCGCGACGAGCCGGTAGAGCAGGATCGGCACGAGCCCGTTGAGCGCCGCCTGCGCGAGCAGCGGAATCCACGGACGATCGCCGAAGAGGCGGTAGAACGGCGCGAGGAAGTACGCGTATCCCCACGGCACGTCGGTCGTCGGAAACGCGCCGCCGCGCGCGAGCAGCAGGCCGAGATCGTGGTAGTGGTCGAATCCTTCCCAGCCCCACGGATGCGGCGACCAGACGAGGATGAAGAACGACGCGATGGCGACCGACGCGGCGGAGGCGACGTGGACTGGGGCTGGAATACCTGAGGCGCGGTCACGCACTCGCACGGGAATCGTCACGTATCATATTACGTCGCTGTCCCCGCTTCTCCCCGCCGCATGAAGCTGTCCATCATCATTCCCGTCTACAACGAAGAGCAGACGATCGGCGAAGTGATCGAGCGCGTGTGGGCCGTCGATCTCGGCGAGCTCGAGCGCGAGGTGATCATCGCGAACGACGGATCGAGCGACGGCACGCGGCGCGCGATCGACGAGAGCCGGTGGATCAACGACTCCCGCGTGAAGCGCTACGACAGCCCCATCAACCTCGGAAAGGGCGCCGCCGTCCGCCTCGGGCTGGCGTTCGCCACCGGCGACATCCTGCTCGTTCAGGACGCCGATCTCGAGCTCGACCCGAACGAGTACGGACGCCTGCTGGCGCCCATCCTCGAGCGTCGCGCCGACATCGTCTACGGCTCGCGATTCCTGAACTCGGCCGGGCACGTCGCGCTGAGGCGGCGCGCCGCGAACCGCCTTCTCACGACGCTGACCAACGTGCTCTTCGGCGCGCGCCTGACGGACATGGAAACGGCATACAAGGTGTTCCGCCGCGAAGCGCTCGCCGGCATCCGTCTTCGCTGCGTCGGGTTCGACTTCGAGCCCGAGATCACCGCGAAGCTGCTGCGCGCCGGCCGCCGCATCGTGGAGGTCCCGGTCGGATACCATCCCAGACGCGACGATGAAGGCAAGAAGATCCGGTGGATCGACGGCGTCGACGCAATCTACACGCTGGTCAAGTGCCGTCTCGCCGGATGACGTGTACGCCGGGATGATTTTCAGCAGAGCGCGGTTCCGGGTTACCATACCGCGCGTCCGCCGCATCGAATGCACGCCGTCGCCCTGCCATTTCTTCTGAGCCTGAGCCTTTCACTGGCGCTCGTGCCCGTGTGTCGGCTGCTCGCCGTGCGCGCCGGCCGTGTGTCTCATCCACGGGAAGACCGATGGCATCGGCGACCGGTCGCGCTCTTCGGGGGAGTCGCGATCGGGATCTCGCTCTTTCTCGGCTCGGCCGTGTTCGGCCTGATTCGCGACATCCCGGTCCTCATCGCCTGCGCGCTGCTCATTTTTCTCGCCGGCCTCGTCGACGATCTCATCAGGCTGAAGCCGGCGACGAAATTAATCGTGCAGATCGCCCTGGCGTCGGTCCTGCTCTTCTTCGATTACCGCCTGAACTGGATCGAGTCGGTCACGCTCGACAGCCTGCTGACGCTCGTCTGGGTCGTCGGGATGACGAACGCCTTCAACCTGCTCGACAACATGGACGGGCTGTGCGCCGGCGTGGCGCTCATCGTCGGCGCCGCACTGCTCATCGATCTGTTGCCGGGGTCGACCGGCACCGCGTTCGCCGACGTGCGGTACCTCGCGCTTCTCGTCGGCGCGACGGGCGGGTTCCTGGTCTTCAACATCAATCCGGCGTCGATCTTCATGGGCGACAGCGGGTCCCTGCTGCTCGGATTCAGCTTCGCCGCTGTCACGTTGAGCTCGTCGCACGACGGCGCCGGCCGGTCCGACATCCTGTCGATCGTGGCGGCGCCGCTGCTCGTCATGCTGATTCCGATCTTCGACACGACGCTCGTCACCGTGTCGCGGATCCTCTCGGGCCGCTCGGCGGCGCAGGGGGGCCGGGATCATTCGTCGCATCGGCTCGTCGCGATCGGTCTGTCCGAGCGCCGGGCTGTGGCGGTGCTCTGGCTGCTGGCGGCGATCGGCGGCGCGATCGGCGTCGCCGTCAACTACGTCAATCAGAGCTGGTCGTCGCTCGCGGCGGTGATCTTCCTGGTCGCCATGGCGCTCTTCGCCGCGTATCTCGCTGGCATCCGGGTCTATGCCGAGGCCGACGTGCGCGAACGCCGCCTCACGCCGATTGTCGTCGAGTTCATGTACAAGCGGCGCGTGGCGGAAGTGCTCCTCGATTTCTGTCTCGTGGCGATCGCCTACTACAGCGCCTACAAGCTCCGGTTCGAGGACCCCGAAGACTTCATGAAGAACTTCGCGAACTTCTCGCGGTCGCTGCCGGTCGTGCTCGCCGCGCAGTTGGTCGCGTTCTTCATCGTCGGCGTGTATCGAGGGATGTGGCGCCACTTCGGCATGATGGACACCGTCGTCGTGGCGAAAGGCGTGTTCCTCGGCGTCGTCGGCGCGCAGCTCGTGATTCTCTACGCCTACCGGTTCTTCAGCTACTCGCGCACCGTGTTCGCGATCTACGGCGTGCTGGTGCTGCTGTTCGTGACCTTGTCGCGCGCCTCGTTCCGCCTCGTCGGCGAGTACATCCAGCGCAAGCGAAACACGGGCCGCCGCGTCGTCGTGTATGGCGCCGGCGACGGCGGCAACCTGGTGATGCGCGAGCTGCAGAACGGCGTCGAGCCGGTACGGCTCCTCGGATTCATCGACGACGATCCGAGGAAGATCGGCATTCGCGTCCATGGATTGCCGGTTCTCGGCGATTTCGGTTCGCTGGTCGATCTCATCGGACATGGCGGGGTCGACCGCATCGTCATCGGCGACACGCACCTCGATCCGGATCGATTGAAGGAGCTCCGCGCGGTCTGCGCCCGACATAGCGTCGCCCTCACCCGCCTGCAGCTCGGGCTCGAAGAGCTCGTCGTCGTCGCCACCGCGGATGTCACCGCGCATCGACCGAGCCTCCGCAAGGTCGAGTCCTGATCGATCTCCTGAAAATTCACGGCCACCCGGCGTCGCCGCTCACGCTGGTCGTGGTGCTCGGCGCGATCGCGGCGTGGCTCGTCTGGCGTCCTACGTCACGGTGGCCGAGGTGGATGCTCGTCGCGGTCTTCGTGGGCCTCTGGTTGTTTTCGACGCCTCTGGGCGCCGGCGGCCTCCTGGCCGGCCTCGACCACGGGCTCGCGCCGCTGGCGACCCGCGAGGCAGCCGAAGGCGCCGGCGCAGTGGTCGTGCTCGGAGGCGGAGCATCTACCGTGACCGCCGCCGGGAAGACGCTCGGGTCGCTGACGCTCGACAGTGAAATGCGCGTGCTCGAGGCGGCGCGTGTCTATCGTTTGATTGACGCGAACCTCGTGGTCGCGTCGGCCGGGATCCCGTACCCGGCGCTGCAGTCCATACCGGAAAGCGAGCTGCTGCGCACCGCGCTCGTTCAGGCCGGCGTGCCCGAGGCGGCCATCGTTCAGGAATCGGAGTCGCGTACCACGCGCGATCAGGCGCGGCTCGTCCCGCCGATCCTCGAGTCGCGAGGCGTGCGGCGGTTCGTGCTCGTCACCTCGCCGCCGCACATGCGACGCGCGCTGGCGGTGTTTCGCGCGCAAGGGCTCCATCCCGTGCCGTCGGTGTCGCGCATGCGATCCGAGCAGGCGCCTCGAATGGCGTGGTGGCTGCCGAACGACGAATCGCTCTCGCATTCGGACATGGCGGTCTACAGCTATGCGGCATGGGTGTACTACTGGTGGAGTGGATGGCTCTCACCGACCGCTGGGGATCGATGATCGCAACCCGGGAGCGTACGGCGCCGGACGCGCGGGTCCGCCGCTACGAGCCGTCGCCCTGGGTCGTCAGTGTTTTGCTCGCCATTCCGGTGTTCGCGCTCTATGGGACCTTCCTCGAACACTCTCCGGTCTATCTCGCCCACGACGAGGTCGCGTTCGCATTGAATGCGCATGCGATCGCGACGACGGCGCGGGACGTGAACGGCCATCGCCTGCCGCTGTACTTTCACATCGGCGGCAACTTCTGGGCGACGCCGATGAACATCTACTTCACGGCGCTCTTCGTGAAGATGTTCGGCGTGTCCGAGTCCGTCATTCGAACGCCAAGCGCCGTGATCGGCACACTGAACGTGGTGCTGATGTACTTCATAGGACGCCGCATTTTCGGCGGCGAGCCGTTGGCGATCATCGCGTCGGTGCTGCTCGCGCTGACGCCGGCGCACTTCATCCACAGTCGCCTCGGCGCCGATCACATTTACGCCCTTCCGTTCATGCTGGCGTGGCTGCTCTACCTGCTGCGCTTCTGGCAGGAAGAACGGTTCGGGATGCTCTTTGCGGCGACGACGTTTCTCGGCTTCGGCGTGTACACCTACATCGGGTCGGTCGTGATGATGCCGGTGTTCTTCGCGATCACGTGCGTGATGTTGTTCGTCAAGTATCGGACGTCGCTCCGCCCCTACGTCGTGGCTGCCGCCGGATTCGCCTGGCCGCTGCTGCCGCTGGTTCCGTGGCACCTCACGCACCCAACGCAATATGCGGATCAGATCAGGATGTACAGCCTGTACGACGCGCGAAAGCTGAATCCGCTCCAGGGGCTGAAAGAGGTGTTGAGCCACACCGGGCTCACCGCGCGCACCGACGTGTACTACAACTACTTCAACCCGTCGTTCTTGTTTTTCTCGGGCGATTCGAGCCTCATCAACGCCACGCGCCAGGCCGGCGTGTTCCTGCTGCCGCTCGCCGTGTTCATTCCTGCAGGGATGTACCATATCTTCACCAGGGCGAAGACGCCGTTGACGCGGATGCTGGTCGCCGGGCTCGCCTGCGCACCGATTGCCGCGGTGCTTCCGGCCGAAGTGAAGATCAATCGCGCGCTCGTCATGGTGCCGTTTGCGATCCTGATCGCCGCGTTCGGCGTGCGTCAGGTGTTCGCGCAGCGGAGCCCGTTGTTCCGGTTGGCCGGCGCGATCCTGCTGGTTGCCGTTCCGCTGCAGTTTCGATCGTTCTATCGCGATTACACTGGCGATTACCGGCTGCGATCCAGCTATTGGTTCGAAAACAACATTCGAGGCGGCCTCGAAGAGATCATGCGCCGGAACCGTCCCGACGCGATCCGGCCGGTGTATTTGAGCACCGACATTCAATGGGTGGAGTGGTATTGGCCGCTCTATCTGATCAAAGAGCGTCGAGAAGACTTGCGCGCGCGGACGATGTATTTCGATCCGAAGACGATCGACGTGAATGCGATGCAGCCCGGCAGCCTCGTGCTGAGTCGCGCCGACGCGGCGTCCGAGCGTCCGTTCACCGATCGCGGTCCGCTCCGCAACGTCACACCCATCCGGGAACCCAACGACGGCGTCTACTTCGTCGTCTTCGAGCGTTAGAGATCGGCGACGGTCGCGAAGCCGGGCCCGCCGGCGGCGACGTAGCCGCGACTGACACCGGAGGGCGAGGGACTGACCCAGAAGGCATAGAGCTCGCCGCGGCGCATCGAAAAGCGCAACCGGATCGGCCGTCCCGCCAACGGCGAGAGATCGTCGACACCATCCCACAACACCGCCATCCTCGTTCCGTCGCCGGTCACCGGTCGACACCGATCGGCGCTGTACGGGGCGACCGTGCGGCCCTCACGGTCGAGTGCCTCGACGCGCAGCTCGCCCGCGATGTTCGCGTTGACGAACAGGTGGCGGCCGCTGAAGGTCATGGGACGCGTGACGAGCGTGCCGCGCGGGAGCGAGTCGGTCCGGCTGGCGCGGCGATCGTGGTCGCCGTCATCCATCGACACGAACCCGTCGCGGCGCAGCGTCGCGAGCCCGGTGCTGCAGACGCCGGGCGCGTTGGTCCCGGGCACGCCGCGCCGGCCGCTGACGTAAAAGTACAGCCGGTCGCCGACGACGAGGCAGCAGCCGCCGGCGGATTGCACGTTCGCCCAGTTCCAGTCGCCGACGTGTTCCGACACCGGAATGAACGCCTGGCGGTCGGGCCGCGCCCAATGAAATCCGTCGCGGCTGTAACCGACGCAGATGTCGTTCGGCTTCTCCCGTTCGCGCCATTCGCCGCGAAACATCGTGAACAAGCCGAGCACGATGCTCTCGTACGCGACGCAGTCGAGGTTGTACAACTGGGCGGGGACGTCGTATTCGCGCCGGCGCGGATCGTCGGCGTCGGCGCTCACCCACCGCACGGGCTGCGACGCCTCCCACCGCGCGCCGCCGACGAAATCGCGCGTCTCCCAGTAGCGGCGGAATCGGCCCACGCCGCCCAGGATCTCGTCGCGGATGCTGAAGACCCAGACCTTCCGGAACGGGTTGTAGAAGAACGTCGTGCGATCGCCGGCGCGGCCCGTGCGACCCTGCTCGCGCCAGTGGACGCCGTCGGGTGACTCGTGCAGCACCAGGTAGTTGTCGTACGAATACGCCAGCTTGTAGCGGCGGGACGCATCGCGCTCGCTCGTGTCGAGCCACACCGTCGATGAATCGCGAAGACCCTTGATCGAAATGTTCGTTCCAGGCACCACGTCGAGCGACGGCTTTTCCCAGCTCAGACCGTCGCGCGACGTCGCGTAACACGTGTGCTGCGTGTAACCGCCCATGTACCACATCTTGAACAGGCGGTCGCGCGGGTCGTAGAAGACGCCGTCGCTGAAGACCATCGCGGCCGGATTCGAGCGGGTCTTCGTCCGCTCCGCGTATTCGTCGTACTTCTCCCATCGCGTCGTGGGCCAGAGGACGGGATTGCCGGTGTGGTACTCTGCGCGATGGAAGGTTCGTTCGAGCGTCGTGTTCTCGATCAGAAAATCGTCGACGAACAACTGCCGCCCCACATCGATCGGAATCACCTCGGGCGGATTCACGAGATACGGCGGCGCGACGGCGTGGCCGGGAAAGCTCCGGCGCTCAGGCGGCCACGGATTCGCGAGGCGGATGCCGTTGTAGATCGTGTCGCCGGCGGCCTGCGCATCGGCGCGCGGCGACGGCAACGACAGACCCGCGGCGCCGGCGGCTGCCGCCTTTATGAAGGTGCGCCGATCGATCCGGGCCGGCGGCCTCGAAATCATGGCGAGAATTCTATCAGGCCGACCTTTGATCGCTTTCGGCGCGCTCGCGCTTGTGGCAGCCGCCTGCGCCGGCGCCCGGCCGCCGGCGCCTGCCGACGTGCTCACGCGGTTCGAAGCGCCGGGGCTTCCGTCCGTCAACGTGCGACTCAGCATTCAGCCGGAGCATCGGAGCGCCGAGCAGCGTTACGTCAGCGCGGCGATGGCGACGCTGAAGGATGTCGGGGAATGGCTCGGACCGTTTCCCGCGCAGTCGCTGACGATTGTCGATCCGCCGTGGGGCGGTTCTCCAGATCGGAT
>DASYQZ010000166.1:0-75675 GCA_036004865.1 Vicinamibacterales bacterium
GTCGGCTACATGGCGCCGCCGAGCGAGCTCGGTCTCGAATGGGATCCGGATGAGTTCGGCGTCTGATTCACAGCGCGCGGTCGCCGCGAGCATCGGCGTCCCCGTCGCGCGCCGGCACATTTTTCTGTGCTGCGATCAGACCAACCCGAAATGCTGCGAGAAGGATCGCGGGCTCGCGGCGTGGGAATTCCTGAAGCGCCGGCTCAAAGAGCTCGGCCTCTCGGAGCAAGGCGGCATTCTCCGCACGAAAGCGAACTGCCTGCGCATCTGCGAAGGCGGTCCCATCGCCGTGGTCTATCCCGAAGGCGCCTGGTACGCCGCGTGCGATCCGCCGGTTCTCGAGCGGATCATCCAGGAACATCTGATCAACGGTCGAATCGTCGAGGAATGTCTCATCGTTGATCACCGCCTCGCAGGGCAGCCCTGAACAGGGCTGCCAACACTTCGCGCCCCGGCGCCGTCCAAGCCGCGGACGAGCGGGCGCGGGGCCCCGCGAGGATCAAGAATGGACACTCTTCTTCAGGACGTCCGGTTCGGGTGGCGGCTGCTTCGACGGACCCCGGGATTCACGATTGCCGCCGTGCTCGCGCTGGCGCTCGGCATTGGCGCGACGACGGCGGTGTTCACGCTGCTCGATCGCGTCGTGCTGCGCCCGTTGCCATATCCGGATCCCGATCGGCTCGCGATGGTGTGGGATACGAACCCCGGCAACGCGCGCACGCACGAGCGCATCTCGCCGGTCACCTTTGGCGACTATCGTGCGCTCGGTCACGTATTCGAGGACGCCGCCGGCTGGTGGTATCCACAGGTCAACGTCACCGAGCCCGGACGAGATCCGCTGCGCGTGAACGCGGTGGAAGCGAGCGGCAATTTCTTCGCGGTCATCGGCGTGCAGCCAATCCTCGGCGCCGGGTTTCCCTCGTCGACGTTCTTCGCGCGCGAGCGCATCGCCGTCATCAGCCACCGGTTGTGGCGCGAGCGGTTCAACGCCGACCCGTCGATCATGGGGAAGCCGATCACGCTGAGCGCCGACGTCTACCGCGTCGCCGGCGTGATGCCGCCCGGGTTCAACTATCCAAACGACACCGACGTCTGGGAGCGCCTGCAGTGGGACTTCGCGCAGCACAACCGCGCCGCGCATTTCGTCGAATCGCTGTTCCGGCTGAAGCCGGGCGTCACGATCGAACGCGCGAACGCGGAGCTGCGCGCGCTGACGGGCCGACTGGGAACCGAGTTCAAAGCGACCAACGGCGACTGGGGCGCGCGCGCCATCCCGCTCGCGCACGAAGTCGAAGGGTACTTCCGTCCGGCGCTCTTCGCGCTGTTCGGCGCCGCGGCGTTCCTGCTGCTGATCACGTGCACGAACGTTGCAAGCCTGCTGCTCGCGCGCGCCACCGTGCGCGAGCGCGAGGTCGCGGTGCGCGCCGCGATCGGCGCCAGCCGCGGGCGTCTGGTGCGCCAGTTCCTCACCGAGAGCATTCTCCTCGCGACGATGGGGACGGCGGCCGGCGTCGTGCTGGCGGTCGCGTCGGTGCGCGCGCTCGTCGCGGCGTCGCCGATCCCGCTGCCGCGGCTGGACGACGTCTCGATCGATGGGCGTCTTCTGCTCTTCGCAGTCGCGGTCGCGAGCATCACGTCCATCGCCTTTGGCGTCGTGCCGGCGATGCTGATGGCGCGCGGCGACATGCAGCGTCCGCTCAAGGAATCGGGACGCGGCGGCGACGGCAGCGGCACGCGCCGCCGGGCGCGCAGCGTGCTCGTGGTCGCAGAAATCGGTCTGGCGGTCATGCTGCTCGTCGGCGCCGCGCTGCTCGGGCGCAGCTTTCAGCGTCTGGTTCAGCAGGACCCCGGCTTCCAGTCCGCGCGCGTCGTCACCGTGAATCTCGAGCTGCCGTACAGCTACCGCGATTTCAAGAAGATCAGCGACTTCTACGATCAGTTGCTGACGTCGCTGCGCACGCAGCCGGGCGTCACCGACGCCGGTCTCGCGAACTTCCTCCCGCTCGACGCAGGCTGGCGCATGCGGTTCCTCATCGACGGGCGGCCGCGCCCTGCGGCCGACGAGGCGCCGCTCGCGCAGCATCAGAGCGTCGACGAGCACTACTTCAAGGTGATCGGCGTCCCGCTCCTCAAGGGCCGGTTGTTCGAGCCGCACGACACGGTGGACGGACAAGGCGTCGTGATCATCAACGAAGCGCTCGCGCGCCGCGAATGGCCCAACGAGGATCCGCTCGGCCAGCGCATCACCACGCCCGTGCGGTACATCGGCCCGATGGGCGCCGTGCTCATGCCTGCGGCCACGAGGTATCAGATCGTGGGCGTCGTCGGGAACGTGAAGAACGCGTCGCTCTCGCAGCCGCCCGAACCGGCTGTCTACTTCACGTTCCGCCAGTTCTCGTTCCGCGGATTCAACCTCGCCGTGAAGGGGCAGGGCGATCAGGCCGCGCTCGTCGGGGCAGTGCGGGCATCGGTGCAGCGGCTCGATCCGAACCTGCCGCTGTCGCCCGCGCGCACGCTCGACCGTGTGATGGCGGATGCCACCGATCGCCCTCGTGCGCTGATGCTGCTGATGGGACTGTTCGCGGCGCTCGCGCTCGGTCTCGCGGCGCTCGGGATCTACAGCGTCCTGTCGTATGCGGTCAGTCAACGGCAGCGGGAGCTGAGCGTCCGGATGGCGCTCGGCGCGCAGCCGCGCGATGTTCTCTGGCTGGTCGTGCGTCAGGGATTGATGCTCGCCATCGTCGGCGGCATCGCCGGTGCGGCGGGCGCCCTCGCGCTCGGCCGAACGCTTTCGAGTCTCTTATACGGCGTGTCCGCGGTCGATGCGGCGTCGTTCACCGCCGCGATCGTGCTCGCGCTGCTGACGGCGCTCGCGGCCTGCCTGCTGCCGGCGCGCCGCGCAGCGTCACTCGATCCGCTGAAGGGTCTTCGGGCGGAATAATCGCAGCACGGCGGAAATCGCATCGCGACTTCATGCCAGACGCGCGAGTGCAGTATGCTCGCGCGTTCATGGAAGAGCGGGTCATCGCCACGATGGCGCACGGGCGGTACGTCGTGGTGCCGCCGGCGAATCACGGTCCCGCGCCGATGCTGGTGGGCTTCCACGGGTACGCGGAGCTCGCGGAGCATCATGCCGATCGCCTGCGCGCGATTCCGGGCGCCGATCGATGGCTCATCGTCTCCATTCAGGGTCTGAATCGGTTCTATCAGCGGCGGACGAACGAGGTCGTGGCGGGCTGGATGACGCGACAGAATCGCGAGCTCGCCATCGCCGACAATCTCGCCTACGTGGCATCGGTCCTCGATGCGGCGAGCCGTGAGTGGCCGACGACGTACACAATCGTCTTCACCGGATTCTCGCAGGGCGTCGCCATGATGTTTCGCGCGGCCGCCGCGTCGGCGCGGCCGGTCGCCGGCGTGATCGCGGTCGGCGGCGACGTGCCGCCGGAGCTGGACGCCCCAGCGCTGCGGCGCGTGCGCACGGCGCTCGTGTGTCATGGCCTGCGCGACGAGTGGTACACGGCGGAGATCTTCGCGAAGGATCTCCACCGCCTGCGGGGCGCCGGCGTCGACGTGCGCCCGCTCGATTTTGGCGGCGGTCACGAGTGGTCCGATGAGGTCGTACGCGCGGCCGCCGACTTCCTGCGCGAGCGGCATCGGTGATCGACATCCGTCCGGCAACGTCCGCTGATGCCGTGCCGCTCGCCGAGCTGAGGTGGGAATTCCGCGCCGGCCGCGAGCCTGCGATCGAGGGCCGGGATGCATTCGTCGAGCGTTGTGCCGCGTGGGTGCGCGTCCAACTCGAGGCCGGAGTCCCGTGGCGTGCGTGGGTCGCTGAGGAAGACCGACGGATCATCGGGCATGTGTGGCTGCACACCATCGACAAGGTGCCGAACCCGAACGGCGACCGCGAACGCCACGCCTATTTGTCGAATCTCTACGTCACGCCCGCGTCGCGCGGCCACGTTGGAACACGCCTGCTCGAGACGGCCCTTGAATGGGCCTCGGCCAATGGCGTCGATCACATAATCCTGTGGCCGACCGCGCGCAGCCGCACGCTGTACTCGCGGCACGGCTTCACCGTGAGCGGAGACTTTCTCAACCGGCCGTGCTGATGACGCCGTTCATCCACGCGACGATGGCTCGTTCGATGTCGCCGAACACCGCGGCTTGCTTCGCCGGATCGTTCCTCGACAGCTTGAACGAGTGATCGCCGCCGTCGACGACGTGAAGCGTCGCCTTCGGATCGAGCGATGCCAGGACCGGCGCCAGCTCCGCCGGCGTGCCGAAGCTGTCGCGGCCGCCCTGGACGAACAACATCGGCCGGCGAATCGACGGCAGATGTTTGTCGCGGCGCTGGTCAGGACGGCCGGGCGGATGCAGTGGATACCCGAGCAGGATCAGACCAGCGATCGAGAAATCGCGATCGGCTGCGGCCACCTGCGTCGCGATGCGGCCGCCCATCGACTTGCCGCCGACGAACAGCGACGTGCGCGCGCTGTCCACCTCGCGCCTGACTTTGTCGATCACGGATCGATAGCACGCTTCGAGGACCGGCGCGCGATCGGGAATGCGCCGCTTCTGCTCGGTGTAAAGGAAATTGAACGTGACGACGTCGACGCCGAGCGCCGCGAGCGCGCGCGAGACGGCGACCATGAATGAGCTGTGCTGACCGGCGCCGGCGCCGTGACCGAGAATCAGCGTGGAATGGATGGAGGGATCGCCGGCGGGGTAGACGAGCGCCGTGGTTGCGGCGCCCGCCTCGATGGAAACCTTCAGCTCACTCGGACTGTTTTTCAAGGGCTTCACGAACCTCGGCGTCGGTCTTCAGTTCGTTGTTGATTGAGAAGGCGCCGAACTGCGACGCGAGCGATCGCGCAAGCATCCGATCGACGTCGCTGCCGACCACGCCGGTCAGCGTGACGCGTCCACGCTCGACCACGATGTGAATCGGCGGGTTCGGCATGATCGCGTAGTTCCAGAAGTTCGAGTGGCCGTAGATCGCCCGCGCGATTCTGTAGCGCAGCTCGTCGTCGAACTGCGAGACGGGCAGATCGGCGATCGAATTCCGCACTTCGCGTACGCCGTCGATTTTAGCGACGCGCTTCCCGATGTCGTCTCGCTTGTAGGGCATCGTCACTCTGCCCGTCAGCGTGACGACCCCGTCTTTCACGCTGGCGTTGACGTCGTCGAAGATCGTGAATTGCGTGTACCGTTCAACGCTCGTCGCGACGTCCTTGAGCACCTGGAAATCTTTCCGCTCGGTCTGACTGTCGGCCGTGAGCGCAACGCTCGCCGTCAACAACAAACCGGCACTGGCTGTGATAAAGCTCTTCAACATCTTTCACCTCCAACGCGCCTGTGACACATCCTGCTGAGATGAATGGCAAAGCCAGTGCCAGCGAATTCAGGCCTGAATTGCGCGAAACCGCCTGGCGCTGTCCTGTCGCGTGGACACGCGCGCAACACAGCTTTAAGCGGTGGTCTCAGTGCTGAGCGAACGCGAGGCCGACGCCGTACGTGACGGCCGCTTCGATGACGCCGACCACCGTCATTTCGGTCCCGCTGGCCCACCACGAGCGCGTGGTGATGAGCGCCTTTGACGCGCCCACGATGAAGTGCGCGATCGTGCTGATGACGAACGACGCGATGACCGCCGGCATGCCGACCGTGAAGAAGAACGGGATGATCGGGATGAATCCGCCGATGGCGGTGGAGACGCTCGCGGAGAGCGTCGATCGCCACGGGTTCGGAAACGTTTCCTCGGAGAGCCCGAGCTCCTCGTGGACGAGCGTCCGAAGAAACTGTTTGGGTTCCTGCTGGAGCCGCTCCGCCATCGCGCGCGATTCTTCGGCGGAAAATCCCTTCAACTGATAGAACAGCTCCAGCTCGAGCAGCTCTTCGTGCGGGTCTTCCTCGATTTCGGTGCGCTCGCGCGAGACTTCCGACTCGTACACTTCGCGCTCCGATTTCGACGCGAGATACGCGCCCGCGCCCATCGACAGCGCGCTGGCCAGCGTGCCGGCGAGTCCCGCGGCGAGGACGACCTCGCTGCCACCCGTATACCCGGCCATGCCCGAGACGATGCCGAAGACCGCGCCGAGGCCGTCATTGACGCCGTAGATCGCGTCGCCAATCCAGCCGGTCCCTCGCACGTGCCAGCGTTCGCGGTGCAGGATGGAATCCAGCGTCGATCGCGGCGTCGGAATCGCGCCGCCGGCGAGCGTTCGCAGGATGACCGCGTGATCGCGTTCTTCGAGCATCGCGTCTTCCGCGATCTTCCGATCCGTCGGATCGCTCAGGCGCGCCATCAACTGCTCGTACTCGGCTTCAGCCTTGTTCTCTTCCTGCTCGAGGCGATGGAGGACGACGCTCGGATCGGAGATGCGCTGAAACCACGACAGACCGCGCTTCACCTCCTCGGCGTCGGGCGGGCGTCCCGTAGCCGCGGCGATCCGCTCCGACCAGCGGTGAGCGTGCTTGTCCTCCTGCTCCGCGAGGCGCAGCAGGATGTCTTTGCGCCGTTGATCCTTTTCGCGGTTCGCGAGGTGACGATACGTCGTCGCCGCCTCGACTTCGCGGCGCCACATCTTCTCGACGGTGGCGAGATTGGTCTTGTCGATCGCCATGGTGCGGCTATCCGACCAGCCGTTCGAACAGCACGATGGTCCCGATGCCGGCGGCGATCAGCAGCACCTGACGTGGCGCGCTCGTGTCGATCGCGCCGCGGTGCAGGTCGGGGATCAAATCGGACATCGCGATGTACATGAGGCTGCCTGCGGAGATGGCCAGCACGTACGGCCGGATGCCCGGTACGTACTGGACCGCGAGGAACGCGAGCAGCGCGCCGGCGATGCCCGATGCGCCCGACACGAGGTTCAGCAGCAGCGCGCGGCTGCGGCTGTATCCCGACGCGAGGAGGATCGCGACGTCGCCGACCTCCTGGGGGATCTCGTGCGCGGCGACCGCGATCGCCGTGTTGACCCCGAGCGGCACCGACGTCAGGACCGCCGCGCAGATGATGGCGCCGTCGATGAAGTTGTGAAACCCGTCGCCGACGAGCACGAGCGGCGCCGCCGCGCCGTGCACGTCGCATTCGTCGGTGTGGCAGTGGCGCAGGAGGACGAGCTTCTCGAGAATGAAGAAGAGCAGGATGCCGGCGAGAAGCGTCCCGAATACCGGTGTGGGCTCGAGATCGTTCAGCGCTTCAGGAAGCAGCGCGAGCAGGGCGACGCCGAGCAGCGCGCCGACCGCGTAGCTGACGAGCCACGGGACGAGACGTGCCCGCAGACGATCCGAAAAGAGGATGAGCGACGAAGCGACGAGCAGTCCGCCGCAGCTACCGAGAAGGCTGAGGCCGAGCGCCGTCGCGAGCAGATGCACGCGGCATTTTATTGCGGATTGAGGATTGCGGATTGCGGATTGATTGGTGATTGTGGGATTGGAGGATTGTGGATTGATCGTTGATGTCGGATTGGCGATTTGCGGGTGGTCGCGGGCTGCGAAACGAGGATGACGGACTGATCTCAGCTCGAGCAAAAAAAGCTACGAAAAAGCTGAGACGAATCGGCGATCAACAATCGCCAATCCAAAAATAAATCCGCAATCCGCAATCCTCAATCCGCAATGTCAACTAGCCACGTAACCTCTGCGCGCGCGCACGCGGTAGTTGCCCTTCCGTACTTCGACGCGGATCGAATGCCAGCGCCCGTCCTTTTTTCCCGGCGACGGGTAGCCGAGATAGTACTGCTTGCTCAGCTCGTCGGCGACGTTGGCGGTCGCGGGATTGAGGTCGCGCGGATCGCGGACGATCTCGGTGCGGCCGCCGCTGTCGTCGGTCATGTCGCGCAGCGCGACCACGTTGACCCGATCGTCGCTCGGCGTGCTGTTCCGGGGCCATCCGCCGCCGCTACCGCCGCCGAGCGGCGGTGTCGATGGTGGCCAGCCTCCCGGACGGCGACCGCCGCCGGGGAACGGAATCGGAATCGGCAGCCGGGGCGGGGGCGGCCTGCGGGCCGTCGTCGTTTCGCCGGTGCCGTCGATGCCGATCGCATAGACGAGCACTTCGCTCTCACGAATGAGCTGCTTCACTTCGACGATGCTCGTGCGGCTCGCCGTGTCGTTGCCGTCGGAAATCACGACGAGCGCTTTCTTCAGGTACTGACCGCGCTGCGCCAGCGGAATCGCCTCGGCCACGGTGTCGTACATCGCGGTGCCGCCGTTGGGCGCGATGCGCCCCAGCGCGCGCGACAGGAGCGATCGATCCGTCGTCCACGACTGCAGCAGCACCGGATCGTTGCTGAAGCGGTAGAGGAAGATCTCGTCCTGGCGATCGAGCAGCTCGTAGAGGAACCGATCGAGCGCGCTCTGCGCGGCCTGGATCTTCTCGCCGACCATGCTGCCGCTCGTGTCGAGCGCGATGCCGAGACTGACGGGGACGCGCTCGGCGCTGAAGTGCGTCACCTGGACGGGCTGATTGTCCTCGTAGACGACGAAGTCGTCGGCGCGCAGGCCGGAGACGAAGTGGCCGCTGAAATCGGAGACGGTCGCGGTGACGTTGATCAGCTCGACGCCGCTCTTGAATCGGAACGATCCCTGTTCGTCGGCGCCGGGACGCGCGGGGGGCTGCGCCTGCTGTCCGTGCAGCGACACGACGAGCAGAGCCGCGACGATGGCGGCCATGGAGCCTGCGCGAACGATTCTATTGCCCATGATCGCGCCTGTCCCTGTAATCGACGTGCGGCACCACGAAGTCCTCGGTTCTGAAGCTCACGCGGTATCGTCCCACGTCGCCGGCTCCGGGCACAGTGACGGTGAAGTCCGATTCACCGCCAGCAACGAGCGCTGACGAGTGGATCGGCGCTCGTCCGCTCGAGAGAAATCCGCCGTCGCGGTTGTAGAGGAAGATGACGGCGGTGACGCGATCGACCTCGCGTCCCGACGCGGGATTGCGCACGACGCCGCGCACAGTGAGGCGGTCCCCGTCGCGTTCGTGGCCGAGCGCGAGAAGCTCCAACGGCACGGGCGTGATGGCGTTGGCGGAGTCCCTCATGGTCGCGACGTTCGTCGGGTTCGCACCGTTCGCAGACGTACCGCCGGATGCGACGTGGGCGGTGGCCGCGCTCGATCCGTTGCCGAGCATCAGCACCGCGGCGACGACCGAGCCGAGCACGAGCACACCAATGCCGACGACGGCGGCGAACCGCGGCCTGGTGCGCTCCGCCTGACTCGTCTGGAAGAGACCGGCCGCCGGTATCGAGACGGGTGTGTCGGCGGGCTGCCGCAACTCCCAATCGCGTTCGGTGGGCGCGGAATCATGGATGTCGGCGGCGAGCGCCGCGACGCGTGCCTCGGAGCGGCGGCGCTCCTCGCGCGCGACGCGCCAGGCGATGACGCTCATGATCACCGCGAGCAACAGCGAAATCAGCGTGACGAGTAACAGGAACAACATTTTCTTCTCTGGTCGATCAGCGCAGCTTGAACTCGACCGCGACCTCCACGATGACATCGACCGGCGTGCCGCGGCGCTGCGCCGGCGCAAACTGCCACTGGCGCACCGCCTGCACGGCGCGATCGTTCAAACCGCCGCCGAGCCCTTGCAGAATCTTCACGTCGCCGACCGAGCCGTCGCGGCGCACGACGATTTCCAGCACGACCTCGCCGCTCAGTCCGCGGCGCCGCGCGTCTTCGGTGTAGTCCGCGCGAACTTCGCGCAGCAGCCGCGGCGGATCGATGCCGCTGCCGGGACGATACGGTCCTCCGCCGGTGCCGCCGCCGGATCCGGGTCCAACGCCGGAGCCGTCGCCTTCGCCGATCCCGGTTCCCGTTCCGGTGCCGGTACCGCCGCCCTTCCCCGCGCCGTGACTGTCGTTCTGCGCCGTCGTCTGTTCGAGCACTCCGATGCGCGATCGATTGTCCGCCGGCGCCGTGATGATCGGCGCGACCACGACAGGAAGCTGTTCGGCCTTGAGCGGCGGTTCCGGTTTCGGTTCCGGCGGCGTCGGCTTCACGACGATCGGCTTCGGCTCGCGGCGCTCGGGGAGCGGGCTGCTGATCGCGCGGCGCCCTTCACGCAGCGCTTTGGGTGGCGGCGCCTTCTGCAGGAGGCCGCCGCCGCCTCCGCCGCCGCCGGGTCCCGGCGTCGCGACAAACACGAGGCGCATCGGATCCGCGGAATGGTCGGCGGCGACGATCGTCGCGGCGCGCGGCGCGAGGTTGAACGTGGCGATGAAAATGGCCACGGCAATCAGGCCGATGTGCAGCGTGCTCGACAGCGCCAGCGGCACCGTCGCCGGCCGCTTTGCCGGCGTCATGCCCGAGAACAGCGAGAAGAGCGGCTGCGCGCTCGAAAACGTTGCGGCTGTCGCGACTGACGGCGGCGTGTCGGCGCCCGTCCGGTGCGCCAGCAGGCGCCCGATGCGGACTGCCTCGGCGTGCAGGACGTATCCGCGTCCGCCGAGCACGGCGAGCACCTCTGCTTCGGACACGCCGGCCGCGAGGGCAATTTCGCGCGGCGAATACACGTCAGTTTGCATGTGACCCAGCCGCCCCGGTCGCAAAAGCCTTGCCTACCATTTTCGGCCGTTTCCCGTTGAAACTTCGTAGCTTACCGCGATCCGTCGAAGCCGGGCTGTGCTCCAGTCATGACACCCTGTCCCCGAAGTCAGACTGCCCTCGGGGCGTGGGGGCCTTCGGGTTCCGCCGCCGGGCAACGAGCGCAGCAAAAGAAATTGTGAAGAGTCTGACTTGTCGGACTGGAGACAATTCATGGGCTAGACTCTTCGGCCATGTCATTCGCTGATAAGACAGTCATTGTGACCGGCGCGAGCAGCGGGATCGGGCGCGCCACGGCTGAAGCGTTCGGGCGGGAGCGCGCCTCGGTGGTGCTCGTCGGGCGAGACGAGGGGGCGCTGGCCGACGTGGCCGAACAGGTCCGCGCGGGCGGCGGGCGACCGATTCCGTGCCCGGCCGAGATCACTGCCCCGGAGGCCGCCTCCAGGATCGTTCAGACCGCGATCGATCAGTCGGGCGCCCTCGACGTCCTCGTCAACGCCGCCGGTGTGATCGCCAGCGGCACGCTCGACAAGACAACCGACGAGACGTGGGACCTGATGATGGCGGTCAACGTGACGGCGCCATTCCGGTTGATGCGCGCCGCCGCGCCGCACCTGACGGCACGGAAAGGCGCGGTGGTGAACGTGTCGAGCGTCAACGGTCTGCGATCGTTTGCCGGCGTGCTTGCGTACTGCGTCAGCAAGGCGGCCGTGGATCAGCTCACACGCTGCGCGGCGATCGAGATGGCGCCGATCGGTGTACGCGTCAACGCGGTCAATCCGGGCGTCACTGTCACGAACCTTCACCGGCGCTCGGGGATGGGCGAGACGCAGTACGCCGCATTCCTCGAGCGATCGAAAGAGACGCATCCGCTCGGCCGTCCCGGCCGCCCCGAAGAAATCGCGGACTTGATCCTGTTCCTCGCGTCGGATCGTGCGGGATGGATGACGGGGGAGACGATTCCGATCGACGGCGGACGGCACCTGACGTGCGCTAGGTAACTCGCCACCACACCGGTAACTCTCCACCACGGAGGACACTGAGGACACGGAGGTTCCCAAACCGGTTTTATCCTCCGTGTCCTTCTTTCCTCTGTGGTGGAGAGGTTTTAGCGTGGCTTGATCCCTTCCACAAACACGAGACCTTCGCGTTCGGCGAGCGTCCGCACGGACTTGAATCCGTCCGCTTGAAGCGCAGTGACGGCCTCGCCCGACGCGGCGAACGGTGGTCCGCCCGGCGCGCGTGAGAGCAGCGCGCCGAGACCGGCGCGTGGCAGCGCGCCGATGATTATCACCCGGCCGCCAGGCCGCAGCGTGCGCGCGAGCTCGCGAAGCGACGCCGCGCGCTCTTGCGGCTGCATGCTGCCGATGACGCCGCCAGTGTCGTCGACGACGACGAGATCGAAGCCGTCGGTCTCGATGGGAAGCGTCATCGGCGACGCGACCTCGATTTCGACGAGCGCGCCTGCGTCGGCTGCACCCTTGCGCGCACGCGATGCCGACGCTTCGTCCGGCACGACGGCGACCGCGCGTCCTGACAATCCGACTTTCGCGGCAACCGCGCCGAGCCGGCCGGCGTGTGCGCAGCCGACCTGCGCCACACGGTCGCCCATCTTCACGCCAGTCATGCCGACCACGAGCGCGTATGGATCGTCGCGTTTGAGAAACATCGAGTTCTTATCGTAGCTGAGAGCTGACAGCCGAGAGCTGAAAGCTATATAGTTCGTCGTTCATGCCAACACCCGTGGATATTGCTCCGGCCCGCGGCAAAGTGGGCGTGCTGCTGGTCGGTCTGGGCGCCGTCAGCACCACGACCATCGCCGGCGTCGCCGCCATCCGTCAAGGATTCGCCAAACCTATCGGCTCGCTCACACAGATGGGCACGGTTCGCCTCGGCAAGCGCACGGAAGGACGCTCGCCGAAGATCGGCGAGGTCGTGCCGCTGTCATCGCTCGACGATCTCGTGTTCGGCGGCTGGGACATCTTCGAAGACGACTGCTACGCGGCGGCGTGCACCGCCGGCGTCATCGAGCCGTCGCTGCTCGAAAAAGTGCGCCCCGAGCTCGAAAAAATCCTGCCGTGGCCGGCGGTCTTCGATCAGCGCTACGTGAAGCGGCTTCAGGGACGGAACGTCAAGAAAGGCGCGAACAAGAAAGACCTCGCCGAGCAGGTGATCGCGGACATCCGGAAATTCAAGGTGGACCACAACCTCGATCGGCTGGTGATGGTCTGGTGCGGCAGCACCGAAGTCTTCATGACCGAGTCGCCGGCGCATCAGACGATCGAGAGCTTCGAGCGCGCCCTCGACGAGAACGATCCAGACATTCCGTCCAGCATGGTGTACGCGTACGCGGCAATCCGCGAGGGGATTCCCTATGCGAACGCCGCGCCCAACCTGAGCGCCGACATTCCCGCGCTGGTCGATCTCGCGGCAAAAACCAAGACGCCGATTGCCGGCAAGGATCTCAAGACAGGGCAGACGCTGATCAAGACGATCGTCGCGCCCGGTCTGAAGGCGCGGCTGCTCGGCGTCGAGGGGTGGTACTCCACCAACATCCTCGGCAACCGCGACGGCGAGGTGCTCGACGATCCCGAGTCGTTCAAGACGAAGGAGGAAAGCAAGAAGTCGGTGCTCGACTACATCCTGCAGCCGCAGTTGTATCCCGATCTCTACCAGGATCTCTGCCACGTCGTCCGCATCAACTACTACCCGCCGCGCGGCGACAACAAGGACGGGTGGGACAACATCGATCTCGTCGGCTGGCTCGGCTATCCGATGCAGTTGAAGATCAACTTTCTGTGCCGCGACAGCATCCTCGCGGCACCGATCGTCCTCGACGTCGCGCTGTTCCTCGATCTCGCCAAGCGCGCCAACATGCACGGCATTCAGGAATGGCTCTCGTTCTATTTCAAGAGTCCCGTGCACGCGCCCGGGCTGTATCCGGAACACGATCTGTTCATTCAGTTGATGAAGCTGAAAAACACGCTGCGGTTCCTCAAAGGCGAGGAGCTGATCACGCATCTCGGCCGTGAGTACTACGACTAATCCGTACGGGCAGCCGGCGCTCATCGGCGGTCTCGTGATGGGCGTCCTGACCGCGCTGCCGCTCATCGCGGTCGGCAACGTCTGTTGCTGCTTGTGGGTCGTCAGCGGAGGCCTGGTCGCGGCGTACGTGTTTCAGCAGAATCAGACGGCGCCGATCACGCCGGGCGACGGTGCGCTGGTCGGTCTTCTGGCCGGCCTCATCGGCGCAGTCGTGTACTCAGTGGTCTCGATTCCGATCTCGATCATCGTCGGACCGATGGAGCGCGCGGTCATGCAGCGCGCGATCGAAATGATCGGTACGATGCCGCCCGAAATACAGGACGCGCTCGAACGATACGGACGCGGCGAGCAGTCGGGCCTGCTCCTGATTCTCAGCCGCGTCTTCGCCCTGATCTTCTGGCTCTTCATCGGCGCGATCTTCTCGACGCTCGGCGGACTGCTCGGCGCCGCCGTCTTTCGTAAATCGCCGCCGCCTGCCGGCGGCGGCGGTGAGCCGCCGCTGCCCGGCGTCGTCGACATACCGCCTCCGTCGCCCGGCGTGGTCGACAGACCGCCTCCGCCCAGCTAGCACGCTTTTGCCCACGATTGCACAGACGACGATTACATCTATCGTCCGGCGTGTTCCGATCCGAAACTCAGTGACGTGGACTCTGTGTCTGCGCAGGGTGCCGGGTGCCGCGTGCTTGGTGCCTCGTGCTCGGTGCTGAGTGCCTGGTGCCGGGTGCTGGGTACGTGGTGCCTGGTGCCGGGTGCCTCGTGCCTCGTTCTGGCGCAGACGCCGCAGCGCCCCGGCCAGATGCCGACGCTGCCGCTGACGCAGCTCGACGAGCGCGCGCTCGCCGCCGATCTCGATAACCGCACGTTCACGTTGACGTTCGCGCAGCCGGTGCCGGTCAAGGATCTGCTGCTGCTGCTCGTGCGCGGCACGAACCTCAGCGTCGTGCCCGATCCGGCGATCGGCGGCTCGTTCATCGGCGAGCTGAAGAACGTCACGGTCCGCCAGGCGCTCGGCTTGATCCTGACCCCGCTCGGGCTCGACTACTCGGTCGACGGCAACATCATTCGCGTGTTCAGGCGCGAGCCGAGCACGCGCATCTTCGACGTCAACTACATCGCCTCGGAGCGCAGCGGCGCGGCAATGATCGGCGGGGTTGGCGCGGCCGGCGGCGACCCGGCGGCGCCCAGCTTCGCCAACGTCTCGACGGCAACGAAGGCCGATCTCTTCGTCGACCTGACGAGAGGCGTGCAGACGCTGCTCTCCGAGCGCGCGGCATTCAACGTCGATCGCAAAGCCGGACTCCTGCAGGTCACCGATTTTCCCGAGCGTCTCGACCGGGTCGCGCTGTATCTCGAGACGGTGCACGATCGCGTTCATCGTCAGGTGCAAATCGACGCCCGCGTCGTCGAGGTCGAGCTCAACGACGAGAAGGCGCCGTCGCTCGACTGGGCCGGGCTCGCGGCGCAATTGATGGCCGATCAGTCGCCGGCCGAGCGCGCCGCCGCGCGGCCGACGCTCACGGGCATGCGCGTGATCGACGTGCAGAAGCTCCTCGGTCTGATGGCGGCGCAAGGCAAGCTGCTGGTCATGGCCAGCCCCCGTCTCGTGACGCTGAACAACGAGCCGGCGATCGTGCGCACCGATGCGATCACCATCAGCGTGACGCCGCAGATCGCGCCCGATTCGGCGGTCATGCTGAGCGTCAGCCCGATCGTGAAGGCGCCGGTCGTTGCAGAGTCCGACATGCTCGCGCGCGTCGCGGACGGCGAGACGCTCGTCATTCCGGGCTTCACACGCGATCGCGAAGTCCGCGAGCGCCGGAACCTGGGAATTTCGGGCGGGTGGTTCGGCCGCGGCACGGTCGTCACGCGCAAGCGCGTCGAGGTCGTGATTCTCCTGACGCCGAAGATTCTGTAGCCATGTACGAAAACTATTACGGGTTCGCGGAAAAGCCGTTCAGCCTGACGCCGGATCCGAAGTATCTCTATCGCAGCCAGTCGCACGCCAGCGCGTTCGATCTCCTGCAATACGCCATCCGGCGGCGCGAAGGATTCGTGGTCGTCACCGGCGACATCGGCACTGGCAAGACGACGCTGTGCCGCGCGCTGCTCGAAGAGATCGATCGCACGACGTTCACGGCCCTCGTGCTGAATCCCTTCCTGTCAGAAGAGGATCTGCTCAAGCGGATCCTGCAGGACTTCGGCGTCGTCTCGCGCGACGAGATGAAGACGGGACGGCTGGCGACCGTCACCAAGCAGGAGCTGATCGACACGCTCTACGACTTCCTGCTGTCGTTGATTCCGCTCAAGGCGAGCGCCGTGCTCATCATCGACGAGGCGCAGCATCTGCCGCTGCCGGTGCTCGAACAAATTCGCATCCTGTCGAACCTCGAGACCGACAAAGAGAAGCTGCTCCAGATCATTCTCGTCGGCCAGTTGAACCTGCAGCCGCTGCTGCGCTCGCCGCACCTGCGCCAGCTCGATCAGCGCGTGTCGATTCGCTATCAGCTCGAGCCGCTCGATCGCGACACCGTCTCGGCATACATCGCGCATCGTTTGACGATTGCCGGCGGCTCGGCGGCTGTCACGTTCACGCCGAAGGCCATCGACGAGGTGCACCGGCTGTCGGGCGGCATTCCGCGTCTGATCAATCTGATCTGCGATCGCGCGCTGCTCGCCGGCTATTCGCTGCAGACGAATCGCATCACGGACGAGATGGTCGTCCACGCTGCCAACAGTTTGGACATGGTGCCGCCGCTGAAACAGCGGCTCAGCCAGCGCGCGTCCCTCGTCACAGCGGCCGCAGTCGTATTGCTGGCGTCGGCGTTCGCCGTGAGCGCGATGACCTACTTGCTGACGCGATTCGCGCCGTGAGATTCTCGTGAGCGTGATTCTGGATGCGCTGCGCCGCAACAAGTCGGCGGAGCCCAAGGAAAAAACAGCAGGCGGACGCACGGCGCGCACCGATGCCGTGCTCGCGACGCTTGGCTATCCGCGTCCGCAGCCGTCGCGCGCCGGCGGACTGTCGCCCGGCAAGATGCTGGTGTACGGCGGCGCCGCGATGGCCATCGGCTTCGTCGGGTTGTCGGCGCTGATTCTGTTCCTCACACCTTCGTCGCCAAGGCCGTCGAGTGCGCCGCCGCGTCCCGCGCAAACAGCGCGAGGCAGCGCGCCGCTTCCGTCGCGACCGGCTGCGCCGGACGCGCCCATCATGGCGCCGCGGCTGAGCACGCCGCCTCAACCGCCACCAGTCGCGCCGCGGACCGCGCCGGCGCCAGCGCCCGCGACGCCGACTCCCACGACACCGGCGCCCGCGGCGCAACCGCAGTCCGCACGAGCGTCGCAGCCGGCCGCCCCTCAGCCCACGACGCCACCGCAGGCGACTTCGACGCCGCCGCCGGCCGCCGCGCGCACGGCGCCTGTCGCGCCGCGGCCTCCGGCCGCCGAGCGCACGGCGCCTGTCGCGCCGCGGCCTCCGGCCGCCGAGCCGCGACGCGCCGCGACCGAACCGGCACGGCCGCGTCCATCGGAGTCCGCGACGCCGGCGCCCCGGCGCGCAGCCGTTCCAGCGCGAGAACCCGTGCCGCCTCCTGCGCCGCCGCCGGCCCCGACGCCGCCGCCTGAAAATCACTTTGCTCTGGCGCTGTACTACCAGCGCGTCGGCGACTACGACAAAGCGCTCGCGCAGTATCGTCAACTGCTCGAACAGAACGACCTGAGCGCCGAGGTCCACAACAATCTCGGTCTGCTGTACCAGGATCGCGGGCAGATCGACGAAGGCATCAGACAGTTCGAGCGCGCGCTGGCGATCGATCCGACGTATGTCAAGGCGCACAACAACCTCGGCGTTGCGCTGATGCGATCGAATCGTCTCGACATGGCCGCCGCCGAGTTTCGCGTCGCGCTCGCCGCCGATTCGCGCAACGTCGAGTCGCTCGTGAACCTCGCGCTCATTCAGCGGGCCGGCGGTCATGTCGCCGAGGCGCGCGATCTCCTTCGCCGCGCGCTGGCGATCGACCCGCGGAGTGCCGGCTCGCACTACAACCTGGCGGTGGTCGCCGACGAAAGCGGCGACACGTCGACGGCCATCGAGCATTACCGCGCGTTTCTGCGGTATGGCGCCGTCACCAACGGGGATCTGGCCGCGCAAGTTCGTGCGCGGCTCGCCTCGCTGGGCTCCTGACGTAGAATCCGCAATGACAGGGGGCAATAGATGGCCGACCAGCAACACGCCGAGATCGACGATCTGCTCCGCGAAGACCGGACGTATTCACCGCCGCCCGAGTTTCAGGCGCGCGCGCACGTTCGCGACGAGAGTCTGTACGCGGAGGCGCATCGCGATCCCGAAGGTTTCTGGGCGAAGTTCGCGGGCGAGCTCGAATGGTCGCGCCCGTGGGATCAGGTGCTGGACTGGCAGCCGCCGCACGCGAAATGGTTCGTCGGCGGACGGATCAACGTCAGCGTCAACTGCCTGGACCGCCACGTCCGCGGACCGCGCCGCAACAAAGCGGCGCTCATCTGGGAAGGCGAGCCGGGCGATCGCCGCACGCTGACCTACTTCGACCTGCACCGCCAGGTCTCGAAATTCGCCAACGTCCTGAAGTCGCTCGGCGTGAAGAAGGGCGATCGCGTCGCGCTATACCTGCCGCTCATCCCCGAGCTGGCGATTGCGATGCTCGCCTGCGCGCGCATCGGCGCCATCCACAGCGTCGTCTTCGGCGGCTTCAGCGCCGAGTCGCTGCGCGATCGCATCAACGATTCGCAATGCCGTCTGCTCGTCACCGCCGACGGCGGCTACCGGCGCGGGCAGATCGTCGGCCTGAAAAAAGTCGCCGACGAGGCCGTCGCCGACACGCCGTCGATCGAGCACGTGGTCGTCGTGCAGCGCATCGGCGACAAGATCGCGGCGAACATGCAGAGCGGCCGCGACCACTGGTACCACGACCTGATGAAGGACGCGCCGTTCAAGTCCGAGCCCGAGCCGATGGATGCCGAGGACATGCTCTACATCCTCTACACGTCGGGCACGACCGGAAAACCGAAGGGCATCGTGCACACGACCGCGGGATATCTGGTCGGTGTGTACGCAACGACGAAGCTCGTCTTCGATCTCAAAGACGATGACGTCTTCTGGTGCACGGCGGACATCGGCTGGGTCACCGGCCACAGCTACGTTGTCTACGGGCCGCTGGCCAACGGCGCGACGGTCCTGATGTACGAGGGCGCGCCGGACTGGCCGCAGAAAGATCGCTTCTGGTCGTTGATCGAGCAGTACGGCGTGACGGTGTTCTACACCGCGCCGACGGCGATTCGCGCGTTCATGCGCTGGGGGACCGACTGGCCGTCGAAGCGCGACCTGTCGTCGCTCCGCCTGATCGGATCGGTCGGCGAGCCGATCAATCCGGAAGCGTGGATCTGGTACCACCGGCATATCGGCGGCGAGCGTTGTCCGGTCGTCGACACGTGGTGGCAAACCGAGACCGGCGCGATCATGATCACACCGCTGCCGGGCGTCACGACGCTGAAGCCCGGGTCGGCGACGAAGCCGTTTCCCGGCATCGCGGCGGAGATTCGCAACGAGCGCGGCGACATCATAGAGGTCGGCGGCGGCTTTCTCGCGCTCACGCGTCCGTGGCCATCGATGCTGCGCGGCATCTACGGCGATCCCGAGCGCTACGCCCGCCAGTACTGGAACAAGTGGGGCAACGCCGTCTACGTCACCGGCGACGGCGCGAAGCGCGACCCGACGGCTATTTCTGGCTGCTCGGCCGCGTGGACGACGTGATCAACGTGGCGGGACATCGCATCGGCACGATGGAAGTCGAGAGCGCCCTCGTCGATCATCCGAGCGTCGCCGAAGCGGCCGTCGTCGGCCGCGCGCACGACATCAAAGGTCAGGCGATTGCGGCGTTCGTCACGTTGAAGGAAGGCGCGCCGGCCGACGCGCACATCGCCGACGCGCTGAAGGATCACGTGGTGAAGAAAATCGGCGCGATCGCGCGACCCGACGACATCCTGTTCGCGGCCGATCTCCCGAAGACGCGATCGGGGAAGATCATGCGGCGGCTGCTGCGCGACATCGCCGAAGGCAAGGCGCTCGGCGACACCACAACGCTCGCCGATCCGAACGTGGTCGCGCGGCTGAAGTCGGAGTACGAGGAGCGGGAGGTGTAGTCACACGGATCCCGCGGTCCGATCCACCGAATAGCCGTCGACGCGCTCGACGCGGTTGCGTCCCTGCTGCTTGGCGCGCTCGACCGCGGCCTCGGCATCGGCCATGAGCCGCTCCGGATCGATCACGTCGCCGGTGGCGATTTCGAGGTTCACGACGGCGGCGCTGACGGTAACCTTCACGGGCTGATCGTTGCGATGATCCTTGAAACCCAGCCGCTCTTCGACCGTCGCGCGCACGCGCTCGGCGAGCTCGCTCGCGTTGTCCGCCTCGGTCCGCGGCAGCAGGACCACGATGGCATCTTCGGAATAGCGCGCCACCCAATCGTGTTGGCGGAAGTACTTGCGAATCAGGATGCCGAGGCGCTCGAGAATCCTGTCGCCGACGCCGTAGCCGTGCTCTTTGTTGATCGTCGAGAGGTGATCGACGTCGAAGAGAATCAGCGAGATGGGATGGCCGAAGCGTCCGGCACCCTCGAGCTCTTTTGCGAGCACCGCTTCGAGCATGACGCGGGTGTACAGCGTCGTCAGCCGATCGACGATGGCGGCTTCGACCGGCTCCTGCTGAAGACGATCGGTGTAGGCCGCGAGCAGATCGAACGACGCGCGCCGGACGACCTGCGCGACGACCGGCCAGTGTTCGCTGGTCGCGCCGATCGTGTCGCTCAACGCCAATTCGTCCATGACGGTGCGCTCGAGAAGGTAGACGAACGCGAACACCCGCTCGGCGGACAGCGCCCGCTCCAGCGCGACGCGATGCAGGTCGGCGACGAAGCCGCTGCGGCTGTCGATCTTCCCCTCGCGCACCGCCACGGCCGTGAGCTGCACGAGAAGATGGCCGACGCGATTACAGTACTCGGGCTCGAGCATCTCGGTGCCGGTGAACGGAAAGACGGCGACGGTGTCCCACGTCAGCAGGGCGGCGCGATCGAGGATGAGCCCCGAAATCTGCTGCCGGAGATCGTCCTGCATGGGGGCACCGTCTTCGGCGGCGAAGACGGGGTCGTTGGAATCCATGGACGGAATAGAGCATGTTCACAGAATGCCGCCGCTGACGCAAGCCGCCGGCAGCCTACGGCTCACGCACTCTCGAACCGACACAAGACGGGATTGGTGACCGACGACCGATGACTGGAGACTGCCGTGGCCACGCGCGTCGGGATTGAGCTGTCGCCGGCGGCCTGCCGCGTCATCGAGATCGAGGGCGGACTGCCGTGGGTTCGGCGGGCACCCGAGACGACAGTTCTGTCATTCGATGTGCTGCCGCCGGCGGGACCCGAGACGAGGGCGAAGCTCGAGACGCTGCGGAAACGGTCGGCCGCGGTTGTCGTCTGGGGCGTGCCGAGCGATCACCGCCAGGTGATCGTGACCAACCGATCGTACGAAGCGATGCGGCGCGAGGCGCTGGTGGCGCTGACGGGCGCCGGCATCGAGACGCGCGGCGTGCTCGCGGACATCGCGCCGGCCGGCGACGGAAAAGATCGCTCCCCGCGGCGGCCCGTGGTCGTCGCGCTGGCCGCGGCCGCTCCGATGACCGCGGCGCTCGAGCCGCTCACGAACGCCGGCATCCATGTCCGGTCTGTTCTGACGCCGGCCGCCGCGCTCACGTCATTGGCGCGCACACGGTGCGAGTTCGCCGTGCCGGGGTCGATCGAAGCGTACGTGGCGCTCGACAAAACCGCGACGTGTATCGCGCTCGTTCGGGACGGCGCGTTGATTACCGCACGCGAGCTGTCGTGGGGTTACGTCGACGACGTCGGCCACACCGAGCCGCGGCGAGTCGACGACATCACGAGGCGGCTCGCCGACGAGCTGTCGGAATTCTTCGGGGCCATTGGCGCGTCGCCGTCGGCGGTCGGTCAGATTTGCGTGTGCGGTCCGCTGCCCGAGCTGCGCAGCATGACCGCACGGCTCACGCAGCAACTCGACGTCGAAGTCGAGCCACTGGATTCGCAGTACGCCATCGATTCCGAGGAGCTGTTCGAGCACTCCGTTGACTTTCGCGAGCGCAGCGCCGAGATGCGTCTCGCATGGGCGGCGGCCACCGACTGGCCGCCGGCGATCAATCTGCTGCGCGCGCGCAAGCGTCAGTCGACGAAGACGGCGCTCGCGCGCGCCGCGCTGGTCGCGGGCGCAGTCGCAGGATTGGCAATCGGCTGGCAGGTGCAGCAGAGTGCGTGGTGGCGATCGCGCGCGGCGGTGCTGATTGCGCGCGTGACGCCGCGCGCCAGGCCGGCCGCGCCTGCCACGCGCGCGCCGCAACCTACGGTCTCGCCGAAGCCGCCGCCGTCGCCGGGGTCGCCGGGGCCGAGCCCGGCAACGACGGCGACGAAAACGGTTCCGCCCGCGACGCCGCCCTCAGCAGCCGCGACGAAACCGCCGACGCCGGTGTCACCGCCGGTCGTGGCGACGAAACCGCCGACGCCGGCAACGACAGCGCCGACAACGCCTCCCGTGTCGGCCACGAAACCGCTGCCACCGCCGGTGACGACGATGAAACCGTCGCCGCCAGTGTCACCGCCGATCGCGGCAACGAAGACGCCAGTCCCGACAACGCCGGCGCCGACAACGCCGCCGGTGGCAGCCGCGAAGCCGTCTGCACCACCGGCGACGACGACGCAACCGGCGGCGCCTGTGTCCCCGCCGATCGCGGCGACGAAGACACAGACGCAAACGCCGCCCTCGCCATCCGTGGCGGCCACGAAACCGGCGCAGCCGCCGGTGACGACGACGAAACCATCGGCGCCAGTCTCACCGCCAATCGCGGCGACGAAGACGCCAGCGCCGGCAACGCCGCCTGTGACGGCCGCGAAGCCGTCTCCACCACCGGTGACGACGACGAAACCGACGCCGCCCGTCTCACCGCCGATCGCGGCGACGAAACCAACGGCGCCCGTCTCACCGCCGATCGCCGCGACGAAACCGGCGCCGCCATCACTACCGCCGTCGACGCCGCGATCATCTCCGGCTGTACCGCCGGGCAGAGAAGTCGCGACGCCGCCGCCCACGAGCGCACCACCGGCGGCACGTCGAGAGCCGGAACGTGCGCCGACCACGCGTACTGAACCGAAGCCGACGCCGACAGTGCTGGCGCCGGCTGCGACGCCGCCTCGCGCCGCGCCGAGCGTTGCGCCGCCGCCGCCCGCGGCGCCAAGCGCCGCACCGCCGGTTCGACCTCAGCCGCCGGTCGAACCCTCGCCGCCGGCTCGACGAGACGAGCCCGCACCTGAGCCGGCGCCGCGACGCGTTGCACCCGCGCGGCCGCCGGAAGTCGCGACGCCGTTCGACGCTTCTCTCGCGACGATTCTGTATTCGCCGGATCGAAAGCTCGCGATCATCGACGGCCGGATCGTTGGGGTAGGTGACGAAGTACGCGGCGCTCGCGTGACCGACATCACGCCAAACGCTGTGTTTCTTCGAGATGCCCAAGGTAGGCTGCGTCGGCTCAGTCGTTGATGTGGGGTACGTGCGGTCGTCAGGCCCAACAAATGGTGGTGTCGATCACGTTTTCGAAATTGCACAACCATTTACGTTGATCGACTCGTAACGCGTTCTTACAATGGAGTTTTTGAACTCCGAGACTTTCTGTTACGTTGAGGGCCCGTAGTGCGCAAGAAAATCGGTGAGTGCCTGATCCAAGCGGGCCTCATCACTGACGACGACCTCCGGAGCGCACTGGCGGAGCACAAGCGCACGGGAGAGCGTGTCGGCGTTGTGCTGGTTCGCATGAACCTCGCGACTGAAAAGCAGATCGCGAAGGCGCTCGCGTTCCAGCTCGGGTTCCCGTACGTCAACCTCGCAGAGAATCCACCCGATCCGGCCGCGGTCGTCCTCATTCCGAAGGAAGTTGCGCTGAAGCGGGTGTGCGTCGCCGTCAGCCTCGAGAAAAACGTGCTGACCGTGGCGATGTCCGATCCGCTACTGTTCAGTCTCGTCCAGGATCTCGAGTTCCAGACCGGCCACCGTATCAAGCAGGTCGTGGCGACGCGCGGCGACATCATCGACGCGATTCAAACGCAGTATCCGGACAAAGCGCTGGCGGTGCGAACGCCTGCGCCCGCCGGCGGCGAACTCGCGGTCACCACTCCGTCGCCGTCGGCGCGGCGTTCCGGTGCGCCAACCGTCGAGATGCCGACGGGCGAAACGGCGCTGGCGCGCCGGCCTGAGGAAGAGATCTTCGAGTCGCCGGTCGCGGGGCTCAAGGCGAGCAGCGAAGCGGCGCCCATCATCGACCTCGTCGACCTCGTCGTGAAGAGCGCGATCAAGAGCAAGGCAAGCGACATTCACGTCGAGCCGATGGAGAAGGGCGTCCTCATCCGCCATCGTCTCGACGGCCTGCTGAAGGAAGTGATGGACCTTCCGAAGTGGGTCCACGAAGGGCTGATCGCGCGGCTCAAGATCATGGCGGGGATGGACATTGCCGAGAAGCGGCTGCCGCAGGACGGCCGTCTGCGATCGACGGCCGAGGACGGCACCGAAGTCGACTTCCGCGTCTCCACGCTGCGGACGCTGTTTGGCGAGAAAGTCGTCATGCGCGTGCTCGACCATCGCAAGGGCGTGCCCGCGATCGAAGAGATCGGCATGTCGGCGACGTCGCTCGAAGAAGTGCGCGTGTTCCTCCGCCATCAGCACGGGATGATTCTCGTCGTCGGACCGACGGGCAGCGGGAAGTCGACCACGCTCAGCTCCGCGCTGAAATCGGTGCACTCGGAGAAGACGAACATCATCACGATCGAGGATCCGATCGAGTATCAGATTCCCGGCGTGAATCAGACGCAGATCAACGAAAAGATCAAGCTGACGTTCGCCAGCGCGCTGCGTTCGATTCTGCGGCAGGACCCGGACGTCATCCTCGTCGGCGAAATCCGCGACGCGGAGACGGCGAAGATCGCGATGCAGGCCGCGCAAACGGGCCACCTCGTCCTCTCGACGCTGCACACCGACGACGCGCCGTCGGTCGTCACGCGGTTGATGGACATCGGCACGGAGCCCTACGTGATCGCCGGAGCGATCGTCGGCGTCGTCGCGCAGCGGCTGGTGCGTCGCCTGTGCGTCCAGTGCCGTCGTCAGTACACTCCGCCGGCGGAGACGCTGCGGTCGCTGAACATTGCCGAGGCGGACGCCGCGACGATTCCGTTCTACAAATCGGTCGGCTGCGATCAGTGCAATCACACCGGATACCGTGGACGCATCGGCCTGTACGAGGTGATGCGCGTCACCGACAAGCTGCGCCGCCTGATCGCGTCGCGCGCGCAGGAGGACCAGATTCGCGAAGCGGCGATCGCCGGCGGCATGATTACGCTCGGCGAGGACGGCCTCGCAAAAGTGAAGAGCGGCGTCACGACGCCGGAGGAGTTGCTCCGCGTCGTCACCGAAGTGCGCGAGATGCGCACGCTCTGCGCGGGCTGCGGCGCGGCGGTCGGCGTCGATTTCCTCGCGTGCCCCCAGTGCGGCAAGCGTCAGGGATCGGGGTGCCCGCATTGCGGCCGCGCGCTTCAGCCAGGGTGGAACTTCTGTCCGTACTGCACAAAGAGCACGGTCGAGACCAAACGCGGCGCTGCGAAGCGGCTCAAGGAACGCGAGGCACCCGAGGGACGCCGCGAGCTGCCGGCGGCGAACGTGGCGGAGTTCAAGAAGTAGGTGGCGCTCAAGAACTATTACGAGCTGCTCGAGCTCCCGCCGACGGCGACGGCAGACGAAATCAAGCGAGCGTTCCGCGCGCAAATCGCCCGCTACCATCCCGATAAAGTCCAGCACCTCGGCAAGGAATTCCAGGACATGGCGGCCGACCGCGCCGCCGAGCTGACCGAGGCGTACCGAATCCTCTCCGACGAAGGGCGGCGTGCGGAGTACGACCGCGCATCGGCGGCTGCGGGGACCGACACCGCCGGGAGCGCGGCCGCGAGCGCGGCGCCGCGGCCCGATGCCGGCGCCGGGCACGCCGCTCCGCCTCCACCGCCCCCACCGCCGGACACCGAGCCTCACGTCTCGAAGGGGCCGCAGTTCTCGCAGGAGCGCGCGACGCGCGATCAGTTCGTCCGGAAGGCGCTGATCGGTCGGCTGCGGCAGGCGCTCGACGTCATCGGCGGCTACGACGAGTCGGAGGCGCGCAGCTTCGATCTGGCCTGGACACCCAAGAGAAAGATGTTCGCGAGCGGCAAAGGACCGCGTCTGCTGGCGCGGTTCGTGTCGCGCGTCGACGGCGAAGCGATCGCGGATGCGTGGATGCAGGCGATGAAGTGGGCCGGGAGCGAGGAAGTCTCCGTGCTGCTCATCGGCTCGACGATGGCGCCGGCGGGCGAGCTGGCAAAGGCGATCGCGGAGCAGCGGAGGAAATCGCGCGGCGCCAGGGCGACGCTGATTCCGGTCGACGCGAACAGTTGGGATGCGCACCTGCCGACCGATGCTCCGCCAATCGCAAAGACGCTGCTCTCACGCGTCAAGAGCGGCGCATAATGAACTCGAATCCCGCTCGCGGCGTCTGAATCCTAGGACTATTCCTATGGCACTCATCGAAACCGTTGATCTCTGGAAGACCTACGTGATGGGCACGGAGGAAATCCACGCGCTGCGCGGCGTCTCCATCCAGATCGAGCGGGGCGAATACGTCGCGATCATGGGGCCGTCGGGCTCGGGCAAGTCGACGCTGATGAATCTCATCGGGTGCCTCGACACGCCGTCGAAAGGCTCGTACCTGCTCAACGGGAAGCAGGTGAGCCAGATGAACGACAACGAGCTCGCGCGCATCCGCAACGAAGAGATCGGCTTCGTCTTCCAGACGTTCAATCTGTTGCCCCGCGCGACCGCGCTCCACAACGTCGAGCTCCCGCTCGTCTACGCCGGCGTGGCGGCGAAGGATCGGCAGGAGCGCGCGAAAGGCGCGCTTCACAAGGTAGAGCTCGGCGATCGCATCACGCATCGGCCGAACGAGCTTTCCGGCGGTCAGCGCCAGCGTGTCGCCATCGCGCGCGCGCTCGTGAACAACCCGTCGATCCTGCTGGCCGACGAGCCGACCGGCAACCTGGACTCCAAGACCGGCGCCGAGATCATGACGTTGTTCGATCGCCTGCACAAAGCCGGCAACACGATCGTCCTGGTGACGCACGAAGCCGACGTCGCCGCGTTTGCCTACCGCACGATTCACATTCGTGACGGACAGGTCGAAGACGACGTGCGGCGAGCGGCGTAAATCAGTCGACGTCCCGCGATCAGACCGCCGCGAAGTGTCCTGCTGAAACCTCTCTAAGCGCCGCGTCGCGGTTCACCGACGCCGGATCGAGAACGATTCGCTGGCGGCGCGCGTCCGGGTCGGGCACCGGAATCGCCGACAGCAAGGCGCGCGTGTACGGATGCTGCGGCGACGCGAAGAGTGCCGCAGCGGGCCCCATCTCGACGATCTTCCCCAGGTACATGACCGCGACGCGCGTGCAGATGTGCTCCACCAGGCGCAGGTCGTGCGCGATGAACAGGTACGTGAGCTTCAACCGCTCCTGCAGATCCATCAGCAGATTGACGACCTGTGCCTGCACGGAGACGTCCAGGGCCGACACCGGTTCGTCGAGGATGACGAACGACGGATTCAGCGCGAGCGCGCGCGCCAGCCCGATGCGCTGCCGCTGGCCGCCGCTGAATTGGTGCGGATACCGTTCGAGATGCGCCGGGTTGAGGCCGACGACGCGGAACAGCTCGGCGACGCGATCGCGGCGGCGGGCGCGGTCGCCCATCTTGTGAATGACGAGCGGTTCCTCCACGATCTGCCGCGCGCGCATCCGGGGATTCAGCGACGAGTACGGATCCTGAAAGACGATCTGCATGTCGCGGCGCGCCTCGCGCATGCGGCGTGACGGAAACTCCAGCACGTTCTCGCCGCGGAAGCGCACTTCGCCCGACGACGGCTCGATCAGCCGCAGGATGCAGCGGCCGGTGGTCGTCTTGCCGCTGCCCGATTCACCGACCAGGCCGAACGTCTCGCCCTCGTCGATCGTGAAGCTCACGTCGTCGACGGCGGCCACACGCGTCCCTTTGCGCAGCAGCCCGGCGTCGCGGACGAAGTGCTTGACGAGGTGAGAGACCTCAACGAGAGGCGTTGTCATTGCGGAATGCGGATTGCGGATTGCGGATTGATTGCTGATTGCGGATTGATTGCTGATTGTGGATTTTGAACTTCGGATTGTGGAGATAGCACTTCGCCGTCTGCTCCGCACCGACGACGTAGTCGGGCGGCGGTTCGATCGTGCACGGATCGAAGCAATCCGGACACCGCGGATTGAATGCGCACCCGGTCGGCAGCGCGCCGAGCAGCGGGACCGATCCTTCGATCGCGCGCAGACGCCGCCCGGCCGCGCCGCCCGGCATCGACGCGAGGAGCCCGCGCGTGTACGGGTGCGACGGATTCGCGAAGATGGCGCGCACGGGGCCGGTTTCGACGATCCGGCCTGCGTACATCACGGCGACGCGGTCCGCGGTTTCGGCGATGACGCCGAGGTCGTGGGTGATGAGGAGCAGCGACAGATTGAATGTCGACTTCATTTCGCGCAGCAACTCCAGAATCTGCGCCTGAATCGTCACGTCGAGTGCCGTCGTCGGCTCGTCGGCGATGACGAGCGCCGGCCGGCACGCGAGCGCGATCGCGATCATCACGCGCTGGCGCATGCCGCCGGAGAGCTGATGCGGATAGTCCCTGACGCGCGAGGCCGGGTCGGGGATGTGGACGGCCTTCATCAGCTCGACCGCCGCGGCCCACGCGTCGCGTCGCGTCGCGCGGCCGTGCACGAGCAGCGTCTCGGCGATTTGATCGCCGACGGTGAAGACCGGGTTGAGCGCGGTCATCGGCTCCTGGAAGATCAGCGAGATTTCGGCGCCGCGCACGGCACGCATCGCCCGCTCCTCGAGTGTGAGCAGGTCCCGGCCCTTGAACCGGATGCTGCCGTGCGCGATGCGTCCGGGCGGCTGCACGAGACGCATGATCGAAAGCGCCGTCACCGACTTGCCGCTGCCGGACTCGCCGACGAGTCCCAGCGTCTCACCCGCGCGGATCTCGAAGCTGACGTCGTTGACCGCCGGCACCGGGCCGTTCGCGGTGTCAAAGACCGTCGTCAGATGTTCAACGCGGAGAAGGGGGTCAGACATACGTTGCGCCAGGCACCCGTTTCATATCGTCGAGGACTCATCGTATTCGCCAAAGACCGCGCGCATCGCGTCGGCGATTTCGCCGACCGTCGCTTTTGCTTCGACGGCGGCGATGATTCGCGGTACGAGGTTGCTGCCGTCGCGCGCCGCATCGGACACGGCCTCGAGCGCGGAGCGCACAGTGTCGGCGCCGCGGCTCGCCCGAACGGCTCGCACGCGCTCAATCTGCTTGCGTTCGACGTCCGGGTCGATCCGCAACGTGTTGATCGCGCTCACGCCTTCTTCGTCGGTGAACCGGTTCACGCCGACGACCACCGACTCGGCGGCGTCGATGGCCACCTGCGCCCGATACGCGGATTCCTGAATCTCGCGCTGAATCAGGCCGGCTTCAATGGCGGCGAGGGTGCCGCCGGCCCGTTCGATTCGCGCGAGCAGATCCTCGGCGCCTTGCTCGATGGCGTCGGTCAGCGACTCGATCGCGTACGAGCCGGCGACCGGATCGACTGTGTTCGCGACGCCGCTCTCGGCCGCGATGATCTGCTGCGTGCGCAACGCGATCCGCGCCGATTCCTCGGTCGGCAACGCCAGCGCCTCGTCGCGGCCGTTGCAGTGCAGCGACTGCGTGCCGCCCAGGATCGCCGCCAGCGCCTGCAGCGCCACGCGGACGATGTTGTTGTCGGGCTGCTGCGCCGTCAGCGTACTGCCGGCGGTCTGCGTATGGAAGCGAAGCTGCTGCGCGCGCGGATTCGCGGCGTGGAATCGATCGCGCATGATCCGCGCCCAGAGGCGGCGTGCCGCGCGGTACTTGGCGATTTCCTCGAGAAAATCGTTGTGGGCGTTGAAGAAGAACGACACCCGCGGACCGAAGCGATCGACGTCCAGTCCCCGGTCGATCGCCGCCTGCACGTACGCGAGCGCGTTCGCGAACGTGAACGCGACTTCCTGCACCGCCGTCGATCCCGCTTCGCGGATGTGATAGCCGCTGATGGAAATCGTGTTCCATTGGGGCATCTCGCGCTCGCAGAACGCGAAGATCTCGGTCACGATTCGCAGCGACTGCCGCGGCGGATAGATGTAGGTGCCGCGCGCGACGTACTCTTTGAGGATGTCGTTCTGGACGGTACCCGACAGCATCTGAATCGGCACGCCCTGGCGTTTCGCCACCGCGACGTAGAGCGACAGCAGAACGATCGCCGTCGCGTTGATCGTCATCGAAGTCGACACGCGGTCGAGCGGAATGCCGTCGAACAGCGCCGCCATGTCTTCGATCGAATCGATGGCGACGCCGACGCGGCCGACCTCGCCGGCGGCGAGCGGATGGTCCGAGTCGTAGCCCATTTGCGTCGGCAGATCGAACGCGACGCTCAGGCCGTTGACGCCATGCGCGAGCAGATAGCGATAGCGCCGGTTCGACTCTTCGGCCGTGGCGAAGCCGGCGTATTGCCGCATCGTCCACAGCCGGCCGCGATACATCGTCGGCTGAATGCCGCGGGTAAATGGGAACTCGCCCGGAAATCCGACCGCCGCCGACGCATCCCGGCCGGCAAGCTCGTCGGGCGTCCGCGCCTCATGCACGGACGCGATTGTACTCGACTGGCACTGAAGAGCTCGCCGTAAGTGCTTGACAGACCGGCCTCTTGGGCTTTAAACTCCTCCTTACTTACAAAGGTCAACTCGACGCAATGGACGCAGGTCCCCGTTCCTGTTCACCGCCTTGGTGTAGGCAGGATGCGTTCGGGAAGCGCCCCCGGTAACCCGGCCCGGCGGCGTAGGAGGGCAGTACACATGGACGACGTCGTCAACCGGTTTGCTCGTGAGCTGGCCGATGCGATTGCCGCCGCGGTCGCGGAGAATCAACAGGTAGAAGCGTGCCGCGAGAAGGCACGCGCGGCGGGGTTCGAAATGAAAGTCACGCTCGAAGCCGTGGTCGGGTTCGTGAGCCGCTCGCAGTCGGCGGCGCTCGCGAAAGTCACCGCGCCGGCGCGCGCGGGTCGGGAGGTTCAGCCGAAGCGGAGCTTTGAGGTCACCGCGAACGATCGCCGCTTCCTTCGATCGCTGCGGATTGCCGCGGACGAGACGGCCGAACCCGTAGAGTAGTCAGTATCTGAAAGAAGATCGTGAGGCCGGCGCGCTTCGGCGCGCCGGCCTCATTTTATTTTTGGGTCGCTTGTGCGGCGACTCGCGCCGCGGCGGCGGCAGCCGCCTGGGGATCGCCCAGATAGTAATGACGAATCGGTTTGAGGTCGTCTTCCAGCTCGTAGACGAGCGGGATGCCGGTCGGGATGTTCAGCTCGACGATCTCCGACTCCGGAATGTTGTCGAGGTACTTCACCAGCGCGCGCAGACTGTTCCCGTGCGCGGCGATGATGACCCGCGTTCCTGATGTGATCGCCGGCGCAATCGTGCCGTGCCAATACGGCAGAAACCTCGCGACGGTATCCTTCAACGACTCTGTCAGCGGCAGCTCGCTCGGGCTGACGTCCTTGTACCGAGGATCGCTCGATGGATGACGCGGATCGCCAGGCGCGAGCGGCGGCGGCGGGATGTCGTAGCTGCGCCGCCAGATCTTGACTTGCGCCTCGCCGTGCTTCGCCGTCGTCTCGGCCTTGTTCAATCCCTGGAGCGCGCCGTAATGCCGCTCGTTGAGGCGCCAGTTCTTCTCTTCGGGAATCCACATCAGATCCATGACGTCGAGCGCAATCCACAGCGTGCGAATCGCGCGCTTCAGTACGGACGTGTACGCGATGTCGAACACGAAGCCGCCATCCTTTATCAGCCGGCCCGCTTCCGCCGCTTCCTCGCGTCCACGTTCCGTGAGATCGACGTCGGTCCAGCCCGTGAACCGGTTCTCCTTGTTCCACGTGCTCTCGCCGTGGCGGAGCAGCACGAGGTTATGCACGGACGGCGCTCCTGCCGGCGAAGACGGCGGACGAGCCAAGCTCCTCTTCGATACGCAGCAACTGGTTGTACTTGCAGACGCGATCCGTGCGGCTCGCCGATCCGGTTTTGATCTGACCGGCCGCCGTGCCGACGGCGAGATCCGCGATTGTGGAGTCCTCGGTCTCGCCAGAGCGGTGCGAGATGATCGTCGCGTAGCCGGCGTCGGCGGCCATGCGGACCGCGTCGAGCGTTTCGGTGACGGTTCCAATCTGATTCAGCTTGACCAGCAGGGCGTTGCCCACCTGATCCTCGATCCCTTTCTTGAGAATCGCGGGATTGGTGACGAACACGTCGTCGCCCACGAGTTGCACGCGTGAGCCGAGCGTCGCCGTCAGGGTCTTCCAACCGTCCCAATCGCCCTCGGCGAGTCCATCCTCGATCGACACGATCGGATACTGCCGGATCCAGTCCTCGTACAGCCGAATCATCTCGTCCGATGTGCGGTCCGGTTCGCCGGACTTCTTGAACGTGTAGCGTCCGCGGCCTGCCCCGAGCCCGGTCGACGGGCCGGCCCACAGCTCGCTCGACGCGACGTCGAGGGCAATCCACACGTCGGTGCCGGCGCGGAGCCCGGCGGCTCCGACGGCTTCGAGCACGACTTCCACCGCCTCGCGATTCGATTTCAGGTTCGGGGCGAAGCCGCCTTCGTCGCCGACGCCGGTCGACTGCCCGCGCGCTTTCAGAATCCCGCGGAGCGCGTGGAAGGTTTCCGCGCCCCATCGCAGCCCCTCGCTGAACGACGGCGCGTTCAGCGGCATGACCATGAATTCCTGGAAGTCGACGCTCGAATCGGCGTGCGCGCCGCCATTCAGAACATTCATCATCGGCACGGGGAGCGTGTAGACGTCGCTCCCATACAGCTCGCCGATGTGGCGATAGAGGGGCCCTTTCTCAGCCGCTGCTTCCGCGCGTGCGGCGGCCATCGACACGCCCAGGAGCGCGTTCGCGCCCAGACGGCTCTTCGTCGGCGTGCCGTCGAGCGCGATCATCGCGTCGTCGAGCGCGCGCTGATCGAGATCGCGGCCGGCAATCGCCGTCGCGATCTCACCGTTCACGTTCGCGACCGCTTTACGCACGCCCTTTCCGCCGTACCGCGATTTCTCGCCGTCGCGCAGCTCCAGCGCTTCGCGCTCTCCGGTCGACGCGCCGGATGGCACAGCCGCGCGGCCGAACCCGCCGCCGTCGAGCGTCACCTCGACTTCCACCGTCGGGTTGCCGCGAGAATCCAGGATTTCGCGGGCGTGCACGCGGATGATCTTCAATCGAGACTCCCAGCTCTTTCGAGGCGCTGCGTGAACTGGATTTTTTCTTTGTGTCCTGTGTGTTGAGTCATCGCCACTATCCGCCCCCACCGCGTCTGTCCGCCTCCGCCTCGAACTTGAGCGCGTCGTCGCTGAGCGGTCCGATCATCGGCTCGTCGTCGGTCGTGACGACGACGACGCCCGAGTCGGTCACCGTGTGACGCCGGCGGTCTTCTTCTTCGTTGAATCCAATGAGCGCGCCGCGGGGGATCAGCACGTCGCGGTCGATGATCGCGCGTCTGATGCGGGCGTGACGGCCGACGCGCACGCCGGGCATCAGGATGCAGCGCTCGATTTGACAGAAGCTGTGCACGCGAACGTTCGGGCACAGCACGCTGCCGACGATGGTGCTGCCCGATACGATGCACCCCGGAGAGATCACGGAATCGAGCGCCTGGCCGCAACGCTTTCCCGCCTCGGCGAAGACGAACTTGGCGGGCGGCGCCTGTGGCTGATAGGTGCGAAGCGGCCACTCGGGATCGTACAGATTGAATTCGGGATTCACCTGACACAGATCCATGTTCGCGTCGAAGTACGCGTCGAGGGTGCCGATGTCGCGCCAGTACTTCGACGCCTTCTTGTTCTCGTCATAGAACCGGTACGAATAAACGGGCGACTCCTGAATCAGCGCCGGGATGATGTCCTTGCCGAAATCGTGCGTCGTCGGCTGTTCCGCGTCCGCTTCGAGCGCGCGCACCAGGACGTCGGTGTCGAACACGTACACGCCCATCGATGCCAGCGCGAACTCGGGCGAACCGGGGATCGACGTCGGCTGCTTCGGCTTCTCCTGAAATCCGGTGACGCGTTCCGTTTCGTCGACGGCAATGACGCCGAAGCGGTGCGCATCGGCGATCGCCACCTCGATCGTCGCGAGCGTGACGGCGGCGTGGCGCTGTTGATGGAGCCGCAGCATCCGCGCGTAGTCCATCTTGTACACGTGATCGCCCGACAGCACGATCAGGTACCGCGGATTCTCCCGCATGATCGAATAGAGATTCTGATAGACCGCGTCCGCCGTCCCTTGATACCAGTGCTCGCTGACACGCTTTTGCGGCGGCAGGATTTCGACGAACTCACCGAGCTCCTCGGACACGATCGACCATCCCATGCGGACGTGCCGGTTGAGCGACAGCGACTTGTACTGCGTGGCGATGAAAATGCGGCGCAGGCCGGAGTTGATGCAGTTGCTCAGCGCGAAGTCGATGATCCGGTACGGTCCACCGAAGTAGACGGCCGGCTTGGCGCGCTCTTTCGTCAGCGGGTAGAGTCGCTCGCCCGCTCCACCGGCGAGCACGATGACGACGCTGTCGTCGAGCATCGCCGCTACTCCGCGCTCAATTCCTACGCAAGATGACGCGTGCCGGCGCGCCGTCGGATCCGACGACGCGCAGCGGCAGGCAGTACATCTCGTAGGCGCCCGGCTCGACGTCGCGGAGGTTCAACCCTTCGATGACGATCGTGCCGGCGCCGAGCAGGACGTGATGGGCCGGCGCCCCGGGCCGCTTGAACTCTTCGACCGACAGGTAGTCGACGCCGACGACCTTGATGCCATGGTCGACGAGATGACGCGCGCCCGATTCGGTGACACCCACATAGTCTGTGTGGAATTCGGGCGATCCCCAGAGGCGCGAGTTGTGTGTCTTGATCAGCACGCGGACATCTTCAGACAGGTCCAGGTGTGCCAGGTCCTCGGCCGCAATTCCTTTCCTTGACGTGACTTCGATGACACGCGTCCGCCCCACGAGCATTTCAAGGGGGAGCGCATCGGTGCCGAAGCCGTCATCGAAGAAATGGCGAGGCGCGTCGACATGCGTGCCGGCGTGGGCGCTCATGTGAAGGGTCGAAACGTTCGAGCTGTCGCCCCGGGCGATGCGCTTGATGGCCTCGAGGCTGAACGGGGTATTCCCCGGGTAATTCGGAAGATTTTCGTCGAGGCGCACGGAGACGTCGATAAGCTTCATGGGCGGGCGAAACGGGAATATAGCACAGCGCTATCGGGCTGAAGTTCTGGCGGCAGAAGGGTTTGACTTGCTCGGGAGGGGCCGCCTATCATGGGCTGTTCTGCTGAAGCCTTAGATGCTGGGAGAGTCGCTCTTATGATGCTGCGTCGTCGGGCATTCACGCTCGTGCTCACGCTTGCACTCGCGTTCACCGCGAGCCTCGTCGCGCAACAAGCGCAACAAAAGGACAAGAAACAAGAAGAGGCGCAGAAGAAAGAAATCCAGGGCATCGTGAGCACCGTCGACGCCGTGGCTGCCGGTCAGCCCGCGCCGAACGATTTGTCGCTCTCGTGGGTCCGCGAGGACGTGCTGAAGGCACAGGGCAACAAAGAGTACGTGCCGTTCACCGTCTCGATCGACCCATCGAAGGTGCCCGGCGGCACGGTGGCGTTCTACTGGCGCGTCGTCTCGAAGGACATGACGGCCGAAGCGCCGCCGCCGGCTGCTGCCCAGAAGAAGGACGACAAGAAGGACAAGGACAAGGACAAGAAGAAGCCCGAGTACGCGTACGAGGACATCAGCTTCATTCCGGTCGGCGGAACGGGCCCCGCACGCATCTCCCGATCGTTCACCGTCACCGCCGGCACCTACGAGGTGTTCCTCGTCGCAAAAGAGCCGTCGCCGGAGAAGCCGCCGAAGAACGCGCCGCCGCCGAAGATGTCGGTGCTGAAGCAGTCGGTCGTGATTCCGGACTTCTGGAACAACGAGCTGAACACGAGCTCCGTCATCATCGCGCAGCGCATCGATCCGCTGCCGGCGCCACTGACGCCGCAGCAGCAGGCCGATCGTCCGTACGCGATGGGCTCGATGGAAATCGTTCCGGCGCTCGACACGAAGTTCACGAAGAAGGCCGAGCTGTCGACCTTCATGTTGATTTACAACCCGAAGACCGACACGAACAACAAGCCGGACGTCGTCATCGAGTACAACTTCTGCCAGGTGGCCGCGGGCAGCGAGCCGAAGGCGGGCGAGCCGTGCAAGGCGGGCGAGAAGTTCTTCAACAAGACGAACCCGCAAAATCTCAACGCGCAGACGCTGCCGCCGCAGTTCGATCTCGCGGCCGGCCATCAGCTCCAGAGCGGGCAGGCCGTACCGCTGGCGTCGTTCCCCGAAGGGCAGTATCGGCTCGAGATCAAAGTCACCGACAAGATCGCGAACAAGACGCTCGTTCGCGACGTGAGCTTCAGCGTCAGCCCGTCGTAGCGCAAGGACCGGGCGCGATATGGCGCCCGGAGTGAAAACTATGCAGAGCGGTTCCAGAGTGATCGCGGCGGCGGTCGACGTTCTGGTACTGCTGTGTGTCCTGCCGGTCGTCGCGCACGCGCAGAGCGCGCCTCGGGTGCAAGCCGTCACACATGTCGCGTCGCTCGCGCCCGGCGCGATTCACGGCGTCGTTCAGGACGAGCGCGGCGCGCCGGTCGCAGGCGCGACGGTCTCGGCGCTCGGGACGTCGCTCGCCGTGGCCGTGACGGATCGCGGCGGACGGTTCGAGCTGACGACGCTGACGCCGGGACCATATCTGGTCCGCGCGCACTCGAGCGGTTTCGTCGCTTCGCGCGGGCAGCTCGTCGAAGTTCGTCCGAGCACGCGCGTCTCCTCGTCGATTGCGCTGCGCCGCGTTGGCAGCATCACCACGTCATCATCCTCGTATCCGGTGCTGGCGGCCGGCGTGAACAGCGGCTCGTCCGATCCCGGCACGCCGGCGGCCGATCCCGCCGACGCCGGCAGCACGACGGTCGACGACGATCACGGCGAGGTGGCGTGGCGGCTGCGCCACGCGCGGCGCGGGATTCTGAAGGACGTCGTCGTCCCCGACGAAATCATCGCCGGCGACACGCCGCCCGACACCAACGTGTTCGGCGATCCCGGATTCCTGGGACGCGGCGCGTCGGCCGCGCGCGCGACGGTGGGAAGCCTGTTCGCGGCGCCGTTCTCCGGTCAGCTGAATCTCCTGACGACCGGATCGTTCGACACGCCGCAGCAGCTCTTCACGACGAACAACTTCGAGCGGAGCGTGGCGTACCTCGCGCTGAGCGCGCCGGTCGGCGAACACGCGGACTGGACGGCTCGCGCGGCGCTCACGCAGGGCGACCTCGCCTCGTGGATCGTGGCCGGTGAGTACACCACGCGTGCGCCGGCGCGGCATCGCTACGATCTCGGCCTCTCGTACAGCACGCAGCGCTACGACGGCGGCAACTTCGCGGCGCGGCGCGGCGTCACCGACGGCAGCCGGAACGCCGGCGCCATTTACGGCTTCGACACGTTCTCGATCACGCCGGCCGTGACGCTCAGTTATGGCGGACGTTACGCCCGCTACGACTACCTCGCGGACCGCAGCCTCTTCAGTCCGCGCGTGGCGCTCACGCTCCAGCCCGCCGAGCACTTCCGCGTCAGCACGATGATCTCCCACCGGGAAGTCGCACCTGGCGCGGAGGAATTCATGCCGCGGATGGAGAGCGGCATCTGGATCCCGCCGCAGCGCACGTTCTCGTCTCTCCTCTACGGGCAATCAATGGAGGCCGAGCGCACGAATCACGTCGAGGTGGAAATCGAGCGCGACATCGCCTCGTCGACGGTGTCGATGCGCGCGTTCCGGCAGCAGGTGAGCGATCAGCTCGTGACGCTGTTCGGCGTCGACATGCCGGGCGCGCCGGCGGCGCACCTCGGTCACTACTTCGTTCACAACAGCGGCGACGTCCAGGCCTCGGGACTGAGCGCCAGTCTGCGAACCGCGATCGCGAGCCGCGTGCACGGCGCGATCGAGTACTCAATTACGCAGGCGCGGTGGGAGCCATCCACGGATGTCGCGTACATGGTGCTGTTTGCGCCATCGGCGGTCCGCGCGGCTTCCGAACGCATTCACGATGTGTCGACGTCGGTTGAAACCGCCGTCCCTGAAACGTCCACGCGCGTGCTCGTGCTCTATCGCCTGAGCAACGGGTTTGCGCATCCCAGCAACACAGCGGCGCACGGCGCCCCGGCGGCGGGAGATCATCCGCAGTTCGATGCGCGGTTCGACGTGCAAGTGCGTCAGTCGCTGCCGTTCATGGACTTCAGTTCGGCGAAGTGGGAAATGCTGATCGCCGTGCGAAATTTCTTCCGCGACGCCGCGGCGGATCAGTCGGTGTACGACGAACTGTTGGTCGTTCGCCCGCCAAAGCGCATCGTCGGCGGACTCACGCTGAAGTTCTAAAGGATCCACCCTCCCGCGACGTCGCGCAGGCCAGTTAGATCCATAATATTGAAAACGCGCTTCGAACGTTTGGAGCGTCGCCGTGTTCTTCAGTCGACGATTGTCGCGAACCATTAGGTTTTTCAACAACTTAGGTCATGACATCACCACCGATCCCAGGGTATGAGCTTTGCTACCTCGACGGCCGGCGAAGTGTCGTTAGCGGCTCTCCGCGCCACGATTCCATGTCCGACTCCCTCGTTCCTCCCGCGCCGTCCACCGAGAGCCCCTGGCTCGTCTGGGGCCGATCCGTCTTCGCGTCGACCGTTGTTGCGATTCTGATCGCGCTCGGCGTCGCGAACATCGGGATGCGCGCGCGCTGGCACGAGGTCGAAGACGGCGTGCTGTGGGCTGCGAGAGCCGAGGGCGTCATGGCCCTCGAGGTCGCGCGCGGCTCCGCTGCGGAGAGCGCCGGCATCCATCGCGGCGACGTACTGATCGCGGTGAATGGATCGCCGGTGCAGACGGCGGCGGACGTCGTCGAATTCCAGCATCGCGGCCACGAAGGCACGCGACTCGCGTACACGGTCCTCAGGCTCGGCACGCAAGAGGCGCTCACGGTTTCGCTCGCGCCGGCGCCGCGGGGCAGCTCGATGTACTTCGTGCTCGCGGCCGTCGGTCTCTTCACGCTGATCGTCGGCGCGTCGGTGCGCCTCCGCCGGCCGCGCGACCAGGCGACGCTGCACTTTTTCTGGCTCTGCGTGGCGTTCTTCGGCGCATTCACGTTCTCGTTCAACGGCCCGTTCGATCGCCTCGACTGGATCTTCTATTGGGGCGACGTCGTGGCGATGGCGCTGCTGCCGCCGCTCCTGCTGCATTTCACGATCGTGTTTCCTGAGCGGCCGAGGCGGCGGACGACGCATCAGGACTCCAGAACCGACTGGCGGCTGCCGCTGATTTACGTGCCGGCGCTCCTGCTGGGCGCGGCGCGCGTGGTGGCGGTCGCGCGCGGTTCCGCGCAGGGCGAGCTGCTCTCGAGCGCCATCAACATCCTCGATCGGGCGGAGCAGCTGTATCTGTTCGCGTGCGCGGTCGCGGCGTTCTTCGTGCTGATCGGCGCGTTCCAGCGGATCACGACGTTGACCGCGCGGCGCCAGCTCCGCTGGATTTTCTGGGGCACCGCGCTTGGCGCCGGCCCCTTCGCGTTCTTCTACGCGCTGCCGTGGGCGCTCGGCATCGATCCGCCGCTCGCGCTGAAGTTGACCGCGGTTCCACTCGGCCTGCTCCCGCTGACGTTTGCGTCGGCCATCGTGCGCTACCGGCTGCGCGACGTCGAGGTCATCGTCAAGCGCGGGCTCGCCTACACGGCGTTTCTCGCCGCGAGCGTCGCGCTGTACTTCGCGATGCTGAAGCTGACCGGGTTCCTCGTCGGCAGCGATACCGACCAGCACAATTGGATCATCGCGCTCCTGGCGACGATGGTCGTCGTTCTGCTCGCGCAGCCAGTGAAAGACGCAGTCCAGAACGCGCTCGATCGTGCGTTCTATCGAGACCGTTACGACTATCGCCGCGCGCTCGTCGCGTTTGCGCGCGACTTGAACAGCGATCTGGACGTCGTCCGTCTGAGCCAGCGCCTGGTCGCGCGCATCGTCGAGACGCTCGTGATCGATCGCATGGCGTTGATGTTGTCGGAGGAGCGGTCCGACGATTTCACGTCGATTGGCGACTACGGGTTCTCCCAGAGCGTTCCGCGGCTGTCGCGCGCCTCGTCGCTGATGCCGCGCCTCGACGCCGGCTACACCGTCGCGCTCGACGATCCCAGCGCCGCGACGCGCTTCGTGGCCGAGGAGGTCGAGTTCTGGCGCGACGCCGGCACCTACTACTTCGTGCCGTGCGTCTTCGAAGGCCGCGCGATCGCCGTGCTGGCCCTCGGACGGAAGGAATCGGACGAGCCGTTCAACAGCGAGGATCTCGCACTGCTCACCGCCGTCGCCGGGCAGGTGGCCACGGCCATCGAAAACGGACGCCTGTATCGCGAGCTGCGCTTGAAGGCGGAGGAGCTCGGGCGGATGCGCGAGTTCAACGAGAACATTCTCGAGTCGCTCGACGATGGGCTCGTGGTGTTCGACGTCGACGAGCGCATCGTGCGATGGAACCGCGCGCTCGAGAGCTTCTACGGCCTCAGTCAGGAGGCGGCCATCGGCCGTACGCTTGGCGAGGTGTTCGACGGCCCGTTCGTCGACGCGCTCCGCGGGGCGCGCCACGAGCATCCTCACGGGGCGACGCTCTACCGGGTGCCGATATCGTCCCGGCAGCCGCAGCAGTCGAAGCTACTGGTCAACGCCACCGAAGTGCCGCTCCAGAATCCGGCCGGCGATGTCGTTGTCGGGCACATCCTGCTCATCGAGGACATCACCGATCACGTCCGGCTCGAAGAGCAGCTGCAGATTTCCGAGAAGATGGCGTCGATCGGTCTGCTCGCCGCCGGCGTCGCGCACGAGGTGAACACGCCGTTGACCGGAATCTCGAGCTTCACCCAGATGCTGCTCGACGGCGCGGATCCCGACGATCCGCGGACGGTGCTGCTGGAGAAGATCGAGCGGCAGACGTTCCGGGCCGCGAAGATCGTCAACGGCCTGCTGAACCTGTCGCGGCCCGGCCTGTCCTCGAACGAGCGGATCGACGTCGACGTGAACGCGATCATCACCGACGTCTTCTCCCTGCTCGAGCACCAGTTCGAGGTCGCGAAGATCAAGGTGCGGCGCGAGCTCGCGTCGGCCCCGCTGCCCGTTCCCGGCATCGAGCATCAGCTCCAGCAGGTCTTCCTGAATCTGTTCCTGAACGCCCGCGACGCGATGCCCCGCGGCGGCTGGCTGACGGTGACCACGCGGCTCGAGCGCGACCGCGTGATTGCCGAGATCGCCGACACGGGATCGGGCATCCCCGCCGAGCACCTGGCGCGCATCTACGATCCGTTCTTCACGACCAAGGCCATCGGCCGCGGCACCGGTCTCGGTCTCTCGATCACCTACGGCATCGTCCGCGAACACGATGGCACGATCAACTGCGACAGCGCGGTAGGCCAGGGCACGCGCTTCACGCTGTCGCTCCCGCTCGCGGCGGCGAGCGTACGGACCGCAACACGGTAGGACTATGGCTACATCACGACACGGCACCATTCTCGTCGTCGACGACGAAGAGATCATGCGCGAGATTCTCGAGACGCTGCTGACGCGCGAGGGCTACGACGTGCGCGTCGCTTCGTCGGGCGCGGAGGGGCTGGAGCTCGCCCGCGCGTTGCCGTTCGACGCCGCGATCGTCGACATCATGATGCCCGGCATGAACGGCATCGAGACGCTCGACGAGCTGAAGCGGATCGACGAGGACCTGGCCGTCATCATCATCACCGCCTATGCGTCGGTCGAGAGCGCGATCTCGGCGATGAAAGCCGGGGCGTTCGACTACATCACCAAGCCCTTCAAGAACGACGAAGTGATCGTCGTCGTCCGCAACGCGATGGAGCGGCGGCGGCTCGTGCACGAGAACCGCAACCTGCGGCAGAACATCCAGGAGCGGTATCACAAGTTCGCGAACATCATCGGCAAGAGCCCGCGCATGCGGCAGGTCTTCGACCTGATCATCCAGGCGGCGCCGAGCCGGTCGACGATCCTCATTCAGGGCGAGAGCGGCACCGGCAAAGAGCTCGTCGCGCGCGCGATCCATGCGAACTCGTCGCGCTCGGAGCGATCGTTCGTCACCGTCAACTCGGGCAACCTGCCGCCCGATCTGCTCGAATCGACGCTCTTCGGCCACGTGAAGGGCGCGTTCACCGGTGCGGTCTACCCCAAAAAGGGGATGTTCGATCTCGCCGACAAGGGCAGCATCTTCTTCGACGAGATCGGAAATGTCCCGCTCGAAACGCAAGCCAAGCTGCTGCGCGTCATCCAGGAGCGCGACTTCATGCGCCTCGGCGGCATGGAGACGATCAAGGTCGACGTTCGCATCATCGCCGCGACCAACGTCGATCTGCGGCAGATGATGGAAGAAGGGAAGTTCCGCGAGGATCTCTTCTATCGCCTCCACGTCATCTCGATTCAGCTTCCGCCGCTGCGCGATCGCAAGGACGACATCACGCTGCTCGTGCACCACTTCCTCGAAAAGTACGGCGAGGAGAACCGCAAGCGCGATCTCGAGCTGATGCCCGACGCGCTCGACCTGCTCACCGAGTACGACTGGCCGGGGAACGTGCGCGAGCTCGAGAACGTCATCGAGCGGGCGGTCGTGCTGACGGCCGGTCCGCGCATCGGTGTCGAGTTGATCCCGGATCACGTCCGCAAGGCGCCCAACTTCCAGATGCCCCAGTTCGTCGTGCCGCCCGAGGGCATCTCGTTCAAGGACGTCATCACCGATTTCGAAAAGAAGCTCATCGAGTCGACGCTGGAGGCCGCGGGCGGCGTCCAGAAGCGCGCCGCCGAGCTGCTGCACATCAAGCCGACCACGCTGAACGAGATGATCAAACGGTACGAGATTCGCCCGCGCCGCAAGCGGAACGTCAACGGCGCGAACGGAAACGGCGTCGACTCCCCGGCGCCGCCGCGGGACCAGACGCCGGCGCCGAACGTCGCCGGTCCCCTCGCGCCCACGGGAACATTCGACGAGAAGTGATCGTCCTCGGGGTATTGCTTCAGCGACTTCGGTCATCGCTTCTGCGCCTCACGGGGCGCCGCGCCTCCCCTGAGTCGCCCTGGGAACGTGTGACGATGCGGGTCCCGACGACCGCGTTCGGTCCGGGATCGCGGCGCGACTTCGCGCTCTACTTCGAGGGCGAGAGCTCGGTCCGCGTGGAATCGATCGACGACATCGTGACGTGGCTTCTCGAGTGCGAGTACGCGACCGACGTCGACCTCTTCGACCGACGGGATTTCTGGCAGCATCCGAGCGTGTTCGAGCAGTGGCGCCGCGGCGACTGCGAGGATTTCGCGTTGTGGGCGTGGCGGAAGCTCGCCGAGATTGGCGTCGAGGCCGAGTTCTACGTCGGGCGCGTCGTCTCGCCCGAAGATTCCACGGCCGATCGCCAGCATGCGTGGGTCGTCTATCGGACCGATCGCACCGATTTTCTCTTCGAGCCGGCCGCGCGAAGCCCGGAGCACATGATTCGGCTGCTGGCGGACGCGAAGCACGAGTACGTCCCGCATTTTGCGGTGAACCGGCGTTTCGACACCTCGGCATTTGTGGGGTGCCTCGCGTCGATGAATCGGCGCTGAATCAACACAAAGGACACAAAGGACACGAAGGAAATCTCTTGTGTAGGTTTACCTGTGTGTCCTTGGTGTCCTTTGTGTCCGAGCAGTGTCGCAAATCCAGCGGATTCAGCGAGCATTTCTGATTTTCGCGAAGATGCGCTCGTACTTGCCGAGCACGACGTCCCAGCGGTAGCTCCTGCGGACGTATTCGCGGCCGTTCCTGCCGAGCGCCGCGCGCAGCCGTTCGTCGCCGACGAGCAGCTTCAGACATTCCACGAACTCGTCGCGATCGGCGTAGTACAGGCCGCCGTTGCTGCGAACGCAGTGCTCGACCAGCACCGCGCTGCGCGCGTTGACGAGAATCGGCGTGCCGACGGCGAGCGATTCGAGCGCGAGGAGCGACAGGCTCTCGTAAGGCGACGGACAGACGACGACCGTGGCGGCTTCGAGCGCCTGCAGCCGCTCGCGATCGGAAAGCAGTCCCGCGAAGCGGATGAACGGTTCTTCCGGCAGCGACATCAGCTTGACGCCCATCAGCGCGAGCGTCGCATCGCCGCCTTCCTTTACGTACTCGCTGAAATACTGAATCAGCTCCTCGCAGCCTTTTCCGGGATCGATGCGCCCGCCGTAGAGGACCATCGGACCGTACATCCGGTGGCGGCGCCGGAAGACCGCGCCGCGGGCGAGGAGGTGCGACGGGAATGCGCCCGACTCCGGGCGCGGGCCATCACCGCGCGGGCCGTCATCGGCGCGCGCCGCCGTCGCGCCGGTGGCGCTTCGGCGAGCCTGGCCGTCGCTCGCTTCTTCATCGGGCGAGCGAAGGCCGGAGGCCTCAGCCGCGCGATCGCCCTCCGTCGCGGATTCTTCTTCCACGATCGCCGGCATTCGCGGATACGGCTGCGACGGTGGAATCTCGACGCCCACGCCGATCACGTCTTCGAGCAGGGGCCGTTCGGAGAACTGCTGATGGACGAAGTCGCGCTCGCTTTCCGTCAGGTAACACAGCGCGGCCGGCTTCCGGAACACGTCCGTGAAGATTTCGAGGCGAATCGCCGGTTCGTCGTGCGCCGTCGGGACGAGCACGCTGCGAGCCGGCACGACCTCGAGGCCGGCGACCGTCGGCGCGTAGAGGTAGGTGAAAAACACCACGACGTCGTACTGCTGCTGGTGCTTGCGCAGGTAATCGATGAGGCCCGGCGTCCATGGCCCCTGCTGCTTCAGCCATTCCATCTCGTCGTCGCGCGTGTGCGGGTTGTTGTAGATCCAGTCGGAGTACTTGTTGAACGCCTCGATGTCGCGCGTGCGCGCGTTCGCGAAGCGCCGCACGGTGACACCGCGGACTCGATCCGTGCCCTCGGGATAGTCGTTCTTCCACGTGATGTAGTCCTGCGCGCAAGTCGTCAGGACCTCGACGTCGTGCGTGGCGGCGAGGCGCTCGGCGACGAGCCGGCACAAGTGCTCGGAGCCGCCGAGCACTTCGGTGCCGTATCGCTGAACGATTAAACCTAGTTTCATTTTTACTCCGGGGGCCCATACCCCCGGACGCGCTCCGCGGGGACCCCTACGCCCCGCACGTTGTTCACTCCGGGGGCCCCCGCCCCCCGGACGCGCTCCGCGGGGACCCCTACGCCCCGCACGTTGTTCACTCCGGGGGCCGCTGCCCCCCGGACGCGCTCCGCGGGGACCCCTACGCCCCGCTCCGCACCGTGTCGATTAAGGTGGTCAGCTCGCGTGTGATGCGCGCGTCGCCGAAATCAGCGAGCCGGCGGCGCTGGCCGGCCAGCACGCGGTCACGCAGCTCGTCGTCGAACGCGAGCGCGCCGAGCAGTTCCGCGGCGTATTCGAAATCCTTGGGCGCAAACTGGACGCCGGCGCCCCCGAGCGTGTCCGGCACTGCCGCCGCGGCATACGCGAGGACCGGTACATCGGCTGCCATCGCTTCGATGAGCGGGACGCAAAAGCCTTCGTGCTCGCTCAAGGAGATGTACACAGCCGCCTGTCGATAGTAGACGGCGAGCTCTTCGTCGGGAACGGGACCGGTGAACACAAAGCGGTCATTGAGCAGCCGGTACTCGGCCATCAGCGCGCGAATCATCGAATAATAGCGCGGCACCACGTCATACCGGCCGACGAAGATGAACCGGTAGTAGGCGTCGATGTACCGCTTGTACACTTCGGCCAGCTTGATGACGTCCTCGATCTTCTTGTTCGGCGCGATGCGGCCCACGAACAGAAAGTTCACGAGGCCGTCGTCGAGAATTTCCTGGAGCGACGGCCGGGGCGCCGCCTGCGTGATGCGGGCGGTGTTCACCGCGATCGGAAAGACGGCTGTCCGCGCGAAGCCGAGCGATTCCAACTCCTGCCGGTTGTACTCCGAGTCGCCGAGCGCGAGGTCGACGCGCCCGGGCAGCGTGGCGAGCTCCTGACGGCCCAGCGTCGCCAGCCGGAACAGCGCCGGATCGAAGGGCGCGAAGTATTCCGCCGGGGTGACGTTGTGGTACTGCAGCACGCGACCGGCGTCGAGCGACGCGAATGCCGCCGTCATCGGCGAGGGCAGCGCGTAGTGGAAGATGGTGATGTCGCCTCGCCGTGCCGCGGCGTGGGTGAACGGGCGCACGTCGCGTTTCAGCTCGTTGTCGATCGTCAGGGCGTACAGATCGGAGTCATGCCCCAGGCCGCGGAGCAAGTCCCGCACGCGCCGCGCGCTGTCGCCGATCGCGTCTCCCTTGTGCGCCGCCGGCACCCACTGATTGATGAGCATCCCAGACTTCAGACTTGCTCGGACTCCGGCAACGCCTTGTAGATCGCCGGCCGGTACAAGCGGAGCTCTTCCAGCTCCTGAGCCGCGTCGAACTGGTTCCAGAAATCGAAGGTGACGTGCGGCGCCGGCGCGCGCGGACACGCGAGGATCTGGTCGACGAGCCGCAGCAGCGTGCCGGGAAAATCTTTCGCGCGCAGCCGATCGACCGCCGCAAACTGCCCGTCGACGATCGCGTCCTGCAGCGTTGCATTCGAAATGATGGCGTCCATCAACGACGCGACGTGCATCGGATCCTTGTCGTCGAACAACACGCCCGCGCCGTCCATCGTCGACGGCACCGCCGTCGCGGCGTAGGCCAGCACCGGCACCTGCTCGTAAAACGCCTCGACGATGGGGACGCAGAAGCCTTCGTGCTCGCTCGCGCAGAGGAAGAGATCGGCGACTTCGTAAAAAGCGACGAGCTCTTCGTCCGTCACGTGGCCGGCGAAGTGAACATGTTCGACGCCGAGCGCGGCCACCAACTGATGGAGCGAAGCGAGATAGCGCTCGAATCCGCTCTGCGCACCGACGATCAGCAGCCGCGACCGCGGATTGAAAAACGTCTGATACGCGTGGAAGAAGCGGATGACGTCCTCGATCTTCTTGTTGGCGATCACCCGGCCGACGAACATCACGTTGGTCCAGTCGTCGTCGAAGTCGCGCACGACCATCCGGTTCGGACAGCGATCGAGATGCGAGAAGTCGGGCACGACCGGCAGCACAGCCGTCCGCGGAAAGCCGAGTGCTTCGAGGTCCTGCCGGTTGAATTCCGAGTCGCCCATCGCGAGGTCGCACCGATCGGCGTAGGCCTGGAGCTCGCGGCGTCCTCGAAAGCACTGGCGCGCGAGCGTCCGGTGCACGCCGACGAAGTATTCCGGCGGCGTGATGTTGTGATAGATGAGCGCCATGCGATCGGGCAGCGCGAAGGCCGTTCGAGACGCCTTCGAGCCGAGCGAGAAGTGATGCAGCAGCAGATTGTCGCGGCGGCTGAAGTCGACCAGCTCGCGATAATCGCGCGTCAGCGGCTCGAGGCGGTAATCGGCGGTCTCGACGAAAATTTCGGATTCATATCCGGCGCCTCTGAGCACACGCTGAATCCCGAGCACCTCGTGGCCGATCGCGTCGCCGTACCCCAGCGTCGCGAGGACCTGGTGAATCCTGATCAAGCCCGCCTCCGGCCCCGCCCTGAGCTTGTCGAAGGGCCCGGCCCTGAGCGTGCCGAAGGGCCCCGCGCTGAGCTCGAGCTCGTCGGGCCCTGCCCCGAGCTCGTCGACGGACCTCCCGGTTCGGCAGGGACCGGCCTTGTTCCGGCGAGCGCCGGCCCGCCCGGTAGCTTCCCGAGCACGTCCTCGGCAGCCGGCAAATCCTGGCGTCGTCTGTCGAACCAGCCAGGCAGCGGATCCACCGGACGCGGCGGCGGGTCGCGTTTCAACCGGTCGAACATGTCGAGGTACTTCCGTTCGATCACGGGCCAGTCGTAATGCTCGCGGAAGAACTGGCGGCCGTTGCGGCCGAGCGCGCCCATCAGCCACCGGTTCTGCTCGATCGCATGGAGCGTCTCGTGGAACTCTGCGTAGCTCTCGTAGTAGAGGCCGGCGTTGCTGCGGATGCACTGCCCCTTCAGTACGTCGCACTTGCCGTTGGCGAGCACCGGCTTGCCGAGCGCCCACGCTTCGAGCGTCACCATCGACAAGCTCTCGAAGTACGACGGCATGATCAGCAGATCCGCGGCGGCCATCGCGTCGAATTTGTCGGCGTCGTCCACGAATCCGAGATGGCGAATGCGGAGATGATCCGGAATCGGCAGCAGCTCCTTGCCGATGAGGACGAGCGTCAGCTTGCCGGACGGATCGCGCAGGTAACCCTTGAAGAACTCGAACAGTTCCTTGCAGCCCTTGTTCTGATCGATCCGCCCGACGTAGACCGCGAACGGTCCGCGGACGTTGTACTTCTGACGGAAGCGGACAGGCTGAGGATTCTGCGGCACTTCCGATCCGATGCCGACGACGACGCCGGGGACGTTCTGGTTGGCGGAGACCGCGTTGATCATCGCGCGTTCTTCGGGCGAGTTGTACATGAGCGCGCGAACGGACCGGAACAGCGGAGGAAAAATCGAGAGCCCGATCGCCGCATCCCGCTCGGCCGTCGGCACCAGAATCGCGCGCGCGGCGGCCGCGCGCGCGCCGTGGTACGCGTGGTAGTACCGGTAGCTGAAAAACAGACAGAAGTCGTACTCGGCGGCGTGGTTGCCGACGTAGTCCACGAGGGCCGGACAGGTCGGGCCCTCGGCATCCAGCCAGTCCAGCTCGTCGCCGAGCGAATGCCGATGCTCGAACACGCGATGCGATCGGCGGCCGAAGACGCGCTCGTCGCGCTCGCGTTTGACGCGGAACCGGCGTACCGGAACGCCGTTCACCTGCTCGACGCCCGCCTCGAGCTCGTTCCGCCATGTCACGTAGTCGGTGGCGCAGGTGGTCAGCACCTCCACCTGCCCATGTCTGGCGAGATGCTCGGCGATGTAGCGCGCGTGCAACTCCGCGCCACCGTTGATCGCCTGGCCGTACCGCTGTACGACGACCGCGATCTTCACTGCGTGTCGGGGTCGGTCTTGGACGGACCTTGCCCTGTGTCTCCGTCGGACGGATGAGCGACCGGCTCGGACGGATGCGCGGCGGCGCCGCTGAACTGCGCGAGATCTTCGGTCGCGGTGCCGTTCGTGTCCGGGCTTTCGTCGGCGGTGTCGCGATCGTCGGATCCGGATTCGTCGGGCGCGCCGGGCTGCGGCTGCGCGGTCGAGGGCTGGCCGCCCATGATCGCCGCCGCCGGGCCGCCGCTGCGCCGGCCGCGGCGTCTGCGACGGCGCCGGCTTCGCTGACCGGGACCTTCCTGAGTCTGCGCTCCCGCCGTCGGCCCTTGCGGCGGCGGTGGTGCCGGCGCCGGTCGCGCTGCAGGAATCGAAACCGGTGTCGGCGCCGGACGTGGAGATACCGGCGCCTCACGCTCGTCCGCCTTGTAGACGACGACGCTTTCCAGCGCGCGCGCGCGGCGTTCGTTGAATTCCAGGCGGCTCGCCAGCGACTCGGCGCGCATCTTCAGGTTCTTTGCTTCGATGCCGAGCCTGGTCGTTTCGACCACGAGGTTGTGAATGAGCTCGTACGTCAACTGATCGCTGGCGCGCCGTGCTGCTTCACGGCGCGCTTCCCGTTCCGCGTACATCGTGTTCAGCCGCGCTTGAATGTGCAGCGCCTGAACGAGCTTGTTCGGATTGAAGAACAGCTTCAACAGCGGGTTGAGCAGCTTGCGGATGAAGCGCAGCAGTCCGCGATGCGTTTCGTAGAGCGTCCCTTCCTCGAACTCGTAGTTGGGCAGCTCCGGCGGCTCGTACGCTGGTTGGACTTTTCGATACTGTTCGAGCAGATCGGAGCGCACGCCTTTCGGATCGAGGAACTTCTCGAGCTTCACGGCGGCGAGGTCGCGAATCTGCTGTTCGGTGTAGTCGACGCCGCGTTTCTCACGGATGCGGGCGCGGATCTGCTCCATGATCTGCTCGACGTTCACCGAATCGGAGCGGACGTTGAAATCGGGCATAAACGCTGTCAGCTCTCGGCTCTCAGCTATCTGGGCCAGTAGATAATCACCGCGACCGCGAGCGCCCACAGCGCCACGCAGACGAGCAGCGGGCGATCGCCGAGCAGCAAGTCGGAGGGGTTGCCGCCGCCCTCGCGCCGGTGCACGAGGTACAGATAGCGAAAGATGCCATACAACGGAAAGGGAATGGTCAGCTCGAGCCAGGGCGTGCCGAATTTCGCCTGAGTCTCGGGACTGATCGTGTAGAACACGTACGAAATCAGCGTCGATGCCGTGGCGACTGCGATCATCTGGTCGAGCAGATACGGGCTGTACTCGCCGAGGATCCGCCGATGGCTTGCCGCGTTGCTCGCGAGCAGTGTGAGCTCGTGCCGGCGTTTGTTGAGGACGATGAACAGCGCCAGCAGAATCGTGCAGACGAGCAACCAGTGGCTCGATTCGACGTCGACGGCGACGGCGCCCGCCACGGCGCGCAGCACGAACCCGATCGCCACCGTCAGCACGTCGACGATCACGATGTGCTTCAACACGCTCGAATAGAGCGCCTGAAGTCCGAGGTACGAGGCGGCGACGATCGCGAATCCGCGGCCAAGCGCGAGCGATCCCGCGATGCCGGCCGCGCCGATGACGATGGCCGACACCGTGGCGGCGTGAACGCTGAGCGCCCCCGAGGCAATAGGCCGCGTCGCCTTGAGCGGATGCCGCCGATCGCTCTCGCGATCCAGGATGTCGTTCACGAGATAGACGGCGCCGGACAACGCGCAGAAGATCACGAACGCGGCAAGCGCGCGGAGAACGGCCCATGACTCGAACAACCGCAAGCCGAACAGCAGTCCGTGGAAGACCATGAGATTCTTGGTCCATTGGACCGGCCGCAGCGCGTTGATGAGGTTGAGAGCAAAGGGCCTTCCCGACACTCCGCTGACCGGAGTATCGGGAACCGCCACAGAGGAAGAAGTACTGCGCGCCATCGAGCGCGGAAGACGAGCTAGACCTTGGCCGATGTTGCGAAGCTCCGGACCGCCTCGTTCTCAGCGTCGTAGGTTTCGAACACGGTCAGCAGCTTCGTAATCGAGAGCAGGTCCGTGATGCGTTTGGTCAGGTTCAACAATTTGAGACTGCCGCCCTGGCGGCTCACGGTCGTATACGTCCGAACGATTTCACCGAGGCCGGCGCTGTCGATGTACGGCACGTCGGCGAGATTGAGGACGATCTTTTTCTGCCCCTGATTGATCAGGCTGTTGACCTTGTCCTTGAGCAGTTCGTCCCCTTCCCCCAGCGTGATCTTGCCTTTGAGGTCAAGAACCATGACGTCACCGACCGACCGTTCCTCGATCTGCATGGAAACGCTCCAGATAAATGCGATGCGACGGGTGTGAGCTTAGCACCCGCCTCCGCCGAGATGCAACGCAAACAGCTTCGGCGCGGCTCGCCGAAGCGCCTCCGGCGCGAAGGCGGCACCCGGCGCACGACCGATGAGACCACGCGGAGTGTGATCCTTGAATCGACCGAGAGCGAGATTCGGCTGGCTAGACGCCGCCGGCCCCGGCGAATTTCCGGGACTGGAAGCATTCCTTGCAGAACACGGGGCGCCCCTGGGTCGGCTTGAAGGGCACCGTCGTCTCCTTGCCGCAGGCCGAACACGTGGTCACGGTTTCCACCCGTTCACGGGCGACGCCGGCGCCTGCGGGGCGCGCCGCCCGCTTACTCTTGCAGGCCTTGCACCGTTTGGGCTCGTTCTTGAAGTTCTTGTCGGCGAAGAATTGCTGTTCTCCGGCCGTCCAGATGAACTCCGTGCTGCAATCCACGCACCTGAGGATCCTGTCTTGGAACTCCATCGGTCGCCACCTCGTCGGGGTCGCTCTGTCCTTAACTTCCGGGGGATTACTCCAACTCGCGCCGGAGCTTCTTGCGATTGCGCTTTCGCGCGAGTGCTTGCTTGGCCCGTCGTTTGTCACCCGGCTTCAGATAGAAGGAGTGTTTCTTGATGTCTTTGATGATGTCTTCCTGCTGAACCTTACGCTTGAACCGCCGGAGGGCACTTTCAATCGATTCGCCCTCCTGGATCTTGACTTCAGCCACGCCCTAACACCCCCTTATTGGCGACGACAAATATGCTAGGCTATCACGGCAGCGCGGATTCTAGGCGCATTCTCAATTCAAGGTCAACGAAATAGTCCCGATCGCGCTGTAAGCTGTGCAGCCCGGTCCCACGCCCTAAGTCACTCTCATAATGCGGGTTCTTGTCATCGGGTCCGGCGCGCGCGAGCACGCGCTTGTCGCCCGTTTGACGACAGAGCGCGACGTCGGCGAGGTGCTGTGCGCGCCCGGAAATCCGGGGATCGGGCGCATCGCCAGGAGAGTCGCTCTCGATGCGACGAACATCGATGCGTTGCTTGCGCTCGCCGAGCGCGAGGCGATCGATCTCACCGTCGTGGGCCCGGAACTTCCGTTGAGCCTCGGGATTGCCGATCGGTTCACGGCCGAGGGCCGCCTGCTGGTTGGACCAAGCGCGGCCGCCGCACGGCTCGAGACGAGCAAGGCCTTTGCGAAGGCCTTCATGGCGCGCCATCACGTGCCGACGGCGCGCTTCCGCACGTGCGAATCCGAAGACGAAGCGCTTGCTGTCGTGCGATCGCAGGAGTTCGGCTTCCCGGTCGTGCTCAAAGCCGACGGCCTCGCCGCCGGCAAGGGCGTCGTCGTCGCCGGGAACCTTGCGGATGCGGAGTCGGCGGTCGTCGCCGCCATGCGCGAGCGGAGATTTGGCGGCGCGGGCGATCGGCTGGTCATCGAAGAACGTCTCGTTGGCCCTGAAGTGTCGTGCTTCGCGATCAGCGATGGCACCAACGTGGTACCCATCGGGACAGCGCAAGATCACAAACGAATCTTCGATGACGATCGCGGACCGAACACCGGCGGGATGGGGGCGTTCGCGCCGAGCCCGCTCGTCGACGACATGCTCGGTGCGCGCATCATGCGGGAGATCGTCGAACCGGTCATTCAAGGGATTGCCGCCGAAGGCCAACCCTTTTGCGGATTCCTTTATGTGGGCCTGATGCTGACGACCGACGGTCCCAAGGTCATCGAGTTCAACGTGCGGCTCGGCGATCCCGAAGCGCAGGTCGTTCTGCCGCTCATCGACGAACCGCTGCTCCCGATTCTGTTTGCGGCGGCGACCGGCTCGCTCGCGAGATCGTCCATACGCATCGGGTCCGATCGCCTCAGCGGCCTCGTCATGGCGTCGCGCGGTTATCCGGAGTCGTCCGAGCCGGGACAGCCAATCGACGGCATCGATCGGGCGGAAGCGATTCCGGGCGTCGCGGTCTATCACGCCGGCACGGCGATGCGCGACGGACGGCTCGTCACGGCGGGCGGCCGCGTGCTCACGGTCGTCGGCCGGGGGCACGGCTTCGCCGAGGCGATCGTGCGTTCGTATGTGGCCGCGATGCAGATCTTCTTCGACGGGGTGCAGTACCGGAGTGATATCGGGAGAAAGGCGCTCGTTGCCGAAAGCGGGGCCGCCACCTCGTGAAATACTCCGTGATCACGTTCGGCTGTCGCGTCAATCAAGCCGACTCGCTCGGCTTCGAGGAAGAGCTGCGAGCGGCAGGCGCCATCGCCGCGCCGCCGGAGTCCGCCGATCTCGTCGTCGTCAACACCTGCTCGGTGACGGCGACGTCCGATCAGGGGGCGCGCCAGACCATCCGGCGCGTCGCGCGCGACAATCCGTCCGCACGCATCGTCGTCACTGGCTGCTACGCGACGCGGCGGCCCTTCGAAGTCGAGAGCCTGCCCAACGTCGTCCGCGTCGTGGCGAACGACGACAAGCCGCGTTTGATCCCTCTCGTGCGGCCGCACCTCACGACGGCCGAGCGCTTTGGCGATGGGGATGGCGTATGCGGGGCTCGACTCGAGCCGGGCGTCGCGGGACGAACGGCCTTCACGCTTCGCGTGCAGACCGGCTGCGCCGAACCTTGTTCCTACTGCATCATCCCGAGCACTCGGGGCGCGCCGCGGAGCGTGCCGCCGGGAGAGGTCCTTCGCGAGGTCGAACGCGTGGCCGCGGCCGGATTCAAGGAAATCGCACTCACCGGCGTCCACCTCGGCTCCTACGGCCGCGACTTGTCGCCGCGCGTGACGCTCGTCGATCTGCTGAACGCGCTCGACACAGGCGATCGTTTCTTCCGCATCAGCTCGCTCGAACCGATGGACTGCTCGCGCGACATCGTCGATCTCGTCGGGGTCTCCGATCGGTTCGCGCCGCACTTTCATCTGCCGCTGCAACACGCGAGCAACCGTGTGCTCGCGGCGATGCGACGGCCCTATACGATCGAGTACTACGACTCGCTCGTCGCCGACATCCGTGCGCGCGTGCCGCACGCGTCGATCGGCAGCGACATCATCGTCGGGTTTCCCGGTGAAACCGGCGATGACTTCGACCAATTGGCCGCGTATCTCGAGCGCTCGCCGCTGACGCACATTCACGTCTTCCCGTATTCCGACCGGCCAGGCACCGTGGCTTCGTCGATGACTGGAAGGGCGCCTGGACCGGTTGTGCGCGAGCGCGCGCGCCGCGTGCGGGAAATCGGTCAGACGCTGACCAATCGTTTCCGCGATGCTCAGATCGGCACGGTCCACCGGGCGCTGACGCTCGAAGACGGTTCACTGGTGGTGACGGGGAACTATCTGAAGCTGCGCGTGCCGCCGGTCTATCCGCGCAATCAGTGGGTGCGCGTGCGCGTCACGTCACATCATGACGGCGAGCTGCTGGGCGGCTGATTTCTTCTGGCCTTCGACAATCAACTGACCGCAGGCGGCGCGGATGTCGCGCCCGCGGCTCTTGCGGACCGACACGGTCAGATGATGATCCGCGAGGATTTGCGCGAATCGATCGACCGCCTGGTCCGAGGGGCGCTCGAATGGAATTCCGGCAGCAGCATTCAGCGGGATCAGGTTGACCTTCGACTTCACACCCGCCAGCAGCTTGGCGAGCCGCCGCGCATCTTCGGGGTGGTCGTTGACGCCCGCCAGCAGCACGTACTCGAACGTGATCCGGTTGCGGCGCTTGAGCGGAAAACGTTTGCAGGCCTCGATGATGTCGCTGACGCCGTACTTCCGGTTGATCGGTACGAGCTCGCCCCGCTGCGCATCGGTCGGCGCGTGCAGCGAAATTGCGAGGTTCGGCATCACGGGCTCTCGCGCGAGCTTTTCGAGTGCCGGCAGGAGGCCGACGGTCGACAGCGTGATCCGCCGCGGCGACATCGCAAACCCGTGCGCGTCGGCGAGGATCCGCAGCGCCTTCATCGTCTCGTCGTAGTTGTGCAGCGGCTCGCCCATGCCCATCAGGACGATGTTGAAGCGCGTGTCGCGCATCTGCAGCGCGTCGACGAGCACGCGTACCTGACCCACGATTTCACCTGCGGTGAGATTGCGGACGAGTCCCATCTTGCCGGTCAGGCAGAACGCGCACGCCATGGCGCAGCCGACCTGCGTCGAGATGCAGAAGGTCATCGACGGCGTGTCGGGAATGAAGACCGCTTCGATGGTGCGGCTGTCGTTGAGACGCAGGAGAAATTTTTCCGTGCCGTCGATCGACTTCTCGCGTTGAACGACCTCAGGCGTGGAAAGCGTGAAACCGTTCGCGAGCGCGGCGCGAAGGTCGCGTGACAGATCGGTCATCGCTGGCGGATCGGTGACGCCGCGGCGATACAGCCATTGAAAAATCTGACCGGCGTGAAAGCGCTGATGGCCGCGCTCGTCGAGAGCCACCTCGAGCGCGGGCCGTTCGAGCTCGGCGAGGTCGAGTCGGCTGACGTCAGTGGACTCGGCGGACACGGTATCTCTCTCGTTCCCCAGCGCTTAGCGGACCTTCAATGGTAACATGATGGTTCATCTTGTCGAATGCACCCATCGTCCGAGACGTTCTCGACAACGGTCTCCGCATTCTCAGCGAGCGGATGAATCAAGTCCGCTCGATCAGTATCGGCGTGTGGCTCACGCGCGGGTCGCGCCACGAAACGGCCGAGCGCGGCGGCATCGCGCACTTCGTCGAGCACATGCTGTTCAAGGGGACCGCCACGCGCAGCGCCGAGGACATCGCGCAGGCGATCGATTCGATCGGCGGGCAGCTCGACGCGTTCACGGCGAAAGAGTACGCCAGCTATTACATCAAGGTCCTCGACGAGCATTTGCCGCTCGCCATCGACATCCTGGCCGACATCGTCCGCAACCCGGCGTTCGGCGTCGAGGACATCGAGCGCGAGAAGAAGGTCGTCGTCGAAGAGATCAAGATGGTCGAGGACACGCCCGACGACCTCGTCCACGAGCTCTTCACCCAGGGCTTCTGGGAGAACCATCCGCTCGGCCGCCCGATTCTCGGCACCAAGGAGACCGTCGAGTCGTTCAACGCCGGCTCGCTTCGCGACTATTTCAGAAATGCCTACACCGCTCGGAACCTCATCGTGTCGGCCGTAGGCAATCTCGAACACGATCGGGTCGGGGAGCTCGTCGCTGAGAAGTTCGGATCGCTCGAGGCGTCGGGGGAAACCGTCGGCGAAGAGGCGCCGCGAGTCGTGCCGAAAATTCAGATTCGCAACAAGGAGCTCGAACAGAGCCACCTGTGCCTCGGCGTCGGCAGCTACCCGCAGAATCACGACGATCGGTATTCGAGCTACGTGTTGAACACGCTGCTCGGCGGCTCCATGAGCTCGCGCCTGTTTCAGAACGTCCGCGAGAAGCGCGGCCTCGCGTATGCGGTCTTCAGCGGGCTGAGCGCCTATCGCGACGCCGGGTCGTTCACGATCTACGCCGGCTGCGCGAACGAGGCTGTCGGCGAGGTCGTCGACCTGGTCGTCGAGGAATTGCGCGGCGTCAAGAATGCGCTCGTCCCCGACGCCGAGCTGCAGCGGGCGAAGGATCACCTGAAGGGCAGCCTGATGCTGAGCCTCGAGAACACCGCGAGCCGCATGTCGCACATCGCCCGGCAGGAAATTTACTTCGACCGGCAGTTCGGGCTGGACGAGACGCTGCTGGGCATCGAGCGCGTGACGTCGGCCGACGTGCAGCGCGTGGCGGCGGATCTGTTTCAGAACGGCTCGCTCGCGGCGACGGTGCTCGGCAACGTGAACGGATTGCAGATTCCGCGAGAACGTCTCGATCTCGATTAGATGATTCCTCGGTACACCCACCCCGAGATGGGGCGGATCTGGAGCGACCAGCGTCGGTACGAGACCTGGCTGCTCGTCGAGACCGCCGCCGCCGAGGCGATGGCGGCCGCCGGGATCGTTCCGCCCGAGGCGGCGCGCGACATCCGCGAGCGCGGCGGCTTCGACGTCGCGCGCATCGAGGAAATCGAGCAGACCACCCAACACGACGTCATCGCGTTCACGACCGCCGTGGCCGAAAAAGTCGGACCCTCGGCCCGCTGGCTGCACTTCGGGATGACTTCGTCCGACGTCATCGACACCGCGCAGGCGCTGCAGATGCGTGAGGCGTGTGACGTCATCCTGGGGAATCTTGTCGCGCTGTCCGACGCCATTCGCGACCGCGCCCTCGAGCACCGCCGGACGCCGATGATCGGCCGCACGCACGGCGTGCACGCCGAGCCGATGACCTTCGGTCTGAAGCTGGCGCTCTGGTACGCCGAGGTGCAGCGCGACATCGAGCGCGTGCGGCGCGCGCGAGCGGGCATCAACGTCGGAAAGCTCTCAGGTGCCGTCGGGACGTTCGCCCATCTGCCGCCTTCAATCGAAGAAGAGGTCTGCCGCCGCCTCCAGTTGGAGCCCGCGAAGGTATCGTCGCAGGTCATTCAGCGCGATCGGCATGCAGCGCTGATCTCGACGCTGGCGATCGCGGCCGCGTCCCTCGAAACGTTCGCGCTCGAGATTCGGGGCCTGCAAAAGACGGAGATCGGCGAAGTCGAGGAGCCGTTCGCCAAGGGGCAGAAGGGCTCGTCAGCGATGCCGCACAAGCGCAACCCGATCGGCTGCGAGCAGATTTGCGGTCTCGCGCGCCTGCTGCGGGCGAACGCGCACGCGTCGCTCGAAAACGTCGCGCTCTGGCACGAGCGGGACATCTCGCACTCATCGGTCGAGCGCGTGATTCTGCCCGACAGCTTCATCGCGCTGGATCACATGCTCCGGCGGTTCACGAAGATCGTTCGTGGGATGATCGTCCACCCCGAGCGCATGCGCGAGAACCTGAATCATTCGCGCGGCGTGGTGTTTTCGGGGACCGTGCTGCTCGAACTGGCCAGAAAAGGTGTGTCCCGCGAACAGGCGTACGAGTGGGTGCAGCGAAACGCCTTGCGCGCGTTCGACGAAGGCCGTGACTTCAAGACGTTGCTGCTCGCCGATCCGGACGTCGGCCGCGTCCTGACGCCGGCCGAAATCGAGCGCGCGTTCGATGTCGACGAGCAGTTGAAGTACGTCGACCAGATTTTCGATCGCGTCTTTCAAACCGTCTCCGCGAGGGTCTAACGAACATGCGTGCGCGCGTTTTCGTCACGTTGAAGCCATCCGTGTTCGATCCGCAAGGCAAGACGATCGCCGACGCGCTGCATTCGCTCGGCTACGGGACGGTGGAGGACGTGCGGCAGGGCAAGTACTTCGAGCTCGATCTCGCGACCACCGAGGCCGCTCAGGCGCGCGCGCTGGCCGCCGAAGTCGCCGACAAGGTCCTTGCCAATCCGGTCATCGAAAGCTATCGCATCGAGGTCGACTGACATGCGAACGATCATGTTCGCCACGGCGTGTCTCGCCATCGCGATCCCGGCCGCGGCGCAGAACAAGGCCGATCCCATGGCCGAGACCGTCGCGCAGTATTTCACGATGGTCGAGCGCCAGTTCGTCAGCCTCGCCGATGCGATGCCCGCCGACCGCTGGACCTTTGCGCCGAAGGACGGCGAATTCACGGGCGTGCGCACGTTCGCCGAGCAGGTCAAGCACGTCGCCTGCGCGAACTTTGGGTTCTTCAACCAGGTCGAGCACAAAACGCCGCCGCCCGGATGCGAGACCGGCGGTCCAAGTCCGGCGAAGACGAAGGCCGAGCTGATGCAGTACCTGCGCGAGTCGTTCGCGTATGCGAATCAGGTCATGCGACGCCTCACGCCCGCCAACGCCATGGATCCCGTCGAAGGGCCCTATGGCGGCAAGACGACGAGGCTGGGGATTTCGACGCTCGCGGTGTGGCACGCGACGGATCACTACGGGCAGCTCGTGGTCTATCTGCGGATGAACGGGATCGTCCCGCCCGCGACGGCGGGCACTACACGGTAGGGGTCAACAATGCGGTTCGGCATTGTCGTATTCCCGGGCAGCAACTGCGACGAGGACGCATATCACGCCGCCAAGGACGTGTTCGGCCAGGACGCCGAGTACATCTGGCACAAGGACACGGACCTGAAGAACGCCGACGTCGTGATTCTGCCCGGCGGCTTCGCGCACGGCGACTACCTGCGAACCGGCGCGATGGCGCGCTTCTCGCCCATCATGGGTCCGGTGCGCGCGTTCGCCGAGCGTGGCGGTCCGGTGCTTGGCATCTGCAACGGCTTCCAGATCCTGCTCGAATCGGGTCTGCTGCCCGGCGCGATGCTGCGTAATCGCACCCTGAAATACCGCTGTGAGCACGTGTACCTGCGCGTCGAACAGACCGACACGCCATTCACGAGCGCGGCGACGGTCGGGCAGGTCCTGCGCATTCCGATCGGTCACGGCGAAGGCAACTACTTCGCGCCGCCCGACATGCTGGAGAGGCTGGAAGCGAACCGGCAGGTCATTCTTCGCTACACCGATCCGAGCGGACAGCTCGCCGACGAGTCGAATCCCAACGGATCGGTGCATGCGATCGCCGCGATCTGCAGCGAGTCGCGCAACGTGGTCGGCATGATGCCGCATCCCGAGCGCGCGTGTGAATCACTTTTGGGCGGCGAAGACGGCCGCATGATTTTCGAGTCGATTGTGAACGCGATGGCGATCCGATGATGGATGCGCACGTTGTCGAGCGTCACGGGCTGAAGCCCGACGAGTACGAACGGATCAAGGAGTTCCTTGGCCGCGAGCCGAACCTCACCGAGCTCGGGATCTTCTCGGTGATGTGGTCCGAGCACTGCAGCTACAAGAGCTCGCGCGTGCACCTGAAAACCCTGCCGACCAAAGGCCCGCAGGTGTTGCAGGGACCCGGCGAGAACGCCGGCGCCGTCGATATCGGCGAAGGCCTTGCGGCGGTCTTCAAGATCGAATCGCACAATCATCCGTCGTTCATCGAGCCGTATCAGGGCGCGGCAACCGGCGTGGGCGGTATCATCCGCGACATCTTCACCATGGGCGCGCGGCCAATCGCGCTGCTGAACTCTTTGCGATTCGGATCGCTCGACGCGGCGGGCACCCGGCAGCTGCTCGAAGGCGTTGTCGCCGGCATCGCCGGTTATGGGAACAGCATCGGCATTCCGACCGTCGGCGGCGAGATTGCGTTCGAGCCGTCGTACGCGGGCAATCCGCTGGTGAACGTCTTCTGCCTCGGCATCGCCAACGCGTCGGACATTATTAAAGGTATCGCCTCGGGCGTGGGCAATGCCGTCTACTACGTCGGCGCGAAGACGGGCCGCGACGGCATTCACGGCGCGACGATGGCGTCGGCGGAGTTCGACGAGAAATCGGCCGAGAAACGGCCGGCGGTGCAGGTCGGCGATCCGTTCATGGAAAAGCTGCTCCTCGAAGCGTGCCTCGAGGTGATGCAGACCGACGCGCTCGTCGGCATCCAGGACATGGGAGCGGCCGGATTGACGTGCTCGACGACCGAGATGGGATCGCGGGGCGGCGCCGGCGTCGAAATCGACGTCGCGCACGTCCCGCAGCGCGAGAGCGGCATGACGCCGTACGAAATCATGCTGTCCGAGTCGCAGGAGCGGATGCTGCTGGTCGTCAAGCGCGGCCGGGAATCCGAGGTCGAGCGCATTTTCGACAAATGGGACCTCCACGCGGTCCACATCGGCGAAGTGACTGCCGACGGCATGCTGCGCGTGAAGGAGAAGGGCGCAGTGGTCGCCGAGATTCCGAATCGCGCGCTGACCGACGAAGCGCCGCTGTATCGCCGGCCGATGACGGAGCCCGAGTATCTTGCCGAGGTGCGAACGCTCGATCTCGACGCGCTCGCGCGGGACGGCCTGAAGGCCGTCCCCAACGATCAGAATGGTGTCCTGCTCGCACTCCTCGGCTCGCCGACCATCGGCAGCAAGAAATGGGTGTACCGGCAGTACGATCACATGGTCCGGACCAACACCATCAACTATCCAGGGTTTGGCGCCGGCGTCGTGCGCATCAAGGGCACCAATCGTGCGCTCGCGTTGTCGGTCGACGGCAACGGACGTTACTGCTATCTCGATCCGCATCGGGGCGCCATGCTCGCGGTGGCCGAAGCGGCGCGCAATGTCGCGTGTGCGGGGGCGCGGCCGCTCGGCGCGACCAACTGCCTCAACTTCGGCAATCCCGAGCGCCCGGCCATCATGTGGCAGTTCGCGAAGGCGGTCGAAGGGATGGGCGAGGCCTGCCGGGCGCTCGACGTGCCGATCACCGGCGGCAACGTCAGCCTCTACAACGAAACGGACGGCAAGGCGATTTACCCGACGCCAGTCATCGGCGTCGTCGGTCTCCTCGAGCACGCGGATCGGGTCGTCAGCCGCCGGTTCCAGCGTGCGGGTGACGCGATCGTGCTCCTCGGCGAAGGACGCGACGAGCTTGGCGGCAGCGAGTACTTGAAAGTGGTTCACGATTTGGTCCGCGGCGAGCCGCCGTCGCTCGATCTGCGGGCCGAGAAGGCGCTCCAGGAACTCCTCGTCGCGCTGGCGAGCGATCGACTCATTCGTTCGGCGCACGATGGCTCGGACGGCGGAATCGCGGTGACGCTCGCCGAATGTTGTTTCGATACGGGCGGAATGGGGGCCGATGTGTCGATCGTCGGCGGCAACATCGCGGCGGCGCTGTTCGGCGAGTCGGCATCCCGCGCCGTCGTGTCTGTCGTTCCGGAGGATGTCGACAAGGTGCTGGACCGCGCGTCGGCGGCGAACGTGCCGGCGTGCGTCATCGGTCGAACTGGCGGCAACCTGCTGAGGATTGCCGTGGCCGGAGAGCCGGCCATCGAGCTTTCGATTCACGACGCGGAGCGGGTCTGGAGCTCTGCGATTGAACGATTCTTTGCCAAACGTGTGGCGTGATGCTTGACAAGTTCAAGGATGAATGCGGTGTCTTCGGGATCTTTGGTCATCCCGAAGCCGCCAACATGACCTATCTCGGCCTGTATGCCCTGCAGCATCGCGGACAGGAGAGCGCCGGCATCGCGGCGTCCGATCGCGAGCAGGTGCGCATCTCGCGGGCGATGGGTTATGTCGCCGACACGTTCGACGCTCAGTCGCTGGCGCAACTGCCGGGACCGCTGGCAATCGGGCACGTGCGTTACTCCACGGCCGGCGAGAGCAAGCTGTCGAACGCGCAGCCGATCCTGATCGATTGTGCGCACGGACAGATCGCGCTGTGCCACAACGGGAATCTCGTGAACGCGCGCGAGCTGCGCGACGAGCTCGTGCTCCAGGGATCGATCTTCCAGTCGAGCAGCGACACCGAAGTCATCCTGCATCTCTACGCGCGGTCGAAGGCGCCGATCGTCGAAGACGCGATTGTCGAATCGGTGTCGCAGGTGCAGGGCGCCTTCTCGCTCGTGATGCTCACCGCGGACCGCCTCGTCGCCGTCCGCGATCCACACGGGTTCCGCCCGCTCGCGCTCGGTCGCCTGGGCGACGCCTACGTCGTCTGCTCGGAGACGTGCGCGATGGATCTCATCGGCGCCACCTACGAGCGCGATGTCGAGCCGGGCGAAGTGCTCGTGATCTCGGACCGCGGCATCCGGTCGATCAAGCCGTTCGCACCGGCGCCGGTGAACCAGTGCATCTTCGAGCATGTGTACTTCGCGCGGCCCGACAGCTACGTGTTCGGCCGGAGCGTGAACGAAGTCCGGACCGAGCTCGGCCGCGTGCTCGCGCGCGAGCAGCCGGTGGACGCCGATGTCGTCGTACCCGTGCCCGATTCGGGCGTGTGCGCGGCGATGGGATACGCCGAGGAAGCGGAGATCCCGCTCCGCATGGGCCTCATCCGCAATCACTACGTCGGGCGCACGTTCATCCAGCCGCAGGCGTCGATTCGCCACTTCGGCGTCAAGGTGAAGCTGAATCCGGTGCGCAGCATCCTCGAAGGGAAGCGCGTCGTGCTCGTCGACGATTCGATCGTCCGCGGGACGACGAGCCGCAAGATCGTCCGGATGGTGCGCGCGGCGGGCGCCAGGGAAGTCCACGTCCGCATCAGTTGTCCGCCGACGATTTCGCCGTGCTATTACGGCATCGACACGCCGAGCAAATCCGAGCTGATTGCCGCGACGCACACGATCGACGAAATCCGAGAGTTTCTGGAAGCGGACAGCGTCGCGTACCTGAGTCTCGAAGGGCTCCTCAGCGCCGTCGACAAGGACCGCGGGTCGTACTGCAGCTCCTGCTACACGGGTCGATATCCAGTAGAATTCCCGCGCGACGAGGCGAGTTACCTGCAGCTCGCGCTGAAGCTCGACAAGGATAAGGACCTCAACAAGGAAAAGGAACCGGTCACGAAGTGATCCGATGAAAAACGCTCCACCACGGAGGACACGGAGGACGCCGAGGATCAAAAGCTTTTCTGTCCTCTGTGTCCTCGGTGTCCTCTGTGGTGGAGCGTTTGCGAAGGGTGGGGACCTTTCAAGGGTGCAGGAACCAAGCGCCCCGCAAGCCGTCTCCGCCGCGCAGTTGAAAGCCGCGATCGACAAGCTTGGCGACCTCGATTACGCCACCCGCACCAATGCCTCGCGGACGATCCGGCGCACGGCGAACGCGCAGGCGGTGCCGGCGCTGCTGCAGGCGATCACCGAGCACATCGACGGCTACGTTCGCTATCGCGCGCTGGTCCTGTTGACCGGCTTCAACGATCCGCGGACCAGGGACGCGATGCGTGAGTCGCTCGCCAGCCCGAACGATCGCCTGCGCACGGTCGCGTACAGCTTCTTCGAGCACAATCCCGATCGCGCGATGACGGCGACCTTCCTCACGGCACTCGAGAAGGAGCAGGCCGAGTTCGTGCGTCCCGCGCTCGTCCGCGCGCTGGCAGCCTCGGGTCGCCTGCCGTCGACTCCCGCCGCCGATGCCACGCGCGTGCAGCAGGCGCTCGTCCGCGAGGTGAGCCGCGGCGAAGACTTCTTCCGCAGCGCCGTCATCGAAGCGCTCGGCGACTACAAGGCGGCCTACGCGTTCGATGCGCTCACGGCGGTCGCGAAAATCGAGGGCCCGCTGCAGGACGACGCGGCGCTGGCGCTCGGCAAAATCGGCGACAAGCGTGCGCTCGAAACGCTGGCCGCGATGCAGCGCAGCGCGCCGCGCCGGACGCAGCCGTCGATTGCGACGGCCATCTGTCTGCTCGGCGTCAACTGCGCGTCGCACGAGAACTATCTCGTCGAGACGCTCAAGTTCGCCAACAGGAACCCCGGTTTCCAGGAGCTGCTGCGCGGCGCGGCCGCCGGACTCGGGGCACTGGCCGTGGCCGGACGTGACGAGGCGGTCAGCGCGCTGTTCGACATCGGCATTCCGGCGCGAGACGACTCGACGCGCGCGCCGGTCGCGCTCGCCGCCGCCACCGTCGCGCTCCGCAATACGCCGCTGCTGATGCCGATTCTGGAGAAGCGGACCGATCGGGATCAGGCGATGCTGCTCCTGGCCGAAGGCTTCGACATGCTCGAAGAGGATCTGGACAAGGAACGCTTTTTCGCCTTCGCGAGACGCACGTACTGGGATTCGCCGGAAAGCTCGCCGCGCCGCACGCTGATGCAAACGCTCATCGGAAAGCTCGATTTCTAATGGACTACAAATCCGCCGGCGTCGACATCGACGCCGGCAACGAGACAGTCAAACGAATCAGGTCCCTCGCCCGCCGGACCTTCACGCCCGGCGTGCTGTCCGACATCGGATCGTTCGGCGGTCTGTTCCGGCTCGGCGATCGCTATAAGGATCCGGTGCTGGTTTCGAGTACCGACGGCGTCGGCACGAAGCTCAGGATCGCGTTCATCACCGGCCGTCACGACACGATTGGCGCAGATCTCGTCAACCACTGCGTGAACGACATCCTGGTGCAGGGCGCGGAGCCGCTCTTTTTCCTCGACTACCTCTCGACCGGCCGGCTGGCGCCCGACGTCGCCGAGCAGGTCATCACCGGCGTCGCGCGCGCGTGCACGGAGAACGGCTGCGCGCTGATCGGCGGCGAGACAGCCGAGATGCCCGGCTTCTACGCCGACGGCGAGTACGACCTGGCCGGCTTCATCGTCGGCGCGGTCGAGAAGACGAAGATCGTCGACGGCCGGACGATTGTGCCCGGCGACGTGCTCATCGGCCTGCCGTCGAGTGGTCTGCACACCAACGGGTACTCGCTCGCGAGGCGCGTGTTCTTCGAGCTGGCGCAGTGGAAGGTGGACAAGTTCGTACGCGATCTGGGCGTCACGCTCGGCGAGGCCCTCCTGGCGCCGCATCGATCGTATCTGCCGTTCGTGCGGCCGCTCCTCGAGCGAAACTATGCGCGGGGTCTGGCGCACATCACCGGCGGCGGCATCACGGAAAACCTTCCCCGCGTGCTGCCCGGAGGATGCGCCGCCGAGATCGATCGGCGCGCGTGGTCGGTGCCGCCGATCTTCCGCGTGCTGCAGCAGCACGGCCGGATTCCGGACGACGAGATGTTCCGCACCTTCAACATGGGCATCGGCCTGATTGTCGTCTGTGCGCCCCGCTACGCCGAACGCGTGATCAACACCGTCTCGCTCGCCGGCGAGCCGAAGGCGGTGCGCATCGGGTTCGTCGTGGGCGGAGACCGAACCGTCCGCTACGTCTGATCCCGGCGCGCCTCTTGGTGACCGTCGCACACGATCAGGACGAGTAACCCTTCGGTCGGGGCATGGCACAATGAGCGCGTGAGCCACGCCCCGATTTCCTCGCGGCGCATCGCCGTTCTCATCTCGGGCCGCGGCAGCAATCTCCAATCGATCATCGACGCGTGCGCCGCGGGCCGGCTCGATGCTGTTGTCGCGATCGTCATCTCGAATCGCGCGGACGCGCCCGGACTGTTCCGCGCGCGTGAGGCGGGGATCGAAGCGCTGCACCTCGGCGCGCGCGACTATCCGGACCGCGACGCCTACGACCGCGCGATCGTCGACGTGCTCACTGCACGGGACGTGGACGTCGTCTGTCTCGCCGGCTTCATGCGGTTGGTCGGGAAGCCGCTGCTCGAGGCATTTCCGAACCGCATCCTCAACATCCATCCCTCGCTGCTGCCCGCATTTCCTGGAGTCGACGCGCAGCGTCAGGCGCTCGAGCACGGGGTCCGGATCAGCGGCGCGACCGTTCATCTCGTCAACGACGAGCTCGACGGCGGGCCCATCGTGCTTCAAGCCGCGGTCCCCGTCCTGCCGGATGACTCGGTCGATACGTTGTCGGCCCGGATTCTCGTCGAGGAACACCGCATCTATCCCGAGGCCGTCGCGCAGGTTCTCGCCGGCGGCTGGTCGCTCGACGGGCGCCGATTCGTGCCGGCCGACGTCCGCCCCTCCGGGCCATGACCACCAGCGACGCGCTCGCGGTCCTCTTGCTCCAGATCACTGTCATTCTGGTGGTCGCCAAGTTGACGGCGGCGGCAGTCAACCGTGCGGGCCAGCCGGCGGTCGTTGGCGAGATGCTCGGCGGCATTCTGCTCGGACCGTCATTCTTCGGCTGGCTGTTTCCCGCGGCGCATCGCGCGATCTTTCCGGAAGACGCGATCGGCGCGCTGCAGCTGCTCAGTCAGATCGGCGTCATCCTGTTCATGTTTCTCGTGGGATGCGAGCTGGATTTGGCGCGTGTCACGCGGAACGCGCGGACCGCGGTCGTGGTGAGTTACACGGGCATTGCGGTGCCGATGCTGCTCGGCATCGCGCTGGCGTGGCTCATCTTCCGCGACTTCGCGCCGGCCGGCGTGCGATTCCTGCCCTTCGGGCTGTTTGTCGGGACGGCGATGAGCATCACCGCGTTCCCAGTCCTCGCGAGGATTCTCGCCGAGCGGCGTTTGACACACACTGTTCTCGGCGCCACGGCAATCGCGTGTGCCGCTGTGGACGACGTCAGCGCGTGGTGCATTTTGAGCGTCGTGGTCGCCGTAGCCAAGGCGAGCGGGGTGAGCGGCGCCGCGGTGACGATCGTCATGGTCGTGATCTTTGCAGTGGTGATGTTGGCGATGATCCGCCCACTCGTCGGCCGTGCGGCAGGCAACGAGCGATGGTCTGGCGACGGTGCCTTCGCCGCGGCGCTCATCTTTGCCTTCGTGAGTGCGTTCGTCACCGAGGCCATCGGCGTCCACGCGATCTTCGGCGCGTTTCTCGCCGGCGTCGTCGTGTCGGCGAACACCTCCGTTCGAGCCCTTGTCGAAGACCGCGTCCACGCGCTCGCCTCTGCCATGCTCGTGCCCCTGTTCTTTGCGTCGGCCGGCCTGCGTACGGAGCTGTCGCTGGTGGCCGGCCCGCGAAGCTGGCTGGTGTGTGCGGCGATCCTGCTGGTGGCGATTGCCGGCAAGCTTGGCGGCGGTTCGCTCGCCGCACGGTGGACCGGCATGAGCTGGCGCGATTCGCTCGCGCTCGGCGCGCTGATGAACACGCGCGGTCTGATGGAGCTGATCGTGCTGAACGTCGGGTACGACCTCGGCATCCTCTCGCCGGCGCTGTTTTCGATGATGGTCCTCATGGCTCTCGTCACCACAGGCATGACCGCGCCGATGTTGGGCGCCCTGCGGGGCACCATGACGACGGCTGAAGTCCGAAGCGCGACATGAGTGAGTGGAGCGAAACCGATTCGTCCGTCTACCGCGAGATCGCCGGCATCGCCGTGCCGCGGCGCGACGAGATGATGCGGATGGTGGTCGCGGCCGTTCCGTTCACTCGCGAGGAATCGATTCGCTTCGTCGAGCTCGGCTCGGGGGACGGTGAACTGGCCGTTCTGCTCCTCGAGGCGTTTCCCGCGTCAACCATTGTCGCCCTCGATGGATCGGAATCCATGCGCGAGCGGACCAGCGCGCGGCTCGCGCCGTTCGGCAGCCGCGCGCGCGTCCGAGGGTTCGACGTCGCGTCGCTCGACTGGTGGGATCAGATGTTCGGCGCTGACGTGGTCGTGTCGTCGTTGTGCCTCCATCATCTCAAGGACGCAAAAAAACAGTACCTGTACAAAGCTGTTGCCGATCGCGTCTCGTCCCGCGGCGCGCTGCTGATTGCCGATCTGATCGAGCCGATGGCGGCCTCGGCGCGGACCGTTGCGGCCGACGAGTGGGACACGAACGCCAGGGTGCAGGCCGAGTCGCGCGGCCGTCCGGAGCTCGCGACGCGCTTTACTGAGGCGCAGTGGAACCACTTCCGCTTCCCCGACCCGGCGGACCGGCCGTCGGCGCTGTTCCATCATCTGGTCTGGCTGCGCCACGCGGGGTTCGCGGCAGTTGATTGCTTCTGGATGTACGCGGGTCACGCCGTGTTCGGCGGGTTCAAGCAGCCTGCAGCGTCAGAATCGCGACCTCCGGCGGGCAGTTGACGCGCACAGGTACATACACAGTCCCCACCCCTCGGCTCACGAACATCGTGGTCTGCTCGCGACGTCCGATGCCTGCGACGACCGGGAATTTTTGCGCGGCGACCGCGCCGAGAATCGGCAGGACCACCTGGCCGCCGTGCGTATGGCCGGACAACACGAGCGGAATGCCGAATCCGGCAGCCTCGGCCAGCCGGCGGGGATCGTGCGCGAGCAGGATCGTCGGCGTGGTCGCCCCGCGCATGAGCGGCGCGATGTCGGAGGCGCGCTTCGTCCAGAAGCGGATGCCGATCAGGTCAACGGCGTCGTTCTTGATCTTCAGACGCGTGCGTGCGTCCTTCAACATCTGCACGCCGTTCTTCGCGAGCGCGGCCGGCATGTCGTGGTCGTCGTCGTGGTTGCCGAGAATGCCGAAGACGCCGTTCGGCGCCGTCAGCGGCGCCAGCGCTTCGGCGGCGGGGCCGACGAAGCGACGATCTCCCCATGTCACATAATCGCCGCCGAGCACGATGACGTCGGGCCGCTCGCCCATCAGAGCGGCGACCGCCGCGGCCACATCCTCGTGCGACACCCATTGACTGCGATGCACGTCGGTCAGCAATCCGACTCTCAATCCGGCCAACGCCGGCGGCAGTCCGCTGACGAGAACGGACGTGTGTGTGATCTCCAGTTCGTGACGGCCGTAGAGATAGCCGTACGCGCCGGTTCCGCCGATGGCGCCGACGCTGGCGGCGGCGAGCGTCTTCAGCGCGGCGCGACGAGTCATCGGCATCGACTGTTATAGTAATCGGATTGCGACATGACCAATCTCTACGATGAACTGCAGTGGCGCGGCATGGTGTACGACGCCACCGAAGGGCTTTCGGACGTCCTCGCGAAAGAGCGCGTCACCGGGTACATCGGATTCGATCCGACGGCGTCCAGTCTTCACGTCGGGAATCTGCTGGTGATGATGGCGCTCGCGCGCTTTCAGCGCTTCGGCCATTCTCCGATCGCGATCGCGGGCGGCGGCACCGGGATGATCGGCGATCCGAGCGGCAAGACACAGGAGCGAGTGCTGCTCTCGCCCGAACAGATCCACGAGAACCTCGCCGGCATCAAGCAGCAGCTCGCGCGGTTTCTCGACTTCGATCGGCCTGGCAACGCCGCCCGCATCGTCAACAACGCCGAATGGCTCGCCGCGTTCGATCTGCTCGGGTTCCTTCGCGACACGGGCAAGCACTTCACCGTGAATTACATGCTGCAGAAGGAGGCGGTGAATCGCCGCCTCGAGAGCGAGGAGGGCATTTCCTATACCGAGTTCAGCTACCTGCTGCTCCAGGCCCGCGACTTTCTCGAACTGTTCGATCGGTATGGCTGCACGCTGCAGCTCGGCGGCAGCGATCAGTGGGGCAACATCACCGCCGGGATCGATCTGATTCGAAAGCTCCGCGGGAAGAAGGCGCATGGACTCGTGATGCCGCTCGTCACGACGGCGTCGGGCGCCAAGTTCGGGAAAACCGAAAAGGGCAACGTCTGGCTCGATCCCGAAAGGACTTCGCCGTTCCGCTTCTATCAATTCTGGTTGAACACCAGCGATGCCGACGTCGAGAAGTATCTGTGCTACTTCACGTTCATGACTCGCGATCAGATCGCCGAGCTCGCCCGGCTGACACGCGAGGCGCCTGAGAAACGCGAGGCGCAGCGCGAGCTCGCGCGCGAAGTCACCGCGCTCGTGCACGGCCGCGACCAGGTCGCTCGCGCGGAGCATGCGTCGAGCGTCCTGTTCGGCGAAGACATCGCCACGCTCGGTGCAGACGAGGTCCTCGCAGTGTTCGACGACGTGCCTTCGACCGACCTGCCCGCCGATGCGCTCGCCGACGGCGGCATCGGCGTCGTCGATCTCGTCGCGCGCGTGCAGCTCGCGCCGTCAAAAGGCGAGGCGCGCCGACTGGTGCAGTCGGGCGGCATCTACGTCAACAATCGCCGCGTGTCGGATCCGCAGGCGCGGCTCGTGCGCGATCAGGCGATTGGCGGGCGGCTGTTCGTGCTTCGCCGCGGCGCCAGACAACTTCATCTCGTAATGGTTGTACCGTAATTGGCCACGGCGACGTGCGCCATTCCGTCCCAGCCCGTGCAATACCGGGTAGGCATCTCCACTGCAACGACCAGTTCATGACGGGATGATGGCTCCGCGCGAAGCCCGGCGCTCGTGCCGAACTCAGGCTTCCCCAGGCCGGCGTACCGTCGCGCGGACCTCACATCGATCGCAGGCATAGCAGTTGGCCGACGCGCATCGGCATGCCCGATTTGCGCGTCGGGCCAAATGATAGGAGAACTCTGTGTTGAGTGCCGTGTCTCCAGCCTTCACGCGCGGCGGGCGAATCGCCCGTGCGTTTCTGACCTTCAGTTCACATCGCCATGCGGTCCGGATCGCCGGCTATGCCATCGTCGTCGCCTCAGCAGCGGCCGCAGCCGGCGGACCGATCGCGCTCGACGCGATGCAGGCTTCCGAGCCCGCGCGCCAGGGCGCGACGGCGACAGCGCTGGCGGATGGCCGCGTGTTGATCGCAGGCGGCGATGCGCAGGGATCCGCGGAGATCAATGATCCGTCGACGGGACAAACCAGTCCGCTCGACGCGCGAATGAGCACGCCGCGCGCGTATCACGGCGCGGTGCTGCTGGCCGATGGCAACGTGCTGATCGTCGGCGGCTACGCAGCCGGGACGCAGTCGATTGAAGCGTCGGCGGAGATCTTTGTCACAGGCGAAGGGATTTTCACCAAAACGTCCGGTCCCCTGCAGTCGGCGCGCGTACAGCCGACGCTGACACGCAGGACCGATGGCGTCGTTGTCGTGAGCGGCGGCGCCGGCTCGGGTCTCATCGAATTCTACGATCCGGCCACTCAGACATTCGGCCCGGATCCCGCAGCCGCGTCGGTCGTCACCGACCGGGGCGATTACGCGCCGGGAGAAACAGTCACGTTCATCGGCCGCCGCTGGTTCCCGGGCGAAACCGTGCGCATCACGCTTCACGAGGTACAAGCGCTGCACAGCGACCGGGAGCTCTTCGCGACCGCGAACGATGCCGGCGAATTCGTCAATACGGATTTCGCGCCGGAGCCGCATCACCTCGGAGTGACTTTCGATGTCACCGCCGCCGGCGCGACCTCCGGACGGCAGGCGCTCTGGACGTTCACCGACGGTGCGCCGCCATCCACGTCGTACACGATTTCAGAAGGTACCGGGACCATCTTCACAGGCGGTTCTCCGACCAGCATCCTCAGTGGTTGTGACGACTGCACGGTTCACGTCCCACTGCCTTTCGCGGTGACGCTGTACGACCGGACGTATACCAGCGCAAAGGTCAGCTCGAACGGCAACGTGCAGTTCTCGAGCGATTCGACGGCATTCGGCAACACGGCGCTTCCCACCAACGCCTTCGGCGCGACCATCCTCCCGTACTGGGACGATCTCGATACGCGAGGCGCCGGATACGCCGTCCAGACGCAGACGACCGGCAGCTCGCCGGATCGCGTGTTTCATGTATGGTGGCACGTCAAGCACGTGGCCGGTGCAACACCGGCCGATTTCGAGCTGCTGGTGTACGAGAGCCTCGCGCAGTTCGACGTTGTCTACGCGGGCGGCGGCGCAGGCACCGCGACGATCGGCATTCAACGATCGGGAGGCGGTCCATTTACGATGTATGCGTCGAGCCCTGGTGCAAGCATTGCGAAGCTCGCCGGCAAGAAGCTGAGCTTCGTCGGGAATGGCGCCGGCACGTCGACTTCTGTCACGTCGTCCGCCAATCCATCGTTGTTCGGCCAGTCAGCCACGGTGACCGCGGCCGTCGTCTCGGCCGGCTCGCCGGTCACGAGCGGCACGGTCACGTTCACCGAGGGTTCGAGAACGCTGGCCGGTCCGACGACGCTCGACGCGTCGGGCAGAGCGACTTTTTCCGCCGCCGGCCTCTCCGCCGGCACGCACGTCATCACCGCGACGTTCAACGGCAATTCGACGCAGACGTCCAGCAGCGGCACGGTAACTCAGACCGTCAACAGCGCATCGACGACAACCGCGGTGTCTTCGTCGGCGAATCCGAGCGTGTTCGGCCGATTGCTGACGGTGCGTGCGAACGTGTCCGTCAACCCGCCAGGCAACGGGACCGCGACGGGAAGCGTGCAGTTCCAGGCCGACGGTGTGAACATCGGCGTCCCGATGACGCTTTTTGGAGGCTCCGCGACAACATCGATTTCGATGCTCTCCGAGGGCACCCACACGATCAGCGCGATTTACGAGGGCGACCGAAACTTCAACGCGAGCTCGGGAACGCTGTCGCAGATCGTCAATCGGGCGAGTTCGGTCACCACTGTGGCAGTCAGCGAGAATCCCACCGTCTTCGGTCAGCCAGTCACGTTCACGGCGACAGTTGCTGCCGCTCAGCCCGGTTCGGGAATCCCATCGGGCACAGTGCAGTTCAAAGATGGCGAGGCGGATTTGGGTCCGGCCGCTTCGTTGTCCGGCGGCACGGCGACGTTCACGACATCGAATCTGTCCGGCGGATCACACGCCATTACCGCTGCGTACGCCGGCGATTCCGGCTTCGTCGGCTCGAACGGCGCCATCGATCATGTCGTGAACAAGGCGACGCCTTCGCTCTCGGCGACTGGCGGCACATTCGTCTACGACGGTCAACCACATGCGGCGACGGCGACGGCCACCGGCGTGCGGGATGAGTCGCTGCGTCCGGTGACGCTGACCTATAGCGGCGCCGGCGAGTCTCAGACGGCGCCGATCCACGCGGGCACGTACACCGTGGTGGCGTCTTACGACGGCAACGGCAATTACACCGCCATGAGCGCTCGAACGACCCTGACGATTATGCCTGCGCGCCTGACCGTGAAGGCCGACGACCGCACGAAGGTGTACGGCTCATCGAATCCGCCGTTCACCGCGACGATTGTCGGCTACGTCGCCGACGAGAATGCATCGAGTCTCGACGGCACGTTGTCGTTCACGACTCCGGCGACCGAGCGCTCTGCCGTCGGCGGGTACGCGATCACGCCGAGTGGGTTGACGTCGATCGACTACGCGATCGAGTTCGTCAACGGCACGCTGACCGTGACCAAGGCCGCCGCCATCGTGACGCCGCATGGCGCGAGCAAGGTTTACGGATCGCCCGACCCGGCGCTGACCGGCACGCTGAGCGGCTTCGTGGCCGGCGATGGCGTGACCGCGATGTACCACCGGATCAGCGGCGAGTCGGTCGGGACGTATCCGATCAGCGCCACACTGAGCCCGGCGAGCGCGCTGGCGAACTACGACGTCACCTACGGAGCGGCGTCGTTCGCGGTGACGCCCGCCGCGTTGACCGTTCGTGCGATCGACCAGACCAAGCTGTATGGAAGCCCGGACCAACCGCTCACGTACGAAGTGAACGGCCTTCAGTTCAACGACACCGCCGTGACGACGCTGACTGGCTCACTGGTTCGGGACGCCGGTGAGAGTGTTGGCCGATACGCGATTCGTCAGGGCACGCTGGCGCCGAATGGCAACTACATCGTCAATTTCACGAACGGAACGCTGACGATCAGCTACAACACGTGTCTGCTCTATGACCCGATGAAAGCCGTGAAGAGCGGCGCGACGATTCCGATCAAGATTCAGCTGTGCTCGGCGAGCGCCGCGAATGCCTCGTCGCCCGCGATCGTCGTGTCGGCGGACGAACTGACGCTCGTCTCACTCTCGACGACCGCGATTCTGGAGGATGCCGGAAACGCGAATCCCGACGACAATTTCCGCTTCGAGTACGGGCTTGGACCGGGGTACATCTTCAATCTGAAGACCACCGGTCTTGGCGCGGGTACGTATCACCTGCGCTTCATGGCGACAAACGATCCGGAGCCGCACATCGTGTCGTTCCAGGTGCGATAGCGGCGATTCCATTGGCGCGACCGGTTCTGAAAAGGACCGGTCGCGGCCGGTTGCAGGTCGGCTGTTCATCCGGCGAACAGTCGAGACGATGTGATTCGAGGACGGCTGACTTGACGGTCGCCGGCGCGTACGCGATACTCGTCGAACGTTCGGCGCGAGTCAGTTCGGACAGACTGCCCGGCTTCTTCAGCAGCAGCGTTCCTACGGTCGAGCGATTTCCAAACCTCAGCAGTCGGAAACTAGGCGGACGAGCTGAAAATTCTGGTTGACACGGTTGGGGCGTTCTAGTAACCTCGCAAGGTTCCCCTAAACGCGCCGCAACCGACATGCGGCGTGGCCTCCCCGGCAAGTCCGAGGGCGGTGGGACCGGCAAAAGCGCGGCCGATAAGGACGCGCGACAAACAAAGCCCGGATACCCCAAACAACGTCGGTCGGGCGCCACGGGCGCACGGGCGGTCGGTTCTTTGAAAACTAGATAGTGCGTGCAAGCACACACAACCCTGTCAACTTTCAGCGCGAGCTTTGGGCGCGAGCTCAATGTGAGCGTGTGAAAGAGGACAAATGAGTGTCAGCGCGTGGAGCCGCAGAATCGATCCGGGGACGCCCCGGATTGAGAAATCGACCGGAGTTGTCAGTCCGTGCGAAGGCGACTGGCGGCGAACCACGAACATAACAACGGATTGAACAACGCAGAGCCAATCGGCCTCGCGTTAACCAGTTGCGTTGCTCGCGAGGGCAACCGACGAATTTAACATGAGAGTTTGATCCTGGCTCAGAATCAACGCTGGCGGCGTGCCTAACACATGCAAGTCGAACGCGAAAGCCCCGCAAGGGGTAAGTAGAGTGGCAAACGGGTGAGTAACACGTGGGTGACCTGCCTCAGAGTGGGGGATAACGACCCGAAAGGGTCGCTAATACCGCATAACATCCTGCGTTTGGAAACGCGGTGATCAAAGCCGGGGATCGCAAGACCTGGCGCTCTGAGAGGGGCCCGCGTCCGATTAGCTAGTTGGCGGGGTAAGAGCCCACCAAGGCGACGATCGGTAGCCGGCCTGAGAGGGCGGACGGCCACACTGGGACTGAGACACGGCCCAGACTCCTACGGGAGGCAGCAGTGGGGAATTGTTCGCAATGGGCGCAAGCCTGACGACGCAACGCCGCGTGGAGGATGAAG
>DASYQZ010000167.1:0-1653 GCA_036004865.1 Vicinamibacterales bacterium
CGAACAGAGGATGGAGCGCGGCCAGCCGGTCGCCAACGGCATCTGGGCGATCGAGACCGATTTGCCCTACGCCGGTGATGGTCATCTCATCGTGGATGTGCAGACGCGCGATCCCGGCGTAACGGCGCGGCTCGCGGCTGCGGGAATTGAAGTGGTTTCGGCGTCGGCAGACGGCTCGAGTCTGCGCGTGCACATCGACATCGATCAGGTCGAGATGATCGCGGCCGATCCGGATGTCGTGTTCATCCAGGCGCAACAGAGCGCGATTTCGTCCGGACTCAGCGGGCAGGCCGCGTCGAATCTGATCATTGGGCCGACCGGCGTCGGCAGCCGATCGTCGGAAGGGGACGTCACTCATCTCGCGTTCGCCGCACGCGGGGCGTTTCATATCGACGGCACCGGCATCAAGATCGGTGTGCTGTCGAACGGCGTGCGCAACCTCGCGACGAGCCAGGCTGCCAGGGACCTCGGTCCCGTCACCGTCATCGGCCCGGCCGCTCCATGCCTCGCCACCGCGCCGTGCGACGAAGGCACGGCGATGCTCGAAATCATCCACGATATCGCGCCCGGGGCCGAGCTCTTCTTCGCGAGCGCGTTCGTCAGCATCACGAGCTTCGCCGACAACATCCGCGCGCTGCGCGCCGCCGGCTGCGACATCATCGTCGACGACGTGTCCTATTTCGTCGAGACGCCGTTCCAGGACGGGCAGCCGGGGCCGACGAACACGAACGGCGGCGTCGTCATTCAGGCGGTGAAAGACGTCACCGCCTCGGGCGCGCTGTACTTCTCGGCCGCGGGCAATGCCGGCAATCTCGACGCGGGGACGGCCGGCACGTGGGAAGGCGATTTCGTGGATGGCGGATCGACGGCGTCTCCGCTCCCGACCGGTGCGCTCATCGCGTCACCTACGCGCATCCACGATTTCGGTGGCCGGAATTTCAACCTGTTGACCGTCCCTGATCCAGGCGGCGCACCGATCAGCCTCTACTGGTCGGACCCGCTGGGCGCCTCGTCGAACGACTACGATTTGTTCAGGCTGAATGCGGCAGGCACGCTGGTACTCGGCAGCTCGACCAACATCCAGAACGGCACGCAGGATCCGTACGAGCAGGTCACCCAGAACGCGGCGAGTCCGCGTCTCGTGATCGTCAAGAAGGGGACCGCCGCGCCGCGGTTTCTTCATCTGAATGCGAATCACGGTCAGCTCTCGATTCGCACGGCCGGTTCGACGCACGGTCATGCGGCCGTGACCGGCGTCGCGGCGTACGGCGTCGCCGCCACGCCCGCCGTGGGCCCATTTCCGCAGGCGTTCAACTCGGGAAATCACGTCGAGTCGACGAGCTCCGACGGGCCGAGGCAAATCTTCTATCACGGAGACGGAACAGCGATTACGCCGGGCAACGTATCGTCGACCGGCGGCCAGGTGCTGCAGAAGCCGGACTTCACCGCCGCAGACGGCGTTTCGGTGAGCGGCGTCGGCGGATTCACGACGCCGTTCTTCGGGACGTCCGCCGCGGCGGCGCATGCCGCGGCGATCGCGGCGCTCGTCAAGTCGGCGAACACGGCGCTGACGCCGGCCGAGATCAGAACGCTTCTCACGAGCACCGCGATCGACATCGAAGCGCCGGGCGTCGATCGGAACTCGGGGGCCGG
>DASYQZ010000168.1:0-89442 GCA_036004865.1 Vicinamibacterales bacterium
CCAGCTGATTCACGATGCCGCCGCCGAAACAGAAACCGACCACACCCACTTTGCCGCTGGACAGCGCGTTCGCCTTGAGCCACTTCTCGGCCGCGACGAAGTCTTCGAACATCTTCGGGCCGTTCACCTCGCGGAACTTCACGGCGCCCTGTTCGTCGTTGCCCGGGAAGCCGCCCACCGAGGTCAGGCCGTCCGGGGCGAACGCGATGTAGTTCTCGACCGCGAACCGCCGCGCCACGTCCTCGATGTACGGGTTCAGCCCGCGATTCTCGTGAATCACGAGGACGCCGGGGAGCTTGCCGCTGGCCTTGGCCGGCTTCGCGAAATGGCCCTTGATGCTGCCGTTGCCTTCGGGTGACGGGACCGTCACGGTCTCAGTCGTGATCCGCGGGTCCTCCTTCTTCACCTGCTGCGCCCACGCGTAGTTGGGCTTCAGGCTCTCGTAGAGCGCCATGACGGTGACGCCGCCGACGGCGAACTTCTTCGCGCGATCGAGGAAGTCGCGGCGCGTGATCTCGCCGTGCTGGTACTCGTGGAAGAGATCGAGCAGCTCCTGCGGATAGTCAGACGCATTCTTGCGCTCCATTGCAGCCCTCTTTCTTTTTACTTTGCGCTGGGGCCCCACCCCCAGCGCGAACTGACGCTGACACCTCGCCGCGGATTCCCAGTCCGCGGCGAGGTGTGGCCGCAGGCGCTTTCCGAGACGTGCGGCGGACGCGTCGATGGGCGCGAGTATACTGCCGTGTGCGCTCGATCAGGCTATCGATGTTGCTGTGTACGGCGGCGATATCGAGCGGCTGCCTCGTCCTTGCGCTGCAACCGGCCTACGATGCCGAGTCGGTCGCGTTCGACGAGGCCCTGGTCGGACAGTGGGAGAACACGGACGACGGGGCCAAGGCCGTGATCGAGCGCGGTGAGTGGCGTTCCTACAAGATCACCTACACGGACCGGTTCGCCACACGCACCTTTCAGAGCAACCTCACGAAGATCGGCGCGGCAGCGTTCCTCGATCTCACCGAAATGCGCGGCGCCGACCCCGGTCCATTTCTCGTGCCGGTCCACGGCGTGTTCCGAATCGTCGTGCGCAGCAACACGCTGACCGCGTCGCCGCTCGACTATGCGTGGTTCATGCGCGCGATGGCGCAGAAGGCGACGGGCAATTTGGGGACGCTGTTGCTTGCGATCGACGATCGCCGGAACATCGTGATGACCGCGCCGACGACCGAGATTCGCCGCTGGCTGGCGCGCGCGCCGGACGCTGCGTTCGGCGCGACGATGACGTTCATGCGCCAGCGTCATCCGTAACGGTCGTTCTCGTCAGACGAGACGCGCCAGGATGTCGGCGGGGACCGACGATCGCAACTCGGGATAGCGCTCGAGTACTCTCGCGATGTCAGCGAGATCCTTTTGTCGCTTACTACCGCGCCGCGTGTTGTCCTGCGCGGCCCAGATTTTGCCACGCAGGATGTCGTCAACTGCGGCGACCGGCAGATTAAAACCGAGGACCGACCGATTGGTGGCTCGGTCGATGAACGACGCGTACCGCGGATCCAATTGGATCTGAATGCGAAGACTCGAATCCTTGTCGGAGACGTTGAGGCTGTGCGGGAAGCGCTCGAGCGCGAACGTGTCGGCCAGTAGCGCTTCCAGCTCCGAGATGCGTTCGGTGGCGACGACCACATCGAGATCAAGACTCACAACCGGTTCGACGTACGCGTTCAAGGCCTGGCCGCCAATCAGGCAAAATGGCACCTCGTGACGGCGCAGCCTCTCCAAAAACCGCTCGAGTACATTTGAGCGGTCCACCGTCACCGCCTTCCAGAACGCAGCGGCACGCATGACTTCATTCTATCCGCACGATTCGATCGCTGACGCGGGCAAACCGATCGAACACGGCAGGGTCGTGACCGGGAATGACGAGCCTCGGATCGCTCGCGAGACTCCGCATCCGATCCTGCGCGCGCAGGTTAGGCGCCGCGTCGAGCGTCTGCGCGATCGGCTTGTGCGTGTCGAGGTTCTCGTAGAGGTACAGGTTGTCGGAGGCGATGACCACGCTGGACTTCGGCGTCTGGACGACGACGTACTGCGAGGCCCACGTGTGCTTGCCGCCGGTGTTGAAGCCGATTCCTGAAATCGTCGTCTCGTCGTCTCCGCGAATGAACGACACCTTCCCCGCGAGATTCCGCTTGACCATCTCCAGCACGTCGTCCGGATCGATGCCGCCGTGCGTGTTGCGCGACTGCCACGCGTCGCCGGTGTAGTAGTCGTACTCGTCTTTCTGGATCCAGACACGCGCCGACGGGAACAGATCGATGCCGCCCGCATGATCCCAGTGCATGTGCGACACGATCAAATCGGTGACGCTCTCTGGTTTCAGCCCGAGCGGAGCGATCGCCTCGGACGGCTTGATGTAGTCCTTGACCGTGAACTGACGGAAGTACTGCTCGCGATGGAATCCCGAGTCGACGATCGCGACGCGGCCGTCGATGCCTTTCGGCACCCAGATCATCATCGCGATGTCCAGCCGCCGCGCCGGATCGGCGCCCGCGACGAGGCTCGCCACGCGGAAGTTCGAGATGGTCGCGAACCGCACCGCGTACACCTCGTACTTGTCCACATCGCCGCGCATCGGCGCAACGAACGCGAGCGCAGCGATCCTCGTGACGACGGCTGCAAAAAATGCAACCACGAAAACACGACACGAAAAAACCTTCTTCTGTTTCGTGCTCTTTTTCGTGCTTTCGTGTTTTCGTGGTTGCATTTCTCACGCTGACGGCGGCTCGAGATCTTTGAGCGCACGTCTCAAAATCTTTCCCACCATCGTCTTCGGCAGATCTGTCCGGAAGTCGATCTTCGACGGCACCTTGTACGGTGCGAGCTTTTCGCGGCAGTACGTGCGCAACTGTTCTTCAGTCGCCGAGTGTCCGGCGCGGAGCACCACCCACGCCTTTACCATCTCGCCCTTCGCCTGATCGGGGATGCCCGCCACGCCGACCTCCGCGACCGCCGCGTGCGCGGCGAGGACCTCCTCGATTTCGCGCGGCCATACCTGGTAGCCGCTCGTTTTGATCAGATCTTTCATGCGATCGACGATGAACAGGTAGCCGTCTTCGTCCAGGTATCCGCGATCGCCGGTGTGGAGCCAGCGCGTGCCGGTCTCGCCGGTGTGCTCGCGGAGCACGAGCGCGGTCTCGTCCGGCCGGTTCCAGTAGCCGGCCATCAGCTGCGGCGCCGTGATCGCGATTTCGCCGAGCTCGTTGGGCGGCAGGACCCGCGTTCCCTCGTCGGTGTTGTAGATGCGCACGTGCACGTCGGGCAGCGGCATGCCGACCGACCCGAGCTTGTTCGGCCCTTTCACCGGGTTCACGCAGAGCGCCATCATCGCTTCGGTCAGCGAGTAGCCCTCGACAATGCGGCCGCCGGTGATCGATTCGAACCGCGCTTTCGTGTCGGCCAGCAGCGCCGAGGCGCCTGAGAAGCACAGACGGATCGACTTGAAGTCGACCTTGCCCGCCTGCACATCAGGGTGATTCAAGAGCGCGTTGTAGAGGGTCGGGACGCCGTTGAAGAACGTCGGCTTCACCTTGCGGACCGTCGCCAGCAGATCGGCAAGATCGCGCGGGTTCGGCACGAGCGCGATCGCGCTGTTCTGCACGATGGACAGCGCCTGAACACCCACGTTGCCGTACACGTGAAACATCGGCAGCGGGAGAAAGAGCACGTCATCCGGCCCTCGCAGCGCCGCCGCATTCCACGTCTTGATTTGCACGCCGGCCATCACGTACGCCCCGTGTGTGCCGAGGACGCCTTTCGGCGTGCCGGTCGTGCCGCCGCTCATCAACAGGACCGCCGGATCGGTTGGCGCGAGCGCGACGCGCGGCGCCGTGTGACCGCGATTGACGAGGAGCAGGTGTGCGAAGTCGTGATCGCCCGGCGCGAGCGCGACGCGATCGCCGTCCCGTTTTTCGCGGAACAGCGTGAAGAGCACGCGCAGAATCGGCGGAAAGTACTCCTTGATGTTCGTCGAGATCACGCGCTTGAGCGGCGTGCGTGTCTGCACGTTCTTGACGCGCGGATAGAAGCGCGAGAGGGTGACGATGGTCTCGATGCCGGCGTCTTTGAGCGGCCCTTCGAGCTCGTGCTCGGTGTAGGTCGGGTTGAGCGGCGCGACGATGGCGCCGAGCTTCCACGCACCGAACTGCGCGATGAAGAACTGCGGGCAGTTGGGCAGCAGCAGCGCCACGCGGTCGCCGCGCTTCACGCCGAGCGCGGCCAGCGCGGCGGCGCACGCGTCGCTCAACCGCTCGAGATCGCCGTAGGAGACCGTCGCGCCCTTGAAGAGCAGCGCGGGCCCATTCGGCCGCCCGCGCGCCGCGTCGGCGAGGTAGTCGAGGAGCGTGCGGTCTGGATACGGGGCGAGCGTCGCCGGAACGCCGGCGTCGTAGTGGGCGAGCCATGGCGCCGGGCCTGCGAGCCCGGCGCGATCCGGTCGGCTGTCGACTGTCAACTATCGACTGCTGGCTTTAATCCGATAGGTCCCGTCGTCCATGCGTTCGCGGAACTGGCCGTGGCAGCCGGCGCACTGCTGACCGAGCGTGCCGGCATGCGTCTTCGCTTCGTCCCAGTTGCCGGCCGCGATCGCGGTGTTGATCGATTCCGAGAGCTTCCGGGCTTCTTCCGCGAACTTGATCGCCTCGGGCTTCCCCTTCGGCTTCCAGAACGCCTCGTTCTGCGTGAACATCTGCTTCAGCACGTTGGCGTTCTCTTTCGCGACCGCCATGTCGGTCTTGTCGATCGCGCCGCGCAGCGCCGTGTTCGCGGGGCCCACCTGCTTCATGATCTTCGAGAGCGCTTCCTCTTCCGCCGTCATCGGTGGCGGCGGCCGCTTCGCCACGTCGACGCCGGCGTTGGTGATCACCGACTTCGCCAGCACGACGGGATGGCCGCGATACTTGCTGACGACCTCGGGTGGCAAGTCGACCTTGTACTCCTTCGTCAGTTCGGCGCCCTTCTTTCCAATTTCGGCCGGATCGAGATGCACGACCTCACCGATGATCGTGATGTACGCGTTCGGCGTCACCGGCTCCATCAACGTCGGCGCGACGACGATCACGTCCTTGCCGGTGCTCTTGGTCTTGTCCTGATCGACTGAGAACGCAAGCTTCGACAACGTCTGCTCGACGGCGCCGGTCACGGTCACGAACTCGCCGTAATAGGTATCGGGATGGTCGGCCAGCGTGCTCGCGGCAAGCGGCACGTACGGTTTGGTCGGCGTGCCCGGCGCCGGCGCGGCCGGCGGCGCGCCTTCGCCGCCCTGCCGTCCGCCGCGACCCCGGCCGCCCTGCTGCTGCGTGTCCGGCTGCGCGGGGGGCGGCTGCTGCTCGGCCGCGATCGCCACGACGAGGACGGCGAAAGCGAGCGCGATCGCCGCGCCGTACTTCGAGCGTTTGAAGAGGGACATGGATGACTCCTTGATCAGGAGATCGATTCTACGTCAGAGGGTGGCCGACGGCGCGAGCAGCATGAGCAGCAGAGCCTTTTGCCCATGGAGCCGGTTTTCGGCCTGATCGAAGACGACCGACGCCTCCGATTCGAAGACGCCCGCCGTGACTTCTTCACCGCGGTGCGCGGGCAGGCAGTGCATGAAGAGCGCACCCGGCTTGGCCAGCGACATCAGGCCTTCGTTGACCTGATACGGCGCGAAGATGCGCCGGCGCAGGGCGGCCTCGCTTTCCTGGCCCATCGACGTCCACGTGTCCGTGTACACGACGTCCGCGCCGGCCACCGCGTCGGCGGCATCGCTGAAGAGCCGCAGGCGCGCGCCGTGGCGCGCGACGCTCGTCGCCTGCTGCACGACCATGTGCGGCAACTGGTAGGCCTCGGGGCTCGCGACGTGCACGTGGACGCCGAGCATCGCCGCGGCGTGCGTCAGCGACGTCGCGACGTTGTTGCCGTCGCCGACGTACGCGATCGTCCGGCCGCGGAGATGGCCGACGCGCTCCTGCAGCGTCAGCATATCCGCGAGCGCCTGGCACGGGTGTTCCTCGTCGGTGAGGGCGTTCACGACATGCAGCCGCGGCGCCGAGGCGGCGAATTCCTTGAGCACGTGCTGCGAGAACGTGCGGATGATCACGCCGTCGACCCATCGCTCGAGATTGCGCGCCACATCCGCCACCGGCTCCCTGGTCCCGAGCGCCACATCCGGCTGCAGGCCGACGACATGGCCGCCCAGCTCGCGCACGGCGATCTCGAACGTCGTCCGCGTGCGCAGCGACGGCTTGTCGAACAGGAGCGCAACGTGGCGGCCGTTCAGCGCGTCGGAGGTCGGCGCGAGCCGGCCGAGCGTGCGGTCCCGTTTCAACTGCGCCGCCAGATGAAGACAGCGCTCGAGCTCGCTGTGATCGAGGTCGAGGACCGACAAGAAATCCTTTCGCGTCGTGGTGGCTGGGGTCACGGCTGCTCCAACACAACGGACACCAAGGGAGGGTGTCCTTCGTGTTCCATCAGCGTTAGGTTCTGTAATCCGCGTTGATGCGCACGTACTCCGCGCTCAGATCGCACGTCCACACCGTCGACGACGCCTCGCCGGCGCCGAGGCCGACGAACACCTCGATGTCCTTGCGATTCAGATACGCCGCCGCCTGAGGCGCCGCCTCGTCGTACGGCCGCCCGTCCTTGAACAGCACGATGGACCCGATGACGACGGACGCGCGCGAGAGATCGAACTCGACGTGCGCGCGGCCCGCGACGGCGATGAGCCGGCCCCAGTTGGGATCGCCGCCGTGAATCGCCGTCTTCACCAGCGGCGAGTTGGCGATTGCTTTGGCCGCGCGCCGCGCCTCCGCGCGCGACGCGGCGTTGGTCACGGTGACGGTGACGAGCTTCGTCGCGCCCTCGCCGCCGCGCACGATGCCGAGCGCGAGCTCGCGGCACACGTCGCGCAGGCCGTTGACGAACGAACCGTACGTCGCCTCGCCGATCTCGACGCCGCTGGCGCCGTTCGCGAGCAGCATCACGCAGTCGTTGGTCGAGCACTCGCCGTCGACGGTAATCGCGTTGAACGTATCGTCGACCGCCTCGCGCAACGCGCGATCGAGGAGCACGTTCGGCACTGCCGCATCGGTCGTGACGAACCCGAGCATCGTCGCCATCATCGGCTCGATCATCCCCGAGCCCTTGGCCATTCCGCCGATTGAAACCTCGCGGCCGCCGATCGTGACGCGCGTCGACGCTTCCTTGGGGAACGGATCCGTCGTCATGATGGCGCGCGCGGCCGCCCAGCCCTGCTCGGCGGCGAGCGTCCGCATCGCCTCCGGCAGTCCGAGGCGGACTTTCTCGATCGGCAGCGCCACACCAATCACGCCCGTCGAAGCGACGAGCACCTGCTCGGCGGGACAGTTGACGAGGCGCGCGGTTTCCGCCGCCATCGCGCGCGCCACCCGCATTCCGTCGTCGCCGGTGCATGCGTTCGCGCAGCCGCTGTTGACGACGATCGCGCGCGCCGTGCCGCCCGATCGCTTCAGGTGCTCGAGCGACACGAGCACCGGCGCCGCCTGCGCGCGGTTGGTGGTGAACACGGCGGCCGCGCTCGCCGGCGTCTCCGAGACCATCAGCGCGAGATCGAGGTTCCCGTTGGCTTTGATGCCGGCGCTGACGCCGGCGGCGCGGAAGCCCCTGGCGACCGTGACTCCGGTCGGCGTTGTCGACACGGTGGCCGTCATCACGTCATGACCCCAGGGGGGCGGCGGGCGCCGGGACGCCGTAGCCGCGTTCGGCGTCGAACGCCGAATCGAGAGGGACCACCATCGCGTACTGACCGCACTGCCGGAAGTGCGGACACTTCACGCAGTCGGTGAAGATTTTTTCCGCCAGCCACAGATGCGGCACGATCGAGAACCCCATGTGGATGAAATAGCCCGGCGCGTGCGTGAACGCGCAGAGCTTCTCGAAGCCTTCGCGGCGCGCGCGGCGGCGCAGCTCGTCGACGATCGTCACGCCGATGCGGCTGCCGCGAGCGCTGACGTCGACGGCCAGCGATCGCACCTCGGCGACGCGCGCGCTGAGCGCCGCCAGCTCGGCGCAGCCGATGATCCGGCGTCCCCGCACGGCGACGACGAATCGCGAGGCGTGCACCGTGAGCTCGTTGAGCGTGCGCGGCAGCAGGTGACCTTCCTCGAGGTTCGCCTGAATCAGCGCGTGCAGCTTCTTCGCTTCGGCCGCGTCGGCGGTCCGGATCGTGACGCGGCCCCTGCGGGAGGTGGTCTTCATGCCTCGGCTCCGACAGCGGCCAGCGCCGCGTCGAGACGGCTGAGCGCTTCGTCGGCGTCGGCCTCGGCAATGATGAGCGGCGGCAGCAGGCGGACGACTTTTTCCGCCGTGCGATTGACGATGACGCCCTGCTGCAGCGCCGCGGGCACGACGGGCGTCGCGTCGCGATCGAGCTCGAGCCCCCACATCAGGCCGGTGCCGCGCACCTGCTTCACCATCGGGTGCCTGGCCGCGATCGACTTCAGCCGCCGCTCGACATGACGGCCGACTCGCGCGATTTGCGCGATCAGGCCGCCGCCGACGAGTTCGTCGAGCACGCACAGCGCCGCGCGGCACGCCAGCAGGTTGCCGCCGTAGGTGCTGCCGTGATCGCCGAACTTGATCGTGTCGGCCACTTCCTGGCTGACGAGCGTCGCCCCAATCGGCACGCCGCCGCCGAGCGCCTTCCCGACGGCGACGAGGTGTGGCTTGAGGCCGAGGGCCGCGAAGTAAAACGGGTACCCGGTGCGGCCGAGCCCGCTCTGCACCTCGTCGGCGATGAGCAGCGCCCCCGTCTTGGCGCACGCTTCGGACATCGCGTTGGCGAACGCCGGCGTGAGCGGACGGATTCCGCCTTCGCCCTGCACCGGCTCGGCGATGATCGCGGCGGTCGACGACGTCACGGCCGCCTTGAGCGCGGCCGGTTCGTTGACCGGCACGAATCTGACGGTCGGCAGCAGCGGCTCGAACGGCGCGCGATAGTGCTCGTCGGACGTGACCGACAGCGATCCGAACGTGCGGCCGTGAAACGATTCCTCCAGCGCGATGAACTCGGCGCGCGGCTCGCCGCGGCTGTGCCAGTAGCGGCGCGCGAACTTCAGGCACGCTTCCACCGCTTCGGTGCCGCTGTTGCAGAAGAAGGCGCGCTCGAGTCCCGAGAGATTCGCGAGGCGTTCGGCGAGCTGGCCCTGATACGGGTGATAGAACAGGTTCGACGTGTGCAGCAGCGTCTGCGCCTGATCGGTAATCGCGCGCGTCAGCGCCGGATGCGCGTGACCGAGCGCGGCGACGCCGATCCCCGACAGCAGATCGAGATACTCGCGACCCTCGGCATCCCACAGGCGCACGCCTTCGCCGCGCACGAACGTCACCGCGTTGCGGCGGTACGTCTGCAGCACGTGCCGCGACTCGCGCGCGACCACATCGTCAAGAACCATAGTCATAGGACACTCTCTTTTTGCACTGGCGCTGGGGCCCCACCCCCAGCGCGAGCTGTCGCTGATACCTCGCCTCGGATTCCCATGTCCTCGGCTCGGTATGGCCGCGGGCGCTCATCGTCATCGGCCCGTGGCGCAGGGCTTCAGCCCTGCGTTGATGCGCGTTGCCAACGAAGGCGCGTCGCTTTCTGCCGCGTCGACAAGCGCCGATGCGTTTCGGCCATCGACGATCACCACATCGTCGACTCCGCCAGCGAGCGCGTGCTCACACGCGCGCAGCTTGGCGATCATCCCGGCGGTCGCCGTGCCGGCGTCGACCAGCGCCGCGATCGCCGTGACGTCGATGACCGGTAGTGTCCGGCCGTCGTCGCCGAGGACGCCGGCGGTCGTCCCGGCGATCACGAGGCGCCGCGCGCCGAGCCGCGCCGCGAGATGGCCGGCCAACGTGTCGGCGTTGACATTGAACAACCGGCCGTCGCGTCCCATGCCGATGCAGGCGACGACCGGCACGAAGCCGTCCCTCGTCAGCGTATGCAGCAACCGCATGTCGGCGTCGGCACAGGGCACGCCGACGCGTTCGAGATCCACCACCCGGCCGTCCACCGCGCGGTGCGGCGCCGCCGCGTCTGACAATCCACAGCTCGCGTCAGCGCCCGTCAAGCCAACCGCCCTCACGTGTGCCGCGTTCAGCGCCGCGACCAGTCGCGTGTTCACCGCGCCCGCGAGCACGCCGACGACGACGTCCAGCGTGGCTTCGTCGGTGATGCGGAGACCATCGACCTGACGCGTCTCGATGCCGGCGCGCTTCAGCGCGGCGTCGATCTCCTTGCCCCCGCCGTGGACTATCACGACTTGCGCGTGGGGTCCCGTCCCCACGCGCGAAGCAACCGAGTTCACGATCCGAGCGACACCCGAGACAACGGCTGCGAGATTCGCGGGATCCTCGAGGAGCTCGCCGCCGAACTTGATTAGCAGCGGTCGGGTGGCCATCAGCGCTGCTCGAACAAGGACACAAAGGAAAAAGCTTGATTCAGGGTCACAACAACCCCATCGTCTCGTCGAGCCCCAGCATCACGTTCATGTTCTGCACGGCCTGTCCCGACGCGCCCTTCAGCAGGTTGTCGATGACGGAGACGAGAATCGCCCGGCCTGACGGATCGACGCGCCAGCCGATGTCGCAGAAGTTCGTGTGCGCGACGTGCTTGATCTCCGGCAGCGACGATCCGACGAGCCGCACGAAGGTCGCGCCCGTATACGCGCGCTCGAGGACGTCGCCGATCGCTTCTTCGATGGTGCCCGGCGACACGCGGACGTAGATCGTCGACAGGATGCCGCGGTCGAGCGGCACCAGATGCGGCGTGAACGTCACGTCCCGTCCGATCCCCTGCTCGATTTCGGCGCCGTGGCGGTGATTGAACACGCCGTACGCCGACAGGCTGCCGTGGCACTCGGAGAAATGCGTCCGCTCCGACAGCGTCTTGCCGGCGCCCGACACGCCCGACTTGGCGTCGACGATGACGTCAGTGTTCGCGAGCACCAGGCCGGCGTCGACGAGCGGCGCCAGCGCGAGCAGCGCCGCGGTCGGATAGCAGCCGGGGTTCGCGACGAGCGCCGCCCGCGCCACCGATTCGCGGTGGCGCTCGGTCAAACCGTACGCCACGCCCGCCGGCAGCCGATGCGTTTCCGGATACCACTTCGCGCGCGCGCCGGCATCGCTCAGCCGGAACGCGCCCGAGAGATCGACGACGCGGACGCCGGCGTCGGCGAGCGCGGGCGCGAGCTCCGCCGCCGCGGCGTCGGGAAGCGCGAGGAAGACGAGGTCCGCGTCGCGCGCGAGCGACTCGGGCTCGAGCGGCGTGATCGTGCCGTTCCACACGCGCGTCAACGCGGGCAGCTTGCGGGGCCCTGGAGACGATGTCGACGACGTCGACGACGCGGAGCCCGACGAGGTCGCCGCGGCGATTCGCACCGCCGGATGACGCGCCAGCAGCCGGAGCAGCTCCTGACCGGTGTAGCCGGTGGCGCCAGCGATCGCGACGTTTTTCACGGGCGCGATTGACGCGCCCGGAGGCGCGATTGACGCGCCCGAAGGCGCGATTGACGCGCCCGGCACCGCGGGCGCATCGGACATCGGCGTGGCATCGGCGACGGGCTCTGCAGTATGCATCCGAAGGAATAGTTATACACACGACGGCGAATTGGATCAACAATAATCGATGTATACTGATCGCTCGCCCTGATGAAAGCGCGCCGGCAAGCCGTCATTCTGGAACTGATCGATCGCGAGCCGCTCCAGAGCCAGGAGCGGCTGCGCCGCCGTCTTCATCAGCGCGGCTTCGAGACGACACAGGCGACGATTTCGCGCGACATCAAGGAGCTCGGCCTGGTGAAACGCGCCGGCGACGGCGCCTACCAGCGGGCCGGCGCCGAGACGACGAGCCCGGAGACGGCGCTCGCGGCGCTCGAGCGCGCGGTCGCCTCGTTCCTCCGCAGCGTCGAGCGCGTGCAGCAGCTCGTCGTCGTCCGGACGGGCCGGGGGCAGGCGCAGGCGCTGGCGGAAGCCATCGATCGCGCGCAGCTTCCCGAGGAAGTCGGCTCGATCGCGGGCGACGACACGATTCTCGTCATCGCGCGCGGCGCACGCGGCGCGGCGGCGTTGGTGAAGCGGTTCAGGGACTATTCGTCGGAGTAGGAGGGAAATGCACAGGATTGTTCTCGCGTATTCGGGTGGGCCGCGCAGCTCGGCGGCCATCTCATGGCTGGCGGAAACCTACCGCGCCGAAGTCGTCGCGCTGACCCTGGACATCGGGCAGGGCGGCGACCTCGAGGACGTCCGCGACCGCGCGCTGGCGCTCGGAGCGATCCGCGCGCACGTGCTCGACGTTCGCGACGAGTTCGCGTGGCACTACCTGGTCCCCGCGCTGAAGGCCGACGCGCTGTACGAAGGAAACCGGTCGCGGGCGCACGCGCTGAGCCATCCGCTCATCGCGCAGAAGCTCGTGGAGATCGCGGCGATCGAGCAGACAGCCACAGTCGCGCACGGATCCGCGGCGGCCGATCCGCGCATCGGCGTGGCGGTCCGTGCACTCGATCCGGCCATCGAGGTGGTCGCGCTCGCGACTTCTTTACGAGGCTCGATTGACTCGCCTTCGTCAGGCTCGATTGACTCGCCTCGCACGGATGTCGGGGCGAAATCGCCCGGCGAATGCCCGAACGAGCCCGCGTTCGTCGAAATCACCTTCAGCCGCGGCGTGCCGACCGCGATCAACGCCATCGCGATGCCGCTCGTGGATCTCGTCGGCAGCCTCGACATCATCGCGGGCGCTCACGGCGTCGGCCGTCGCCACGGCCTCGAGTCTCCGGCCGCCCTCGTGCTGCACAACGCCCACCGGGATCTGCAGACGCTGACGATCACCGGCGAGGCCGACGATTTTTCGCGCCGCGTCAGCCGTCAGCTCGCCGACATCATCGAGCGCGGATCGTGGTTCACGCCGCTGCGCGAATCGCTCGAAGCCTACGTCGACAGAATCCAGGGCGGCGTCGGCGGCGTCATCCGGCTCAGGCTGTTCAAGGGCGACTGCGCGATTGTCGACCGACGAACCGCGCGTCCGGACGCCGTCATGGCGCCGGCGCGCAAGCTCACGTTCACCGCCACGGCGAAAGCCTGATGACTCTCTGGTCAGGACGTTTCGACAGCGCACCCGACGCGGCCGCGCTCGCATGGGGCTCGTCGTTCCGGTTCGACCGGCGTCTCTTCGAGGACGACGTGACGGGCAGCATCGCGTGGGCGCGGGCGCTGGCGCGCGCGCGTGTGTTGTCGCCGGATGACGCGCGGCAGATCGAGCACACGCTGACGGCGATCCTCGACGAGGGGCGATCCAATCCGGGCTGTGTCGACGGACCCGACGAAGACGTGCACAGCTTCGTCGAGCGCGTGCTCGTCGAGCGAATCGGCGACGCCGGACGCCGCCTGCATACGGGACGCTCGCGCAATGAACAGGTTTCGCTCGACCTGAGACTGTATCTGTGCCGCCGCGTTCCGCGGCTGCAGCACGCCATCGCGGGCGTGATCGACGCGCTGGCCGCGCAGGCCGCCGCCGCCGGCGATGCGCTGATGCCGTCGTTCACCCACTTCCGTCCGGCGCAGCCGGTGCTGGTCGCGCACTTTTTTCTCTCGCACGTCGCGCCGCTCCGGCGCGATCATGCGCGCTTCACGGGGGCGCTCGAGGAAGCCAACGCGCTGCCGCTCGGCAGCGGCGCCATCGCAGGCACCGCCTACGACATCGACGTCGAGGCGCTCGCCCGCGATCTCGGCTTCTCGCGCGTCGTCGAAAACAGCATCGACGCTTCGTCGGATCGCGATTTCGCCGCAACGTTTCTGTATGCCTGCGCGATGACGATGGTGCATCTCAGCCGGCTGGCGGAAGACCTGATCATCCTGTGCGGCGACGAGCATCGCTTCTTCGAGCTGTCCGACGCGTTGAGCACCGGCAGCAGCATGATGCCGCAGAAGAAGAATCCCGACCCGCTGGAGCTCGTGCGCGGAAAATCGGGTCGCGCGATCGGTCACCTGATGGGACTGCTGGTCACCATCAAAGGGCTCCCGACGGGCTACAACAAGGATCTGCAGGAAGACAAAGAAGCCGTCTTCGGTGCGGAAGACACTTCGAGCGGCTGTCTCGCCGTAGTTCGATCCGTGGTGGGCGGGCTGACGCTCAATCGCGAGCGCGCCGCGTCCGCGGCATCGGGCTTGCTCCTGGCGACAGACGTTGCGGACTACCTGGTTGGCCGCGGGGTGCCTTTCCGGCGCGCCCACGAAATCGTCGGCGCGCTCGTTCGCAAACTGGTCGCGGAAGGGCGCGAGTTCGGGTCGCTGTCGTTCGACGAGTGGCGAGCCGCGAGCGAACGGTTCGAGCCGGACGTCGTCATGCGCGTGACGCCCGGTGTATCGGTTGCCGCCAAGAAGACTCCGCAATCGACGGCGCCGGCGGCGGTCGAAGCCCGATTGACGGAGGTTCGACAGTGGCTAGACGGGGCGCGCTAGCTCTGCTAAGATGACTCTCGCCTTTCGGTCTTCCCCTCCCCGCCAGCGGTGATTCTTCGGGAGCGTTAATGCAACAGCGCCAGCCTCGGCTTGGTGACATTCTGGACGATTATTGTCCGCGTGAGCGGCGTGTGACGAACCACGCCGTCGTGGCGATGATCGGGTCGGACGTCAAGCAGACGCGATGCACGACATGCGACGCCGAGCACGAATACAAGCACGCGAAGGTGCCGCGCCAGCGGCGCAAAGCGGAGACGCCTGCGGCCCTCTACACGCAGGTGCTCGCCAGCGGTCCCAAGCGCGTGGCGCACGAAGAAGGCGCGAACAACGGCGACAACGGTTCGCACGCACCGGCCGAAGCGGCGCGCGAGGACGTGACAAAGCAGCCGCAGGTCGAGATCAAGACCAGCGACCCACGCGAGCCGGGCGAGGCCACCGTGTCACTCGAGGCCGCCAACGAAGCAGGCGAGCCGATCGAGCCTGTAGACAAAGCAGGCGAGTCACTCGAGCCGATAAAAAAAGTCGGCGACTCAGTCGAGCCTGTCAAAGAAGGCGAGTCAATCGCGCAAGGCGAGTCAATCGAGGAGGGCGAGTCAATCGAGCCTTCAGGCGAGTCAATCGAGCCTTCGGAAGAAGACGGGCCGGTTCATCGCCCCCTGATTCGCGCCTCGCTGCCTCGACCCGAAGGGCAGCCGCCGCCCACGCGGCCCATTCCCGAATTCACGATCCGTCAGCCCGGCGGACGACCCAATCGCTTCCGTCCGCGTCATCAGCGCGGCGGCCCGCCGCAGTTCGGCAACCGCTCGAACGGCAACGTGGCCGGCGGCTCGCGCGGCGGCGCGCGGCAGGGCGGCGGCCGTCCACCGCAGGGGATGCCGCGTGCGGCGCGGCGTCACGGGCCTCCCGGACGAAAGCGATCCAAGTAAAGTGAACGCTGGCGGCTGACAGCTGATAGCCATGGCTCTCAGCTGTCGGCTCTCAGCTTTCAGCTATGTCCGACCTCTCCGGCAAACAAGGACTGATCGTCGGCGTCGCCAACAAGCGCTCGATCTCGTGGGCGATTGCGCAGGCGGCCGCCGCGGCCGGCGCCCGCGTCGCGCTGACCTACCCGAGCGAGCGGCTCGAGGAGAACGTTCGCGACCTCGCGGCGACGCTCGAGAATCCGATCGTCGCGCCGTGCGACGTGGCGAGCGATCAGCAGGTGGCCGATCTCGCCGCGACGCTCGATCGTGAGTTCGGCGGCCTCGACTTCTTCGTGCACGGCGCGGCGTTCGCGCCGCAGCCCGAGCTGTCGGGCCCTTTCGTGCAGACCTCGCGTGAAGGGTTTCGCGTGGCGCTCGATGTGAGCACCTATTCGCTCATCGGGCTCACACGCGCGGTCGCGCCGCTGATGGAGAAGCGCGGCGGCGGCAGCGTGCTCACGCTGACGTTCATCGGCAGTCAGCGCGTGTTCCCCAACTACAACGTGATGGGCGTCGCGAAGGCGGCGCTCGAAGCGTCGGTCCGCTATCTCGCCATGGACCTCGGTCCCCGGAACATCCGCGTCAACGCGATTTCCGCCGGGCCGATCAAAACGCTCGCAGCGTCCGGCATCTCGGGCTTTTCGCACATCCTGCAGATGTATCGCGACCGCGCCCCGCTCAAGCGCAACGTCGAGCTGGCGGAGGTCGCCGACGCCGCGATGTTCCTGCTGAGCCCCGCATCGCGTGCGATCACCGGCGAGATCCTGATGGTCGACGACGGCTTCCACGTCAGCGGCGGCATCGTCGGTCCCGGCACCTAGGTTGCACCCGAGAGGCGGCATGATTCCAAGACTCTTGCTTCTGATGTGTCTGGTGTCGGCGGCGCTTCCCGCGTGCGGCGGCGGCACGTCCATTCGCACGATGAACGCCGGCGCGATGGATGATGCGACGATCACGGCGCGCGTGAAGACCGCGCTGCTGAACGATCAGCAGATTTCCGCGACGAAGATTGACGTCACGACGACTAATGGCGTCGTGACGATCTCGGGAACGGTCAGGAACCGCGCCGACGAACAGCGCGCCATCGAGCTGGCGCGTCAGACGCCCGGCGTGAAAGACGTGAAGTCGACGCTGCAGACTGGAAGTTAATCGGGCAGGAGGGGCAAGACAGGCAGGAAGGGCAGGACAGGAGGCAGGACGGGCCTACCTCTCCTGTCACCCATCCCGCCTGTCCTGCCCATCCCGCCTGTCCTGCCCATCTCGCCTGTTCTGCCCCTCCCGCACTTCCTGCCCCCACTCTTCCATCCGGATCCGATCGCGGCGGATGCCGAGCTCGGCCAGCAGCGCGGGCATCTCGGCGACGAGCGCTGGCGGGCCGCAGACGAAGCAGAGCGTCGCCGGGTCGTGCACGAGCTCGCCGAGCGCGGCGCGATCCAGGCGCCCGCGAGCGCCGCTCCAGTCCGTGTCGTTTGCGCGCGTCACCGTCTGCCGCAGCGCGATCGCCCCCGTCGCCGCTAGCGCGCGAAGCTCCGGCTCGTACGCGAACTCGTCCGGCGTCCGCGCGCTGTAGAACAATCCGATGTCGCGGTGTGGAATCACGAGCGCATGCCGCAGCATGGCCCGCAGCGGCGCGATGCCGGTGCCGCCCGCGATGAAGACGAACCGGCGCTCGGCGGGCGCGGCAGGAAACGTGAACGTGCCGACCGGACCCTCGACGTCGATGAGCGTGCCTGGCGCGAGCGCGAGATGCTCGCCCGGCTGCCCATCCGCGTCAACGCCGACGAGCAGCTCCAGCCAGCCGTCGCGGCGCGTGTCTTCCGGCGCCGCGGCGATCGAGTACGGCCGCCGTCTCGGCTGACCGTGCGTCCCGACGATGACGGCCTGCCCCGGCGCGTAATCGAACGCCTCGCCGCGGCCGTCGAGGCGCACGACGCGCGCACGCGGCGTCGCCCGCAGCACGTCACGGATCGGCAGCGTCACGATCACGGGAGAATTATGCTATCGCACCGTGACCGTCCGCCGTGTTCGAGGCATGCTCCTCCGGCTGGTTCGCCGCCGCGCGCTCGCGATCGCGGTTGGCGCGGCGCTCGTCGTGCCGGCGGCGTGGATTGAATTCAGCGGACGCGTGGACGCATGGTGGGCGCATGGCCTCGCGCTCGTCGTCGGCGCAACAGGCCTTGCGATCTTTTGGACGGGCCTGACGGGAGCGAGGCCGGACTGGATTGATGATGGCTGATGGCTGATGGCTGATGGCTGATGGACGATGGCTGATGGGGCCATCAACCATAGCCATCAGCCATCAGCCATTAGCCATCAGCCATGTCAGAGAATCCCGATCGCCGAGCGCTGCAGATCGACGTCGGTCAGGGTCGTCGTGCCGCTGCGCGGCGGGTGTTCGTCGCGTCCCGAGCCGTGGCGCTTGCGCCGCGTCTTGTCGCGATACATGCGGCTGTCGGCCGTCGCGAGCAGCGTTTCGTAGGAGTCGCCGTCGTGCGGGAAGACGGCCGCGCCGACGCTGATCGCCAGCGCCAGCAGCTTGCCGGGCCGCGCTTCGAACTGCAGGCTGTCGACGGCGCGCTGCAGCTCCAGCCGCTTGCGCTCCGCCTCCTCGCCGCCGCAGCCCGAGAGCACGACGATGAACTCGTCGCCCGCGTAGCGGACGCAGATGTCGTACGGGCGGATGCCGGCGCGGAGGACGCCGGCGACTTCGCGCAGCGCGCGGTCGCCGACATGATGCCCGTACGTGTCGTTGATCTCCTTGAACCGGTCGAGGTCCATGACGAGGAGCGACACTTCGGACTTCAACCGCTCGGCGCGCGCGAGCTCGCGCGTCAGGTGCATGAACATGAAGCGCGTGTTCGGCAGCGCCGTGAGCGGATCGGTCAGCGAATCTTCCTGCGTCTGCTCGAACACCATCGAGTTGTAGATGACCGCGGCCGCCTGCTCGGAGATGCGATCGAGCAGCCGGCGGTGATCGTCGGTGTAGATCGACGGCTCGGTGTGGTAGACCGAGATCGTGCCGATGAAGCGCTCGCTGAACACCAGCGGGCACACGAGCGCGGACTGGAGCGACGTGCGATCCGAGGGCACGCCCGCCGCTTCGAAGTCGGCGCTCGGCCGCGCGTTGACCAGCGGCCGGCGGTTGCGCGCGACCCAGCCGGTCAGGCCGTGGCCGTTGCGGATCGTGAGCTGCTGAATCGTGTCCGACTCCACGCCCGTCGCGAAGCGGCACCGCAGCGTCTCGGTCTCGTCGCTGTAGAGGAACAGCGCGCAGCACGAGAACGGCACGATGTTGCTCAACTTCGACGAGATGAGCGCCATCGTGTCGGAGACGCCGAGGCTGCTGCCCATGGCCTGCGCGATCTCGTACAGCGCGTAAATCTCGCGGTGCGCGAGCGCGATGTCCTGGAAGACGTTCGTGCGGACCGGCGCCTCGTTGACCAGGCCCACGGCCGGCTGCGCGGTCGGCGCGTGCTCGGCGACGCGCGTCAGCTTTCTCGCCGGCTTCTGGCTCGCTTCCGCCTCCGCGGTCAGCGACGGATACATGTCGATGAACGTCTGCACCACGCGCGGGTCGAGCGCCTTGCCCGCTTCCTGCCGGAGCAGGCCGAGCGCCGCGTCGAGGCTCATCGCCTTGTGGTACGGCCGCTCGGACATCAGCGCGTCGAAGTAGTCGACGGCCGAGAGAATTCGGGCGCCCAGCGGAATCTCGTCACCCCTCAGGCCTCCGGGATAGCCCTTGCCGTCCCATCGCTCGTGGTGGCTGAGGATGAGCGGCGCGACGGGATACGGGAACGGCACACCGCTGATGATCTCGGCGCCGACCTGCGGGTGGATGCGAATTTTCTGGAACTCTTCCTGCGTCAGCGGTCCGGGCTTGGAGAGAATGTGCTCGGGGACCGCGAGCTTGCCGATGTCGTGCAGCAGCGCCGCCGTCTTCACGCCCTGGATCTCGTTGTCGTTCATCCCGAGCGCGCGCGCGAGGCCGGCGGCATACACCTGCACGCGGCGGATGTGGCTCTGCGCCGTTTGATCCTTGGCGTCAATCGCGAGGGCGAGCGCTTCGATCGTCGCGAGATGCAGGTCCGACACCTGCTGCACGTGCCGCTGCTCGTCGTGGATGCGGCCCATGTACACTTTGTAGGTGCGGTAGATGAAATACGGCGGCGCCGCGGCGAGCAGCGCGAACCAGTAGCCGCCGCGATCGATCACGCTGGCCGCGAGTGCGGCGGCGCCGGCGCCGACGAAATAGCTCGGCGCGCTCCACAGAAAGTTCTCGTTCCAGACGCGCAGCAGCGGCTGCCTGGTCGAGAGGGCGATCGCCGTCGCGATGAGCGCGGTGTTGCAGGCGAAGTAGGCGGTCGCCGCGCCGACCAGCGGCTTGGTGATGCTGAACAACGTGAACGGCGCGCCCGGCGGCGGTCCGCCGAGCCACGTATAGACGAGCCCCGCCGCCTTCACCGTGACCACCAGCGATGCCATGCTGAAGAGCGTCCGGTACGTGGCCGATCGCGCCTGTGTCCGGAACGTGCACTGGCTCCACGCGCTCGCCGACGCGACGATCATCGTTTCGTTGGCGCCGAGCAGCAGCAGCGCCGCGAAATCCACCGCGTACGACACCGACATCGTCGATCCGCTGCTCGCGAGCGGCAGGCTGACTTTCAGCGCCGAGGCCAGCGACGAAAAGCAGAGGAGCGCCGCAAACAGCAGCGGATTGCCGATGCTGTGCGGCGCGAACAAGATCAGGATGACAAGGCCCGCGGTGAGGACGGTTCCGACGAAGACCCGTGCCGCGAGTGGCAGATCCTTCATAAACCCAGCTGGGGGGAGCCGGATCGACTCCGATGATACGACAGCTTGTAACAGTCTGGTAGAGAATTGAACGCGCTAGCCGTCGGTTTCGCGTACCCGACGCCCCGACGTTCGCGGCTCCGGTTCGAGCTGATACTCGAGAATTTTCCGGTACAACGTCCCACGGCTAATGTCGAGCACGCGCGCCGCTTCTTTCTTGTTCCACTGCGCCGCCTCGAGCACGCGGACGATATGCGCGCGCTCCGCCTCGGCCAGCGACGGCATGTGCTCGCCGGATGGCTGCGGCGTCGCGGTGTTCGCGTGCAGGAACTCGATGTCGGTCGCACGAATGGCGCGGCCGGGCGCCGACAGCGCCGCGCGCGACACCGTGCTCTCCAGCTCGCGGATGTTGCCGGGCCAGTGATAACCGACCAGCAGATCGAGCGACTCGCGCGAAAACGCCTTGCTGTCGAGCGGCATCCCCTGCGCGGCGCAGTACCGCGCGAGGAAGCGCTGCGCGAGCACCGGGATGTCGACCTGCCGTTCGCGGAGCGACGGCAGGCGAATCGCAAACGCATTCACGCGGTAGTAGAGATCCTCGCGGAAGCGGCCGTCGCGGACGAATTGCTCGAGCGGCCGGTTGGTCGCCGAGATCAGCCGGAAGTCGACCGAGATGGACTTATGGCCGCCAAGGCGCTCGAACCGGCGCTCTTCGAGCACGCGCAACAGCTTGGCCTGCGCGATGAGCGACATGTCGCCGATTTCGTCGAGGAAGAGCGTCCCTTCGTTGGCGAGCTCGAGGCGCCCGGGCTTGCGATCGTGCGCGCCGGTGAACGCGCCTTTCTCGTACCCGAAGATCTCCGATTCGAAGAGCGTGTCGGGCAGCGCGGCGCAGTTGACCGCCTGGAATTTCGCGACGCTCCGGCGGCTCAGCTCGTGAATCATCCGCGCGACGACTTCCTTGCCCGATCCGGTCGGCCCGAGAATCAGCACCGAGATGTCCGACTTCGCCGCGGTCCGGATCCACTCGAAGACGATCAGCATCTTCTCGTCGCGGCCGATCATCTCGCGGAAGCGCTGCACCGACGGCGACTGATCTTCGGTGGAGACGGCGGCGCGGCGCTCGAGGAAATGGTCGAGCAGATCGACGACCATTTCGTTCGCCGGGCGTTCGGCCATGTAGCGCGGCGGATTGCCCGGAATGCTCTGCGCGACGCCGAAGTCGACGAGCTCTCGGACGCAGTTCTCGACGTCGAGCTTCAGGCGGCCGAAGGTCTGCATGAGCGTCTCGACGTCAAAGCTCTCGTCGGGACGCGCACTCAAATAGCGAAGGATGCCGGCGCGCAGCGGCGACTGCACCAGCGATCGGAAGCGTGTTTCGAGGTCAACGGGCTCGGCGGTGCGCGTGGCGGCCGAGACGCTGGCACGGCGCGCGCTGAAGGTCAAATCATCCATTTTCTGCGATTAGCTTATCGGTTGATCGGCGCCGGCCCGACAGGGCCCCGAAAGTAATCGGTCTGATACCGCTCGATGAGGGTCTTCATCCGGACCGCATCGGCCTTCCGGTGGCCGTGGCAGACGATCGGCGCCGACCCGCCGCTCGTTTCGATGAGGACGTTCGAGAACAGCAGCCCGGTGTCGATTTTCACCGAGGCGACGTGTGCCATGTGGATGGTCTCTTCCTGCTTGCCGATCCAGCGCGGCTTGTGGTGCACGACGCTCGTCGGACTGATGAGCACTTGTGTGGGAAAAAGATGATTGCCCGAGCTCAACCGGCTGGCACGAAAGACGTCGCCTGCCGCGAAGGGACTCCCCTTCCTCCACGCCCAGATCATCGGCACGAGCGCGATAAATGCCACGACCGCGAGTGTCCACCACAACCAATACGGCTCGCCAGTCACAAATCCAGATGTTAAGCTATTCGGGATTCACAAAGATTCACACTAAAAGGAGCTCTCCTTGCCGCATCGCGCCCCCGGATCGCCCGGGCACGCCCGCCAGCACCTTTCAGGCAAACCGATTCGGTATTACCGGCCGACAGGCAGCGCCGAGATTCGCCACCTCATCGACGAAGGATTTCAGGCATTCAACGCAGGGCGCTTGTCCGAAGCCTGTCAGATTTTCAGCGAGAGAATGCTGGCGCCCGAGCACGACACCACCATCGGATTGACGATGGCGGGCGCCATGACGCCCGCGGGCCTCGGCGGCTGCGTCATCGAGCTCATGGATCGCGGGCTGGTCGACTTCATCATCTCGACCGGCGCGAACCTCTACCACGACCTCCATTACGCGCTGAACTTCACGCTGCGCCGCGGCTCGCCCTTCGTCGACGATGTCGAGCTGTACGAAGACGGGGTCATTCGTATCTACGACGTGCTGTTTCCCGCAACGGTCCTACTCGAAACCGACGCCTACATCCGCGACTTCATCGTGCGATCGAAGATGAACGAGCCGATCGCCAGCGCGGATTTCCATTACCGTCTGGGACTCGATCTGCTCGAGCGCTTTCCCGGCTGCGACGATCATTCGGTCGTGGCGCGCGCGGCACGCGACGGCGTGCCCCTCTATACGTCGTCGCCCGGCGACAGCTCGATCGGCATGAACGTCGCGTATCACGAGCTCATGAACGGCAGCCGGTTGATGATCGATCCCAACAAGGACGTCAACGAGGTCTGCGCGATCGTCCTGGCGGGCAAGCGCAACGGCTGCGTCATCCTCGGCGGCGGATCGCCGAAGAACTTCTATCTGCAGGCGCAGCCGACGCTCTGGGAGGTCTACGGGATCCCGAAAGGCGGCAACGACTACTTCATCCAGATCACCACGGACCAGGTGGTGTGGGGCGGCCTCTCCGGCGCGACGCCGGCCGAGGCCGTGAGCTGGGGCAAGGTGAACCCCGGCGTGCTGCCGGACACCGTCGTCGCGTACTGCGACTCGACGATCGCGTTTCCGCTGTTCGCCGAGTACGTCGTCGGCTCGCCCAATGGACGGCGGGCGCGCAAAGAGCTCGTCCACCAGCGCGAGCAGCTCGTCGCGCATCTCGCGCGCGAAGCGAAGGCGGCGCACGAGAAGAGGCTCGCCGAAACGAAATAATGGGCACGCTCTCGAGCGAGCTCGCGCCGCATGCCGAACGGCTGACGGCGCGGCCGCGGATCTACGCCGACGCCAACGTTCCCGCCGGCATCGTGGCGCACATGCGCACGCGTCTGCGGTGGGACGTGCTGTACATCGTCGAGGAGGACGATCTGCGGCGCGCGCCCGACGAGCGGCATTACGAGCTCGCGCGGCAATTGTGCCGGACGCTGGTGACGATGGATCGCGACTACCTCGACGATCGGCGGTTTCCGCCGGAAGCGTGCGGCGGCGTGCTGGTCGTCCAGGCTCCCAACGAGGGGTTGCTGAGGTCGCTGCTCGATCGCGTCCACCGCATGCTGTTTCATCCCGATGCCGCGGCGGATCCGATTCCGCTGCCGCTCGCCGGGCGCAAGCTGCAGGTCAACACCGATTGGGGCCGCGACACCGAATGATGCTCGGCGTCGAGCTGCAGGACGGGCGCGCCGTGGCCGTCTCGGTCGACGGCGCCGGTCAGGTGCTCGCGCGTGCCTCGGTCGATTCGCCGGTGGATCTGACAGCGGCGGCGCACACCGCGCTTCAACAGGTCACATCCGGATCGCCGGCCGGCGCCGCCCTTGGCGTGGCGTCTGCCCTGCCCGAGTCGCCCGCCCTCGCGCCGGTGCTCAAGGCGCTCTCCGAACGCTACCCGGGACCGTACGAACAGTCCGGCGCCGCGTCGGCGGGGACGGCTGCGGCGGTCGCCGAAGCGTGGATCGGCGCGGGACGCGGCATTCAGGATCTCGTGTACTTCGCGGTCGGCGAGCACACGACCGCCGGCATCGTCCGGGGCGGCGCGCCGCTCACCGGCACGCGCGGGCGGGCGGCTTCCGTCGGCTGGCTCGCGCTCAATCCGGTCGAGCGCGAGGACTATCGCAAGATGGGCTGCCTCGAAGCGGAGGTCGCCGCCGCCGGCATCGTTCGGCGGCTCATCTGGCGGATCAAGTCGGGCGATCGGTCGCGCATCCAGGACACCGTCGACAACGATCTGTCGCGCATCACAATCGACCACGTGCTCGACGCCGCGCGCCAGCGTGACGGCGTGTCGATTTCCGTCGTGCGCGATACGGCGAAGTACCTCGGTATGGCGGCGGCGAATCTCGTCGTCGTCGCCGATCCCGAGATGCTGGTGCTCGGTGGCATCATGGGATCGGCCGGCGATCTGCTCCTCGAGCCGCTGCGCATCGAAATCGGCCGCCGGCTGCCGCGCGCGATGATGGACGCGCTCAGGATCGTCCCCTCGGCGCTCGGCGACGAAGCGCCGGCCGTCGGCGCCGCGCGTCTGGCCGCCGCGGCACTCCAGTGATCGTCCTGTCGGGCGCCGCGCTGGTCCTGCCTGACCGGATCCTCTCGCCGGGCACGCTCGTCATCGAAAACGGCCGCATTGCGGAGGTCCGGCCCGATCCGCCGTCGGCGGGATCGCACGAGCATTTCGCGTTTCACGATCACTACATCGTGCCGGGCTTCATCGACGTCCACGTTCACGGCGTCGACGGCGTCGACTCGCTCGACGATCGGCCGGGCGCCGACTCGATCGCGACGATCGCGGCGCAGCTTCCGCGCTACGGCGTGACCGCATTCTGTCCGACGACCGTCGCGTGCGCGCCGGAGGCGCTGCGGCGCGTGCTCGATCAGGTGCGGCAGGCGCGCGAACATCCCTCCGGCCGCGCGGCGCGCGTGCTGCCGGCGCACCTCGAAAGCAATTTCATCAATCCGGAATACTGCGGCGCGCAGCCGCTCGTCTGTTTGCGGGCGCCGACCGAGGATGCACGAAAGGACGGCGACTTCACCGCCGTCGACATCCTTCGCGAGATCGAGCGCGCCGCGCCGGACATCGCAATCGTGACGATCGCGCCGGAGCTGGACGGGGGCCTCGAGCTGGTTCGCTGGCTGGCCGCGCGCATCGCGCGCGTCTCGCTCGGCCACTCGGGCGCCACCTACGACGAAGCGCTCGAGGCGATTGGCGCCGGCGCGCGCCACGCCACGCACCTGTTCAATCGCATGCCGCCGCTCGCGCATCGCGCGCCGGGACTCGCCGGCGCGGTGCTGCAGACCGACGAAGTCGCGGCGGAAATCATCTGCGACGGCGTTCACGTGCATCCGGCGATGGTCCGCACCGCCGTCGCGGCCAAACGGCCGTCGCGCGTCTTCGCGATCACGGATGGCACCGCTCTCTCAGGAATGCCGGTCGGGGCGCGCGCGCAGCTCGGAGGCCGGACGATCACGGCGGGCTCTTCGGCGGCGGTGCTGGACGATGGGACGCTGGCCGGCAGCACGGTGACGATGGAACGTGCGTTTCAAACGCTCATCGGGCGCATCGGGTTGTCGCTCGTGGATGCCGTGACGCTGTGCGCGACGACGCCGGCGCGCGAGCTCGGCCTCGTCGGGCACGGCGTTCTCGCGCCCGAGGCCGTGGCCGACCTGGTCGTCCTGGACTCGATGTTTTCGGTGGTCCAGACCTACGTCGGCGGCCAGCTCGTGTACACTCGCAATGCGAGTCCTAATCCCGAACGATGACCCCGAATCGCCGTCTAAATCCCCCTGGAGGATGGTATGGCCCTGCGTGGAAGTCTCGTCGCGGCATCGGTAATGGTCCTGCTCGCCGGCACCGCCTGCATCGACCTGGTCAGCGCCGACTTCAACAAGTACGTCGAGCGTGAAGAAAAGCGCTTCTCGACGAGCGGGACGCCTGACGTCGCGCTCTCGACCTTCGACGGCTCGATCGAGATTCGCGCGTGGGACAAGCCCGAAGTGGAAGTGATCGTCGAGAAGCGAGCGGTCGACAAAGACGCGGCCGCCACGATCGAGGTTCACGCGAATCAGGAAGGCAATCGCGTGACGGTCGACGTCAAGGCGCAGAAGAGGTCCGGCTTCGGCATCCACTTCAACAACTCGCGATCGGCGAAGTTGATCGTCTCTGCGCCTGCGAGCTCGAACATCGCGGCGGCGAGTGGCGACGGCTCCATCGATGTGGCGCGGATCTCGGGACACCTGGATCTGCGATCGGGCGACGGCAGCATTCAGGGGCGCGAGCTGAACGGCGACGTGCGCGCGCACACCGGCGACGGTGCGATCAGGCTCGAGGGCGTCAACGGCACGCTCGACGTCGACACGGGCGACGGCCGCGTGACGGCGAGCGGCAAACTGACGAGCGTGCGCGCGCGAACAGGCGACGGCGGCGTCACGGTTCACGCCCGCGCGGGCAGCGCGGCGGAGACCGATTGGACCATCACGACCGGCGACGGCTCGGTGACGCTGGAATTGCCCGACGGCTTCAACGGCGAGCTCGACGCGCACACGGGCGACGGCAGGATCCACATGAATGACATCTCGCTGTCGAACGTGACCGGCGAGATCGGCCGCAACACCGTCCGCGGCCGCCTCGGTTCCGGCGGCCGCAACGTGCGCGTCCGCAGCGGCGACGGATCGATCACGCTGCGAAAAGCGCTGAGCGCCGAGGCAATTCCTGGCAGGTAGGGCCGACACATGGGTCGGCCCCTACGGCGGGTTTATAAGGGCGGACCCGCGTCAGCCCTGGCCGTAGGGGCGGACCCACGTGTCCGCCCACCTACGTTCCTAATTTCTTGCCGTCTGCGTCGTAGGTCTCCACCTCGCCCAGCTTCTTGAGTGTGTCGGCGACTGTCGCGGGGTCGCCGACCGCCACGATCTGCATCCGATCGGCCGGCAGATACTTCCGCGCGGCTGCCTGAATCTGCAGCTTGGTCACCGCCGAGATCCGGTCCGGATACTTGTCCCAGTAATCCGGCGGCAGCTTGTACCGCCACCGCGTGACGTGATAGTTGAGCAACTGCACCGGAGATTCGAGCGAGAGTGCGAATGAGGCAATCATCGCTCGCTTCGCGTCGGCGAGCTCCTGATCCGACACGGGCTGCTCTCGCAGCTGTTTGATTTCGGCGAGCAGATCGTTGAGGGCCGGCGCCGTCACTTCGGTGCGGACGCTGGTCGACGCGGACCAGTCGCCGCGGAAGAGCGCCGCGTTCAGCGCGCTGCCGGCGCCGTACGTATAGCCCTTCTCCTCGCGCAGGTGGATGAACAGCCGTCCGGTCGGGCCGCCGCCGATCACGCGGTTCATCACCTGCAGCACGTCGTAGTCGGGGTTCGTGCGCGCGATCGCCTGCGTGCCGACGATCAGCGTGGTCTGGACCGAATTCGGCCGGCCGATGAAATGGATTTTCGCGCCGGCGAGCGCGGCCGGATCTGCCACCGACGGCGCGGCGGCGCCCGCGTTGGCCCAGCCGCCCAGCTTCGCCTCGATCAGCTTTCGCGCCTCGGCGACCGAGATGTCGCCGGCCACCGCCATGGCGGCGTGATCGGGGACGTAATGCGCGCGATGAAACGCCGCCATGGCGTCGCGCGTCGTCTGATCGAGCCCCGTGACGGTGGGCGAAATCCGCGAGGCCGGGTGCGCGCCGTACACCACGCGGCTGTACGCCTCGGCCGCGAGGAAATTGGGATTCGCCCGCTGCTGCGTCAGTTGAGCGCGCGTGCGCTGCTTGAAGCGCGCGAGCTCCTCGTCGGGAAACGACGGATGCAGCAGCACGTCGGCCGTGAGATCGAGCAGGCGATCGAGTTGATCGCTCAGGCACGAACCGGAAATCGTCGCCTCGACGGCCGAGGATCCCGCGGCGACAGTCAGATTCGCCGCCATCACCTCGAGCTGCTGCGAGATCTGCTCGGACGTACGCGATGCTGTCCCCTCGCGCATCAGCGCGGCGACGAACGACGCGAGGCCGGGCCGCTCGGTGGGATCGTAATAGCCGCCGGCGCCGGGGATGAACACCTGGAACGAGATCTGCGGCAGCCGGTGATCCTCGAGGATCATCAGGTGGAGGCCGTTCGGCAGATCGATTTCCACCGGCTTGGGCAGCGTGACCTTCAGAATCTCGTTCGAGATCGGCACCTTGCCCTTCTTCACGACGCCGGCCGTCGGCGACGGCTGCTCCTGGACGGCGATCGTCTTTGCTGACGTCAGCGCTGCTGGAACACAAAGGACACAAAGGACACAGAGCACGGTTATTAGGGAAGAAGAGAGCGTCTGATTCAGCGCCTCGACAAGAGATCGGGTCTGCATCACAGACCTCCTCGCCCCGCCGCTGCTTTGGGCCGCGTGACGATGACGCTTCGATTGTCCGGCGTCAGATATTGCTTCGCGACGCGCTGGACGTCGGCCGCGGTGAGCTTCGCGAGGCGATCCCATCGCTTGTTAATCTGTCCCGGATCGTTGTAGATGAGCCCGTACTCGGCGAGATCGATCGCGCGGCTCACCGACTGCCCGAGGCTCCCGACGAACTGCCGCCGCGCGTCGTTGCGCGCCTTCTCAATCTCCCAGTCGGCGATCGGTCCCGTTTTCAGCCGCTCGACTTCCGCATAGATCGCGGCCTCCAGGTCGTCGATTGACCTGCCCGGCGTCGGCGTGGCGATGATGCGCAGCAGCCTCGGCCCGCGGCTGTCGAACGCGAAGGCGTTGGCCGACACCGCGAGCTGCTTCTGCCGCACGATGCTCTCGTACAACCGGGAGCTGCGGCCGGCGGACATCACCAGCCTGAGCACGTCGATCGCGTCGTCGTCGGCGGAGAGATTCGAGGGAATGCGATAGCTGACGTCGAGGCGCGGCAGCCGCGCGAGCGCATCCTCGAGCGCGAGCCGCCGCTCGCCGTTCTGCGGCGGCTGGCTGACATCGACCACGGGCGGCGCCGGCTGCGACGGGATCGATTCGAAGTACTTGCGCGCCAGTTCCTGCACGTTCGCCGTCGTCACGTCGCCGGCGACCGCCATGATCGCGTTGTTCGGCGCGTAGTACGTCTGGAAGAACGACGCGACATCCGCGGTCGACGCGGCGCCCAAATCCTCCATCGATCCGATGACCGAGTGCTTGTAGGCCGGGTTGTCGAACGCGAGGTCGTCCACCGCTTCGTCCGTCCGTCCGTACGGCCGGTTGTCGAGCCCCTGGCGCCGCTCTTCCTGCACGGCGTTCCGCTGGTTGTCGAGATTTTCCTTGACGATGGCCAGCGAGCGCATGCGGTCGGCCTCGAGGAACATCGCCGCTTCGAGCTGATTGGCCGGCATCGTGTCGTAGTAGAGCGTGCGCTCCTTGTCGGTCGTGCCGTTCATCGTGCCGCCGTTGCTGAAGACCGTGTAGAAGTGCTCGCCGGGGCCGACGTTCTGGGATCCCTTGAACATCATGTGCTCGAAGAGGTGCGCAAACCCGGTGCGCCCCTTCCGCTCGTCGCGCGATCCGACGTTGTAGACCACGGCGATCGAGAACACCGGCGCGACATGATCTTCGGCGACGATCAGCCGCAAACCGTTTTTGAGTTTCGTATCGGTGAACTTCACCGACGGAGGCGTGATCGCTGAGAGCGATGCCGCGGCGACTGCGAGCGCTCCGATCACGACGAGGATCGCTCGACGCATGTTCCTCCCCTTTCCAATATGTCGCAGGCTAGCCATGTTGAAATGCAACCACGAAAACACGAAAGCGCGAAACCCACGTATCGAGAAAGCCATTTCGCGTTTTCGTGGTTGCATTTTTGGCTGACTACCGCTACTTCACGAGGCGGCCGCCCGTGACGAATCGCCGATAGCCGGAGAAGACCTGCCGCATCCGGTAGGACTGCATCCCGCGCACGACCATGAGCGTCTCAATCGACTCCGGCACCAGCATGATCTCTTCGGGATCGCTGAAGGTGACCGGTTTGTACCGGATCGAGGTGTCGAGCCGCTCGAGTACCTGGATGTCGGGCAGGCCGATGCGGCGGTTCTTCCGATCGGGCACGCGAAAATCGATCCAGCCACTGATGCGTTGATCGATCCGCAGCACTTCGTACGTCGACGCATCGAGCCACACACGGCCGCGGCCGCGTCCCGGCACCTCGATGTTGTAGCAGCCCTCGCCCCGGTCCGACATCTCCGTGACTTCGGGCTTGCCGCCGCCGAGCTCCCGGAAATCGACCATCACCGTGTTCTTGTCTTTGCCTTTTCCCGATCCGGCCGACGTGAACGCGTACTTGCCGCGCCGTGCCGGCAGCAGGAACGTGAGCGGCTCGGGCGAGATCGGATTGGGATCGAGACAGCCCTGCTCGTCTTTCTTGCGCGGCGGATGACCGTTGATGGTCCTGAGCTGGCGAATCACCTTCGCCTCCGTCGATTCCAGCGTTCCGTCGCCGGGATCGGATTCGACGCGCAGATCGGACTCGACGACGCGCGCGAATCCCTGCGGCGTCAAATCGGATCGGACGTGCTGGATGAAGGTCCGTTCGACGAACACGATCCGCTGCGCGCGCGAAATGTACTGTTCGACGCGTGCCGCTGCGCGCGCGAGCACTTCGTCCACGTCGGAGGGCTGCGCCAGCACCGGCAGGCCGGCGATCGGCAGCCCGAGCGCGACGGCGATCACGGCGCCGCTACGCGTCCACGTACCGCGCATCCGCGTACTCGGTGGGATCGGCGAGGCCCGCGTCGACGAACGCGTCGTGGCGCTCGCGGCATTTGCTGCACAAGCCGCAATGCAGCCATTGCGGATTGCGGATTGCGGATTGCGGATTTATTGTCGATTGGCGATTTGTCGATTGCGGATTGATGGCCGATTGGCGATTTGTCGATTGCGGATTGATGGCCGATTGGCGATTGGCCGATTGCGGATTCATGCACGACAAGGTCAGCTCGAACGGCACGCCGAGCTCCGCTCCGCGCCGGACGACATCGGTCTTGCTGACGTCGGCATACGGCGCATCGATCGTCAACGGGTGCGCCAGGCCCAGCGACAGCGCGTCCGCCATCGCGGATCGGAACGCCGGCGTCGCATCGGGAAACGGATTGTGACCGAGCGTGCCGAGCACGAGGCGATCGATGCGCGCCGCCGCGCAGAAGACGCCCGCCTTGCCGAGCAGGATGACGTTGCGCCCGGCAAGATACACGTCTTCGTCGGGCGTGTGATACGCCGGCGGCTGTCCCCGAACGGCCCAGTGCGTCGCGTCGTAGACGTCGCGCATATCGACCGCCAGCGTAACGAGCGGGCGCATGCGCGCATGAAAGAGAGGCGAGGCGAGCAGCCGCGACACCATCGCGCGCTCGGCGTCTTCCCAGGCGAGCCCGACGCTGACGTAGATCGGCTGGACGTTTCCTCCCGGGCACGCCGCCTCTTCCGCGACGAGGACCGCGCTGTCCAGACCGCCCGACAAGAGCACGGCCGTCACGCTCATGTGACGGGGATTCTATGACAGAATTCGAGCATGTACTCGGTCACAAAGCGCATCGATTTCTGTTACGGCCACCGCCTGCTCGACTACGACGGCATCTGCAAGCATCCGCACGGCCACAACGCCGTGGCCGAGATCGAAGTGCGCACCGGCACCCTCGACAACCGCAACATGGTCTGCGATTTCAGCGACATCAAGCGCGTCGTGAAGGGCTGGATCGACAAGGAGCTCGATCACAAGATGATCCTGCGTCAGGACGATCCGCTCGTCCCGCCGCTGACGGATCTCGGCGAGCCGATCTATCTCGTCGACAGCAACCCGACCGTCGAGCGCATCGCGAAGCTGATCTTCGACAAGGCCGCCGAGCACGGCCTGCCGGTTGTGCGAGTCACGGTGTGGGAAACGCCGACCTCGTTCGCGGAATATCGATCCTCGTAGTCATCAGCTCTCAGCCTCCGAGCTCTCAGCGATCAGATCTCATCCAGACAAGCGTTTTACCTGAAGCTGACAGCTGAAAGCTGATAGCTTCAGTTTCGAGCGTCAGGTGTTTCATCTCATCGTCTTCGACCTCGACGGCACGCTGGTGGATTCGCGCAGGGACATCGCCGACGCGGCGAACCGGCTGCTCCGCGACTGCGGCGCCGATCCGCTGCCCGACGATCGCATCGGCCGGATGGTGGGCGACGGGGCGGCGACGCTCGTCGCGCGCGCGTTCGCGGCGAGCGGCGTCGAACCGCCGCCCGACGCGCTCGAACGGTTTCTGTCCATCTACGATCGCGGGCTGTTGAATCACACGCGCGCGTACGAGGGCATTCCCGACGTCCTCGAGGCGCTCGCGCCGCGCGCGGCGCTGGCCGTGCTCACGAACAAACCGATGGCCGCCACGCGGTGTGTGCTCGAAGGCCTCGGGCTCGCGCGCTTCTTTCACGTGGACGCCGTGGTCGCCGGCGACGGACCGTTTCCGCGGAAGCCCGATCCGTCGGGCCTTCGACATCTCGTCGCGCGCGCCGGAATTGCACACGACGACACATTGCTCGTCGGCGATTCGATCATCGACTGGCGCACCGCGCGCCAAGCCGCGTCGGCCATCTGTCTCGCGCGTTATGGCTTCGGATTCGAGGGGTTCCCGGTCGCAGAACTGCACCCGAGCGACCTCATGATCGATACACCGAGAGAGCTGATCGGGCTGTAAGGAATCAGTACGATGACCACAAAGCTACTGTCGGGCTTTGATGCGTGCCGATAGGGGCCCGAAGTGAATTTGTTCCGTAACATTTGTGGTACGACCATTGCTGAGATACGCCCGTCCCTTGCGCCCGGTCACGACGAAGCGAATGTCTGAAGTTGCGTAGAATACGGAACCTATGCCGATGCCGCTGACTGAGGGGCATGGACGATCTACCGGTCTCGTCGAAGTTCTCGACCGCGTGCTCGACAAGGGCCTCGTGGTGGCTGGCGACATCAAGGTGTCGCTCGCCGAAGTGGAACTCCTGACGATCCGGATTCGGCTGCTCATCTGCTCGATCGACAAGGCGCAGCAGATTGGTCTCGACTGGTGGAAGTACGATCACCATCTGTCGCCGGGGCGACAGGCCTTGTCGGCGCAGAACGAAGAGTTGAAGAAACAGGTGCGCGCACTCGAACGGCAGCTCGCGTCGGTGACGCGGCGCCGGGCCGTTCCCGGCGCCCTGAAGTAAGCGGCCCCGCGCCCATCGCGACGCAAGGAGTGTTCGATGCCCGTTGAACGAGCAGCAGGCGGCACAAGTCTTATTGACGTCCTCGATCGAGTCCTCGACAAGGGGATCGTGATCGACGCATGGGTGCGCGTGTCGCTGGTCGGGATCGACCTGATCACCGTCGAGGCGCGCGTCGTCGTCGCCTCGATCGAGACGTACTTGAAGTACTCGGAAGCAGTCGGTTCGATCACTCCGGTGTCGAAGCCCGCGATCGAGGGCAAGGGGTATGAGGAAGTCATTGCTGAAAACGCCGCCCTCCGGGCTCAGCTCAAGGCTAGCGCGCCCGCCCGCCGCACTGGTGGCCGTCAGCGGCGCCCAACGGCCAGCGACGAAGCGTAACGGATCGGTTCCGTACACTGGCGTCCCGCGCGTGCGCGTCGCGATCGAGGACACGTCCGTACGGGGCAGTGAAGACGCGGAGCAGTTAACTGCGCGCCTCCGGCTGGTCGAAGGCTTCGTCGGCCGGACGGAAATCGCCGACGTCACGCAGCTCGCGCTGCAGTGGCTCGGCGAGGTGCTCGGCATCCCCCAATCGATCTGTCTCGTCCGCCTTTCGGGCGAGTCGTCTCTGTTTGTCGTCGGTGCCTACGGGCTCCTGAACAACTCGGCCGCATCGTTCACGGTATCGCTCGAGGACTGGGGCAACCCGCTCATCAACGCGCTCACGCACCGCAAGCGGGTCTTCTTCCCCGAACCGCATTCGGCCGCCGATCGGAAGCGCCGCCCCTCGACGCCGTTCGAGGACGCCGCGTTCCACGTCGCGCCGCTCGGCGTGACCGCCTTCTCCGACGAGCCGTTCGGGCTGCTGCTGCTCGGCGGCGCCGCGCCGCTCGGGTCCGAGCTGCAGTGGTTCATCACGGTCTTCAGCCAGAAGATCGATCAGATCCTGCGGCAGGAAGCGCTGAACGAAGGCGATCGCAAACAGGGGCGCGAACGCTCGCTCCTCTACAGCATCATCAACGCCGTCACCGATCCGATTCTGCTCACCGACACCGAAGGCCGGCTCCTCATCGCCAACAGCCGCGCGCTCACGCTCTTCACCGCGACGGAAGAAGAGAGCGAAGGGCGGCGCAGCGCCGTCCGCATGAACAACATGCTGCTGTCGTCGGCGCTCTCGAGCAAGGCGATCGAGGAAACGGGGGCCGCGCGCCGCGAGCTGCTGCTCGTGAATCCGGTCGACGGCTCGGACCTCGTGTTCGAGCTCCTCAGCACGGTGACCGAAGATCCGCGGCAGGGCAGCGGTGTCGTCTCGATTCTGCGGAACGTCACCGACCTGCGCCGCGCGAGCGAAGAGATCGAAGAGAACTACCGCAAGATGCGCGTCGCGGAATCGCAGGCGCGCGCCGAGAGCGATCGGCTGAACCTGATCATCGACTCGGTCGCGGACCCGATCGTCGTCACCGACGCGGGCGGCGGGACGTCGCTGATGAACGAGCCGGCCGAGCGGCTGTTCACCATTCCGACGCGCGCCAGCGAGATCGAGCAGCGGTGGGTGCAGAACAACGACGCGCACTTCTCGTCGTTCATCGCCGGCATGCTCGTCAGCGCCGACCAGCGCCGCGTCGGCGAGATCGCGCTCATGGATCCGAAGACCGGCGAGCCGATGCCGGTCGAGGCGATCGCCGGCAAGATCCTGTCGGAGCACGGCGAGCTGACCGCCGTGGTCACCATCCTCCACGACCGCCGCGAGGCGATCGAGAAAGCGAAGCTGTACGAGCAGTTGAAGCAGGCGTCCGACGAGCTCGAGCGCAAGATTCAGGCGGCCACCGCCGACATCGCGCAGCAGAACGAGCTGCTGCGCCGGCAGGCGATCGAGCTCGAGCAGGCGTCCGCGCTGAAGTCGCAGTTCCTCGCGAACATGTCGCACGAGTTCCGGACGCCGTTGAACGCGATGCTCGGCTATACCTCGATGCTGCTCCAGGGCGTGGCCGGGCCGATCGAGGCGCCGGCCAAGCGGCAGCTCGGACGCATCGAGTCGAACGGACGCCATCTGCTGACGATCATCAACGAGATTCTCGACATCTCGCGCATCGAAGCGGGACGCATGCCGCTGCAGATCTCGAAGTTCCGGATTCCGGAGCTCGTCGGCGAGGTCAGGGCGGAGCTCGAGCCGATCATCATGCGATCGAAGCTGTCGGTGACGCTCGATCTGCAGCGGGCTCTGCCGCCGCTCGTCAGCGACCGCCAGAAGGTGAAGCAGATCCTGCTGAACCTGCTGAGCAACGCGCTGAAGTTCACGCATCACGGCGCGGTGACGATCAGCGCCCGGCAAAACAAAGGGGATCGGACCGTGCAGTTGTCGGTGACCGACACCGGCATCGGCATCGCGCCACCTGATCAGGAGAAGATCTTCGAGGACTTCCGTCAGCTCGACAACTCTCCCACGCGCGCCTATGGCGGCACCGGCCTCGGGCTGTCGATTTGCCGCCGCCTCGCGCAGATGCTCGATGGCCGCATTTCTGTGCAGAGTCAGATGGGCAAGGGGTCGACCTTCATGCTGGCGCTGCCGACCAAGGGACGGAGATGAGTAAGGTGGATTCAAACTCCGACACCAAGAAAGCCGATCGTCCGCGCGTGCTCCTCGTCGACGACTATCCCGACGCGCGCGAGATGTACGCGGAATACCTCGAGTTTTCCGGCTTCGAGGTCGTCGAAGCAGAGAACGGCATGGAGGCGCTGCAGCGCGCCGTCGAGACTGCGCCCGACATCATTCTGATGGACCTGTCCCTGCCCGTGATGGACGGGTGGGAGGCGACGCGCCGCCTCAAGGCGGACAAGCGCACCGCGCCGATTCCCGTCGTTGCGCTCACCGGCCACGCGCTCGCCGGCATTTCCGAGGGCGCGAAGAAGGCCGGATGCGACGCCTTCGTCACGAAGCCGTGCCTGCCGGAAGATCTGGTGAAGGAGATCCGGAAGATTCTGGAGGCACCGGGCTCGGCCCATAGGAAAGTCCGCAGGAGCGGCAAATATGCGAAAACCATCGGGTAGTAGCGCATCCAAGGCCGAGCGCGGTCGCGGCGCGGTCGCCGCGAGCGTGAAGGCCACCGGGAAGGGCGCCCGGAAGACGACGGCGACGACGGCGACGACGGCGGGGACGGCGCCCGGCGAGAGAGTCGCGAAAGCCGCGAAGCCTGCGAGGCCGAACGGCCCGCTGCGCACGGCGAAGGCGACGATGCGCGAGCACAAGCCCGAGCGGCGCGCGGTGGAAAAGGTGCTGCATCGCGGCCGCGTGACGCCGGCCACCGAGACGGCGGCGGCCACCAGCCGCGGCAAGTACGTCTACTGCATCATCGAGGCATCCGACGCGCTGCGCTTCGGTCCAATCGGCATCGGCGCCGACCCGTCGGAGGTGTACACGGTGCACTACAAGAGCCTGGCGGCCGTGGTCTCCGACGCCCCGCTCGAAGTGCTCGATTCGACGCGCGAGAACGTGCTCGCGCACGAGCGGGTGAACGAGACCGTCATGCGCGAGCACACGGTCATCCCGATGTCGTTCGGCACGATCTTCAAGACGCGCGAAGACATCGTCGAGCTCCTGCGATCGGCGGCCGAGGCGTTCGGCGACGTGCTGAACAAGATGCAGAACAAGCTCGAGTTCGGCTTGAAGGTGTTGTGGGATCGCGATCAGGCGATTCGCGAGGTCGAGCACGAGGACGAGGACATCAGCCGGCTGAAGAAGGAAATCTCGGGCCAGAAAGGACCGACCTATTTTGCGCGCATGCAGTACGGCCGCCTGATCGATTCGGCGCTGCAGTCGCGATCCGAACGCCACGTCGCGGACATCCTCGAGCAGCTCCGCGAGGTGTCGGTGGCGTCGCGCATCAACAAGCCGATCGGCGACAAGATGATCATGAACGCCGCGTTCCTCATCTCGCGCGATCAGGAAACGGCGTTCGACGCGAAGGTGAAATCGATTGCCGGCCGCTTCGACAAGCTGACGTTCAAGTACACCGGGCCGTGGCCCCCGTACAACTTCGTGAACATCCGGCTGAAACTCGAGAGGGCGTAGCCGACAGCTGAACGCTGACGGCTGAAAGCTGTGTTCATCCTCGACACGCTCCTCATCGGCTCGCTGCGGTTCGTGCTCGACAAGGTCGTCGCGGCGGCCGAAGCGGAGATGAACGACGACACGTCGCTGCGCGAGCAGCTGCTCGAAGCACAGATGCGGCTGGAGCTCGGTGAAATCTCGGAGGAAGAGTTCGCGGAGACCGAGCGGGACCTGCTCGCGCGCATCCGCGAGATCAAAGGTCAGCAGCAGGCCCCCATTTCGATGTCTCCCAAAGACAAGATCTCCGGCGTCGACATCGAGAGCTTTGACTCGGAGCAGTAGCGAATCCCGAATCCCGTAACGAATCCCGAATCCCGAATCACGACTCAGTTCATTTTTTACGGCGGCAAGGGCGGCGTGGGGAAGACGACGTGCGCAGCGGCGCGCGCCGTCGCAGATGCCGCGGCCGGTTCGCGCGTCCTCGTGGTGTCGACCGATCCAGCGCATTCGCTCGGCGACGCGCTCGGCGTGAAGCTCGGCGCGAAGCCGGCGCGCGTGGGTCGAGGCGGCAGGCTGCACGCCGCCGAGCTCGACGCGCCGCGCGCGTTCAGCCGCTGGATCGACGATCACCGCGCCGCGCTCGGCGACGCGCTCGAGCACGGCACGTGGCTCGATCGCGCGGACGTCGAGGCGCTGCTCGATCTGTCGCTGCCCGGCATCGACGAGCTCGCCGGCATCCTCGAAATCGCGCGTCTCGCCCGCGTTGAACGCCAAGACCGCGACGATCGCAAAGAAAGACGGGCTGCGCCCTACGACGTCATCGTCGTCGACACCGCGCCGACCGGGCACACGCTGCGGCTGCTCGCCGCGCCGCGGACGGTGGCCGCCGTCGCCGACGTGCTGGACACGCTGCAGGCGGAGCACCGCATCATTCGCCAGCAGCTCGCGCGCGTCGGCCGTCCCGAGGCCGCGGATCGGTTGATTGCGCTCGTCGCCGAGCAGGCGCGCGGGACCGGCGAGCTGTTCCGCGATCCGGAGCGGACGACGTTCTGCTGGGTGACGCTGGCGGAACGATTGTCGCTGGCGGAGAGCGAGGACGGGATTGCCGCGCTCGACGCCAACGGCATGCGCGCCGCCGAGATCGTCCTCAATCGCGTGCTCCCGCAGGGAGATCGGTGTCCCGTCTGCGATCGCCGCCGCGCCGAAGAACGGCGCGTCATCGTGCAGATCGCCCGGCGTCTCGGCCGTGGACGTCGAATGCGCATCATTCCCGCCGATCTGCGCGAGCCGAGAGGGGTCGCTGTCCTAGCGAAGATTGGAAAGAAGCTCTCCACCACGGAGGACACGGAGGAAAAGAAAGTTCTCAACCTCCGTGTCCCCCGTGTCCTCCGTGGTGGAGATGGTGTTCTTGTCATGAGCTCGCCGAAGAACGAGCGCACCGTCGCGGCCGAATCACTCCCCGGCGTCCGCGGCGCGAAGCTCATCTTCGTCGGCGGCAAGGGTGGTGTCGGGAAAACGACGGTGTCGGCGGCGGCAGCGGTGCGACTGGCTCGCGCGCATCCGAACCGGCGCGTGCTGTTGTTGTCCACGGACCCTGCGCATTCGATCGCCGATGCGTTCGACACGACTCCGTCTGCCGGCGGGTCGAATGTTTACTCCCGGGGCACCTCCCCCGCGGACATCGGCGACACGCCGAAGCCGATTCGAGGCGGACCTCGGAATCTGTTCGTGCGCGAGCTCGACGCGGCGCGGGCGCTGGCGGCGCGCCGCGCCGATCTCGAGGAGGCGGTCGAAGAAATCGCCTCGGCGTTTGGCGCGGGCGAAGTCGCGACGGGAAGCGGCGGCGCTGCGGAGCTGATGGATCTCGCACCGCCGGGCGTCGACGAGCTGTTCGGCGTCCTGGAAGTCTTTCGGCTCACCACGCCGCGTGGGGGCGGCCGCCTTCGCGCCTCCGGCGCTTCGGCGAGCCTCGCCGAAGCTCGGTCGGTCAAGCGAGCGGAGGTGGGGGCCCCACGCGATAGTCAGTATGACGTCGTCATCGTGGACACCGCGCCGACCGGTCATGCGCTTCGGCTCCTCGAGCTGCCCGAGACGGCGCGCGAATGGGTGCAGGTGCTGCTGCGCATGCTGCTCAAATACAAGACGCTCGTCCGCCCGGGAAAGCTCGCCGCGGAGCTGGTCGACGTGTCGAAGTCGATTCGCGAGCTGCAGGCGCTTCTTCGCGACCCGTCGCACACACGGTTCCTCGTCGTCACGCGGGCAGCCGAGGTTCCGCGCTTCGAGACCGAGCGTCTGCTCACGCGGCTGCGGCGTCTGAAGCTCGCCGCACCCGCCGTCATCGTGAATGCGATGACGCTCGCGCCTCGGCGCTGCACGCGCTGCCGTGCGACCGCCGCCGCCGAGCGGCGATCGCTCGCGGCGCTCCGGCGCTCGTGCCTGGGGCGATCGCACGGGTGCGTTATCATCCAGACCCCATTGTCGGCGCCGCCGCCGCGTGGGGTGCGAGCGCTCAACGCGTGGGGGGGATCGTGGCTGACAGGGTCGCCGAGCTGAAACGCAACCACGAAAGCACGAACACACGAAAAAGACGTCTTCTGTTTCGCGTCTTCGTGTTTTCGTGGTTGCATCTGGCGGACGTGCCCAATGGCTAAGGGAAGTGCTGCGCCAGCAACATACGTGTATTGCGTGGTCGCGGCGCCGCGCGCGCCGAAATTGACACGGGCGGCTGCAGGATTGCCGGGGGCGGGACGCGTGCGACTGCTCGATCTCGACCGCGGCCTGTATCTCGTGGTCGCCGACGTCCCGCTCGCACGGTACGGCGAGGCGGCGATTCAGCGCGGTCTGTCCGATCTCGATTGGGTCTCGCGCGCCGCCGTGGCGCACGAAGCGGTGATCGAATCGTTCATCGACGCGACTGCCGTGCTGCCGATGAAGCTGTTCACGATCTTCAACAGCGACGAGCGCGCGCTCGCGCACGTGCGCGCCGATCGGCCGCGCATCGACTCGCTGGTGAAGCGGCTCGCGAACCATCACGAGTGGGGCGTCCGCGTCGTGCTCGACCGTACGCGCGCAATCAAGGCGGCTCGGCCGGCGCGGGCGACTGCGTCAACGCCATCGGGTGCCGCGTACTTGTCGCGGAAGAAAGCTCAGCGTGACGCGTCGATCGAGCTGGCCGAGCGGGCGCGCGACGCCGTCGGCGCGTTGTACGATCGGCTCGCAGCCGCGTCGCGGCTCGCGCGGCGCCGCGTGGCGGGCGAGCTGCCCGGACAGTCCGGACAGTCCGGACAGTCCTTACAGGGCGGATCGCTGCTGCTCGACGCCGCGTTTCTCGTGCGGCGATCGCGGTCGAAGTCCTTCCACGCGCTCGCCGCACGCGAGGCGCGCGCGCTGTCGCACGACGGCTATGGCCTGACGCTGAGCGGGCCGTGGCCGCCGTACACGTTTGTTCAGGATTGAAAATGCCCAAGTCCAAGGGGGATCGAACGGTCGCCGACGACGTTCTCGACACAGCCGATTCGTCCGTGCTCGATCTGCTCGACGAGCTGTTGAACAAAGGCGTGATGACCATTGGCGACGTGACGCTTGGCGTTGCCGGGATCGATCTCATCTACCTTCGGCTGTCGGCGCTGCTGTGCGCCGCCGATCGCATCCTGCCGCGCGATCCCGACAAGCCAAAGCGCCGGCCGCGGCACCGCAAGCCGAGCTCGCAGCTCCTCAGGTGAAGACGACCACGCGCCCCCGAAGACGACGGCGAAGCCGCCGCGCCTCGCGCACGAGATCCCGAAAAGCGATCGCCGCCGCGCCCGTCACCGCCGCGGAGCTCCGCGTGCTGCGTGACGAGATCGACCGCCGTATGCGTGCGACGAAGACGATCGCGGTCGGCAAACAGCGGATGCCTGTAAAAGGCGTCAAGGGCGGCAAGGCCGACAGGCGGCGCGGCTCCGCGCCGATGCGATGGAATCCCGAGCCGGAAGACGTGCAGAAGTCCGTCGCGCAGCTCGTGCTGACCATTGTCGAGTTCCTGCGCCGGCTGATGGAGCGCCAGGCGATCCGCCGCATGGAGCAGAAGACGTTGACGAAGAAAGAAGTCGAAGCGGTCGGCACCGCGCTGATGCAGCTCGAACGAACCATCGCCGAGATCGGAAAGAAGTTCGGACTCGAGCCCGAAGATCTCAATCTCGATCTCGGCGCCATCAAATTGATGTAAGCCGTAAGAAAAACGGAAATGTGACAACCGTGCGGTCTACAAAGCCGGCGGCACGACGCTCCTCGAGCTGCTCGACGCGCAGCGTGCGTTCAACGACACGATGCAGAGCTATCTCGACGCGCGGGCGGGACTGCGGCGCGCGATCGCGAGGCTGAACGCCGCCGTCGGCACGGAGGTGGTGCGATGACAGGCCATCGAAACACCGCGCTGGCCCTCGTGCTCGCGGGCGCGGTAATCGCCATGGCCTGCAGCGACCGCACCGACGCCGCGCACGCGCCGGATGTCGAGCCGGCGAACGAGCAGCCACGCGACGGCGCGATTGCCGTCGATCCCGTGATGCTCTCGCCGATCACAGTCGAGACGATCGCGGATCGTGAAACAGCCACCGTGCTCGCCGTCGCCGGCAAGGTGCAGTTCGACGAGGACCGCGTCGCGCGCGTGCTTGCCCCGCTGCCGGGTCAGATTGTCGGCCTGCGCGTCAAGGTGGGCGACGCCGTACGCAAAGGCGAGACGCTCTGCGCCATCAGCAGCCGCGACGCGGCGATCGCGATCGGGGACGAGATCGAGAGCCGCAAGGACCTCGAGCTCGCCGAGAAGAACGCCGCGATGACCCAGGACCTCTTCGATCACGAGGCCGCCTCGAAAATCGCGCTGCAGCAGGCACAGAACGATCTCGCCAAGGCGCGCGCCCGCGCCGCGCGGACCGGCGAAGCGCTGCGGGTGCTCGGTCTCAGCGGGCGTGACGATCTCGCGCACGGCCCGGCCGGATGGGGCCGCGTGCCGATCGCGTCGCCCATCACCGGCCTGGTCTTCGAGCGCAGGATCACCGACGGACAGTTCGTTCAGAGCGACAGCACGCCGATCCTGACCGTCGCCAATCTGGATGCCGTATGGGCGATCGGCGACGTGTTCGAGCGCGATCTTCATCTCGTGACGACAGGTCAGGCGGCCACGGTGACGACGGCGGCGTATCCGGGCGAGCGGTTCGAAGGACACGTCAACCACATCAGCGAGGCGATCGATCCGGCGACGCGCACGGCGAAAGTGCGGGTGAGTGTCGGCAACCCGCGCGCGCGGCTCAAGCCCGAGATGTTCGCCGCGATCGAGTTGCACCTCGCCGAGCCGGAGCACGCGCTTGCCATTCCGGCGACTGCGCTGTTCACCGAAGAGGGGCGCAGCTACCGTGTACGTCGAGGTCGGCCGCGCCCGCTTCGCGCGGCGCGCCGTCGAGGTGGCGAACGGCGATGGCCGCGAGCGACGCGTGCTCTCCGGCCTGCGCGCCGGCGACCGCATCGTCATCGACGGCGCGCTGCTGCTCCGGCAGGAACAGCAGCAGCGGGGGAGCTGATGGTCAAGCGGCTCGTGTCGTTTGCGCTGTATCAGCCGCTGTTCCTGGCGTTCCTCACGATCCTGTTTATCGCGGGGGGCTTCGTCGCGTTTCGATCGCTGCCGGTCGAAGCGTTCCCGGACGTCACCGACGTGCAGACGACGGTCATCACGCTCGTGCCGGGGCATGCGGCGGAGGAGGTCGAGAAGCAGGTCACCATCCCGCTCGAGATCGCCCTGGCGGGCGTGCCTCATGCCGTCCGGATGTTCTCGCACACGCAGTTCGGCCTGTCGTTCCTGACGATCACCTTCGACGACCAGGTTGACGACTACTTCGCGCGTCAGCGGGTGCTCGAACGGCTGCAGCAGGCCGACCTGCCGCCGGAGGTCCAGCCGCAGCTCGCGCCGCTGTCGACGCCCGTCGGCGAGCTCTATCGGTATCGCCTCGTGTCCGGCACCGCGACGCCGGCCGACCTGCGCGGCATCGAGGACTGGGTGGTCGAGCGCAACTTGAAGATGGCGCCGGGCGTCGCCGACGTGATCGGCCGCGGCGGGTTCATCAAGCAGTATCAGGTGAACGTCGATCTGACGCGCATGCGGGCGTACGGCGTCGGGCTGCAGCAGGTGTTCACGGCGCTCGGCCGCGGCAATGTGAACGCCGGCGGCAACTACCTCGAGCAGGACGAGCAGCAATACCTGATTCGCGGCGTCGGCCTGCTGCGATCGCCCGAGGACATTGGCGCGATCGTCGTGGCCGAGCACGGCGGCACGCCGCTGCTCGTCCGCGACATCGCCGACGTCCGCATCGGCGCGGTGCCCCGCCAGGGTCTGGTCGGCCGCAACGACGAGGACGAGATCGTCGAAGGCATCGTGCTGATGCGGAAGGGCGAGAACCCTTCCGAGGTGCTCGACGAAGTGAAGTCGCGGATCGATCACCTCAACGCGTCGGTGCTGCCGAAAGGCGTCCGGATCGTCCCGTATTACGATCGCTCGCAGCTCATCGCGACGACGCTGCACACCGTCTTTCGAAATCTGCTCGAAGGCGCGCTGCTCGTCACGCTCGTCCTGTACGTGTTCCTGCGGAACGGCCGCGCGGCGGGCATCGTCGCGGCGGTGATTCCGCTGGCGCTGCTCGCAACATTCATCGGTCTGCGCATTCGCGGCATCCCCGCGAATCTGCTGTCGCTCGGCGCGATGGACTTCGGCATCATCGTCGACGGGGCGGTCATCGTCGTCGAGAACGTGTTCCGCACGCTGGCGGAGCAGGGGCGCACGACCGATCGCGAGTCGGTGCGCCGCGGCATCCTCGACGCGACGGTGCAGGTCGGCCGGCCGACGCTGTTCTCGATGCTCATCATCATCGTCGCGCACATTCCCATCTTCACGCTGCAGCGGCACGAAGGGCGCATCTTCGCGCCGATGGCGTACACGGTGACGTCGGCGCTCGTCGGGTCGCTCGCGTTCTCGCTGACGCTCGTGCCGCTCCTCTGTTTCTGGCTGCTCGGGCGCGGCGTGAAGCACGAGCACAACCCGCTCGTCGACTTCATCACGCGCGCGTACCGGCGTGCGCTCGATCGTTCCCTGCGCCGTCCCGCGCCGGTGATCGGCGCGGCGATTGCCGGGCTGCTCGCGGCGCTGGCGCTCGTGCCGCGTCTCGGCACCGAGTTCCTGCCCGAGCTGAACGAGGGGACGCTGTGGGTGAACCTGACGCTGCCGTCGAGCGTGTCGGTGTCCGAAGCGTCGCGGCTCGTCGCGCGGGTGCGGAAGATCGTCCGCCGATTTCCGGAAGTCACACAGGTCATCTCGCAGGCGGGACGCCCGGAAGACGGGACCGATCCCAAACCGATCAACATGTGCGAGTTCTTCGTCGATCTGAAGCCGCCGGAGCAGTGGACCCGGAAGATCACGCGTGAGGGGCTGGCGGCGCAGATGGAGGATGCGATCAACGAGATTCCCGGTCTCGAGCCGGCGATCTCCCAGCCGATCCGCGACAACGTGCTCGAGAGCATCTCGCAGATCGACGGCCAGATCGTCATCAAGCTGTTCGGCGAGGATGCGGCAACGCTCAGACAGAAGGCCAACGAGGTGCTCCGCATCGTGTCGGGCGTGCGCGGCGTGTCCCGCGCCTTCATCGACCGCGCGGGCGAAGTCCCGCAGTTGCAGATCGAGGTCGATCGCGGACGCGCGGCGCGCTACGGTCTGAATGTCGCCGACGTCGAGGACGTGATCGAGACGGCGCTCGGCCGCAAGGTCGGCACCGAAATCTGGGAGGGCGACCGCCGGTACGGCGTCGCCGTGCGGCTGCGTGACGAGGATCGGCGCGACCGTGCGGCTGCGCACCGTGCTGATGACCGCGCTGCTCGCGATGCTCGGGCTGATGCCGATGGCGCTGTCGCACAGCATCGGCTCGGAAGTGCAGAAGCCCCTGGCGGTCGTCGTGATCGGCGGACTCGTGTCGGCGACGCTGTTGACGCTGCTGGTGCTGCCGACGCTCTACCTGCTCTTCGAAGAGCGCGGTGCCCTGAGATCGCGGGCCTGAAAGGCCCGCGCTACAGCGAGCGGGGGAACTCGAGCGCGGTGCTCTGAGATCGCGGGCCTGAAAGGTCCGCGCTACAACGGTCGAGGTGCGATGGTCGGCCCGGCCGATCGTAGGGCGGCCCTTTCAGGGCCGCCATGGGATCGCATCGACGAGTTGATCGAGAGAGTACTGACTGGACCCTACGAATGGATATTCGCGCGGATCCTTGCACAAGCCAGCGCGCACCGGATTCTGAATGATGTACGCCGCGACGCTCAGCGTCGATTCCTCATCGCGCAACACGTGATCGTAGAAGCCCTCCTGCCACAAGCGCCCGCCCGTCGTCTTCTTGAACTCAAACGCCGATCGCTGTTTGTACATACACACGAATTTCAAGAAGTCAGCATCTTCGGTCTTTGATTCGAACAAACCGTGCGCGTGGTCTGGCATGAAGCAGTAGGCAATTATTTCAAACGAATAACCAGCGGCAGTGAGCAAAAGTTGCCCCATCGCCATCTCGGCGCGTTCGCGCGTCGCGAAGTGGTCCAGCCGATGGATCGTGCAGATCGTGAGGAAATACCGCTGCAATCCACGATACAGGTCGCGATGCAGACGCGGCGGACGTCGAGAAGCCATGCGATCGATATCGCAATCGACGTTCCATGATGATCGCGGCCCTGAAAGGGCCGCGCTACAAGGGCTGAAAGGGCCGCGCTACAAGGGCCGCGCTACAAGGCCCGCGTTACAAGGCCCGCGTTACAACGAGCGGAGGAACTGGAGCAGCCGGCGGCGATCGTCGGGCGACAGTCGCTCGAAGCCGCGGCGCGCGAGGTCGGCTTCCTGGCGATGCCGCGCGATCGCATCCTCGATCGTCGTGGCGCTCCCGTCGTGCAGCAGCGGCCGGCGCAGGCGCAGGCCCCACAGCGCCGGCGTGCGGATTTCCTCGGGCCGCGCCGCCGCCTGCTGGATGCCGTCGCCGGTGCCGATGTCGTGCAGCAGCAGATCCGAGAACAGCGGAACGACCTTGCGGTTGAAGAGCGGGTTCGCGCTCGGTCCCGTGGTCAGCGCCGGCACGTGGCACGCCGTGCAGCCGATCGCCTGGAACACGCGCTCGCCGTCGCGGACGATCTCGTCGACGGGCGCGCGCGACACCGGCGCGAGCAAGCGCATGAAGGCCTCGAAGTTGTCGATGCCGCGCCGCCGCGTCAGCGGATCGCGAACGTCCTCGGGATCGGGATGCGAATCGCAGCGTCGCATCTCCTCGTCACCCACGCCGAACGCGAACTCCTTGGGGAAGAGATCGTTCGTGATCCCCATCTCGTTGCGATAGGCGTCGGCGCCAAAGGCGAGAAGCGTCGCCTGTTGCGCCTTCCAGCCGAATCGCCCGACGCGGCGCTGACCGCTCGCCACGTCGACGACGATCGCGGCGCGCCCGCTCACGCCGTTGCCGTCACGATCGAACGGATCCTCGAGCGCCTGAATCGTATCGTCCGGGATCGCTTCCACGAGACCGGCGCCGAACACCGGAATCGGCGCGCGACGCGCCACGACGTTGACATCGTCCGGCATCACCGGCTGGCATCGATGCTGCGGCACCGAAAACAGATGCATCAGCGTGTCGCCGTCGGCGTCCAGACCGCGCGACTCTCCCGCCTCGTTCTGGTACCCGGCTCGGGTTTCGAGCATGACGCCGACGCCGCCGATCGCGGGAACGCTGTGGCACACCGCGCAGCTCGTGCCGTTGTAGGCCGGACCCAGTCCGTCTTCAGCGGTCTCGACTTCGGTGAAATCCTCCAGGCCGAGGCGGAACTCGGTGAACTCGGTCGGCGTGAGGCCCGGCAGCGGATCGCCGGGATTCACGCGGCTCTGACCGCCGGCGCCGATCGCCGTCGCCAGGATTGCCGACGCCAACACGCCGATGCCGACGCCGACTCGCTTCAACCCGTTCATTGTCCTGTCGCCCGGCTGGTGCGGTCCCGCACCACCAGCACGCCTCGCATGAAGTTGTGACCCGCGCCGCACATGCGGCTGCACTCGAACACATATCGCCCCGCCTCGCCCGCGCGGAACGTGACTGACATTTCCGCTCGCCCCCGCTTGGGGATGACGACGTTCACCGGCGTGCCGGCGATGCGGAATCCGTGAGCGGTGTCGTCGCTTTTGAGACGGAACTCGATTTCTTCCCCGGGTTCGACGACGATCTCCGACGGCGTGAACGTAAATCGTTCCGCTGTGATCCGGATGACGCGCCGCTGCGGCGGTTGCGCGTCGCCGGCCGCAGCGCGCGAAAGAAGAACGCAAAGCACGCAAAGGCCGCAAAGAAAACCAACGGTCCACCTAAGCATCAGAACCACCATCCGAGGCCGATGTTGAAACTGTTCGGCGCCTTGATGACCGAGCTCTGGTTGCGCTGCCACACGTAGTCGATCTTCACGGCGACATCGGGATCGGGATAGTACGTCGCGCCGACGACCCACGCGTCGCGATCGAACTGCTTCAACGGAAGAAAGCCCGAGGGCATACGGAACTGCGTGTCGAAGTTCTCGTAGCGGACGAACGTCATCAGATCGCGCGCCGGTCCGTCGGCCCACACGCGGTACGCGCCTTCGCCATAGAAGCCGCGCAGCGACCGCGCGATGTTCGGCGAGACGCCGGTGAGCTGTCCAATCGTCTCGTTCAGGCGCGCCGCATCGGTAATCCAGATCTGCGCGAACTCGCTGCGCAGCTCCAAGCGGTCGCGCTTGTAGCGGACGTCGGCCTCGGCGATGCGCACGGCCGCGTCGACTCGCGGCGCGAGAAAGTTCGACGTCCCGGTCCACGTGCTGCCCGCAATCGTGACACCAGGCACGCCGACGTACTCGGCGCGGGCGGCCAGCGCGACGTGCCGGACGTTCGACTCCGATCCTTTCTGCGATCCATTGCGGATGCCTTCGTCGGCCGAGAATTCCAGCGCGTTGAGCGGCGCCATGACGTAGGCGCGATAACGGAGGCCATGCGGAAGCTCGCCGTGAACGCCCGCGCCCGTGTCGAACCATGTCGTCGGGATGATGAAGGTGTCGACGAATGGCCGCTCGACCCCTTGGTAGACTGGCGGCTCGTGGCGCTCGTTGATGATGCCCATCGGCACGAGCAGCATCCCTGCGCGAACGTTGAAGGCACGCGTCACGAGGAAATCGACGTACGCCTGCTCGAGCTCGACTTCGCCGCTCTCTTCGAGCCCCTCGACGAACGCGTGCTCGACCTCGAGCTCGCCGACGAATCGAATGCGCGGCGAGAAGCTGTGATTGAGAATCAACACGAACCGGTGAAAATCCAGAACGGCGTCGCCGGCCTCAGGCTTGTTGAAATGAAAATCCATGTAGCCGGAGATCGGTCCGGTGGTGGGATATCCGGCATCCGCCGACGGCGCTTGGCCGCGCGCGTCGGAAGCGACGAGGGCGGCGAACGCCGTGACCGCCAGGATTCTCGAGGCGTGGCGGGCGGTTGACCATTCAAAATTCATATTTTGAATGGTCACAATATCCGCGAACGCACAGCTTCGTCAAGAGCTCGGCGGCGGGCGTGACCCTACGCGGGCTCAACAAGGAGCTTCGAAGCAGCTCGAGCGCCGATCGTGATCCGCCGATCCTTGCCGCGCAGCAGCACCGAATCAGCGGCCGTGTCGCGCGTTTCCACTTCGATCGCCTGGCCGGGCTTGAGGTCGTTGTTTTCGATGAAGCGCAGAAACGCCGGATCCTGATCCGCGACGCGCGTCACCTTCAACGGTGTGCCGACGGGACACGTGAGCAGGTTGTCCAGATTCGTCGCGGCGATCGCGCCATCGGGATTCGGGATCGGATCGCCGTGCGGATCATGCGTCGGGCGCCCGAGCATCTCGTCGATCCGCTCGATCAATCGTTCCGAGACCACATGCTCGAGCTGTTCCGCTTCGTCGTGAACCTCGGCCCAGCTCATGCCCATGACCTTGACGAGGAACAACTCGACGAGCCGATGACGGCGCAGCACGAGCCCGGCGAGCTTTTCGCCGGCCGAAGTGAGCCTCACCCCGCTGTACGGCTCGTATTCCGCGAGCCCCGACTCCGCCAACGCCTTCACCATCGTCGTCGCGGTGCCGGGCGTCACGCCCAGTGCCGTCGCAACCTGGCCCATCGGCACGAGCCGCTGGTCGCGTGTGAGCGTGGATTGGCCCTGATAGATCGCCTTCAGATAATTCTCGACCGTACTCGAGGGGAGCATGCAGACGGTATTATGCCCCGCGAGCGCGAGCGGGGGCGGGGCCCCGCAAGCAAGTAAAACGAGCGGGGGCGGGGCCCCGCGAGCAAGTAAAAGAAGTGTCGTTGCTCCAGCACCAGATTTCCACGCCAGAGGGCAAGCGTCGCTACGTGCGTGCGTTGTTTGCGACCATCGCCGATCGCTACGACTTCATCACCGTGGCCCTGTCGTACGGACAGGATCGGCGATGGAAGCGCCGGCTCGTCGAGATGGCCTCACCGGTTGACGGCGCGCGTGCGCTCGATCTGGCGACTGGCACGGGCGACATCGCATTTGCGCTTGCGGCGAGCGGCGCGAGCGTTGTCGGCCTCGACATCACGCGGCGGATGATCGAGCTGGCGCGAGCCAAACGACGCACCGTGCCGGTCGTTCCACGGTTCGTCGTCGGCGACATGCTCGCGCTGCCGTTTCCTGACCGGTCGTTCGACGTCGTCACGACCGGCTATGGATTGCGCAACGTGCCGAACCTCACGCTCGCCATTCAGGAAATCCGCCGCGTGTTGAAGCCCGGCGGACGAATGCTGTCGCTCGATTTCAATCGGCCGTCGCCACGTCTCGTCCGTGCTGTGTACTTGACGTATCTCACCGCCGTCGGCGCGACGCTCGGGTGGATTCTTCATCGCGATCCCGATACGTACCGCTACATCCCGGCATCAATTCGTCAGTATCCCGGGGCCGCCGCCGTGGCTCGCCTGCTCGAAGAGCACGGATTGACTCACGCCCGGTACTATCCCGTGCTCGGCGGTCTCATGGCGATTCATCATGCCGTCAGAGCTTGACACTTCGAATTGGTCGGGCGAGGGGACGTTCACGCAGATTTTGATCGATCGGCTGCGCGAGCTCGACGCCATCGTGTTGATTCGCGTCGAAGACGCACCGGCAACGCGGTCGGACGCCGACTACAACTTCATCAGCAACGAAGTCTTCGTCGAGTTCGCGACCAGGAATCGGCAGGAGCGCTCGGTGCGATTCGGATTCCTGCCGGCGACACGGACGGTGACGGAAAAAATGCTCGACGTCGCCGGTCTTGAACAGGCGCTCACCGCAATGGCCGACGTCGGCGGCCCGGACTATGCTGACGAAGGCATGATGCAGTACCTGCGCACGGAGCGGATCGTGCCGCCCTATCAGACCCGCGGGTACAAGCTGGTCGAGCTGGTCAGAATTTACGAGGTGGGAACGCCACGGCGCTCCTAATGCCGAGCCGCTCTGGCGCCGAAACGTAACCCGTGAGTATCGTTCCGTCCCTGCTCCAGGCCGTCATCCACGTGGACGGCGAGGCGCTGGTGATGCACGCGGGCGAAAAGCCCTACGTGGTCGCCGCCCACGGGCAGACGGATCTCGCCAGTCGCGGTCTCGCGCTCGATGCCGTCAACGGCATCGTCAATCAGCTGCTGCCGAGCGATTTTCAAAACGCGCTCGATGAGTTCGGCGCCGTGCAGTACGAGCTGCCGGCGATGCCTCAGTTTCCGGGCGAGCACTTCACTGTGGTCGCGGCGCGGGGAGGGGACGACGTCTGGGTGGAAATCCGCCGGCGCCGTGCCCGCGCCTCGGACCTCGTGCCGGAACAAGTCTTCGAGGAACCGCCGCCCGCGAGCCACGACGACATCGCGGAAGAAGCGCCTGTTCCTCCGCCGCCCGCTCCGATCGCCGCAGTGGTCGAGGACGATGATGTCATCCCGCTCGAAATGATTGGGGAGCACACCCCCGAGCCTCAGCCGGGCGACGCGATCGCCTCGATGGAAATGGTCGAGGCGGTCGAAGCGGACCGGCCGGAAGATCTTCTGCTGCCCGATGCATCGCAGCTCTGGCCGGACGAGACGGCGGAACCGGTTGCCGTCGAATCCGAGGAGATTTCCATCGACTTGGACGCGAGCGAAACCTACGAGACGGCCGAGCCCGAGTACGAGCCGCCGCCCTCCGAGGCTGCACCACCGCCGGCGATGGAGATTGTGCCGCCGCCGCCCATCGAGGCTGCGCCGCCAGCCGCGATGGAGATTGCGGCGCCGTCGGCGATCGAGACTGCCACGCCCCTCATCGAGACTGCGCCGCCGCCGGTGATGGAGACTGCGCCGCCGCCGGTGATGGAGACTGCGCCGCCGCCGGTGATGGAGATTGCGCCGCCGCCGCTGATCGAACCTGCGCCGCCGCCGGTGGCCGAGCAGCGCCCTGCGCCACCACCACCGGCGCCGCCGCGTCAGGCTACTCGTTCTGTGCAACCGGCGTCTCCGCCGCGTCGTGCCGCGGAACCGCCGCCTCCGGCGCCTCGCGCGGTGGAACCGCCGCCGCCGGCTCGCGCTGAGCGACCGCCGTCCACACCGTCACCGGTGAGTGTGACGCCGCCGCGGCGTCCGGCACCGCCGCAGCCAGCCGTCGTCCTGCCGATCTCGCGGAGTCCGATTCGGATCGAGCCGCCGCCGCCGCCGGCGGCTGAGGCGGCGATCGATGGACTGGATCGTCTCCTGCGCGTGTCGGCCGCGCGCGGCGCGTCGGCGCTGTACTTGTCCTCCGACGCGCACCCGTCGGTTCGCGTCGACGGCGAGCTGCAGATGCTCGACGGCGAGCCGGAGTTGACGGCGCGAGACGTCGAGTCGCTGCTGCTGACGCTGATGCCGGAGCGCAGCCACGAGGCGCTGCGAACGGGCGCGACGACCGAATGGATCGTCGACATCGAGGACGTGGGGCGCGTGCGGTGCATGAGCTTCCGCGATCATCACGGCCCCGGCGGCATATTCCGCCTGATGCCGATGCGCTCGGTGTCGGTCGATCAGCTCGGTCTGCCGCGCGAGATTCAGGCGCTGGCCATCGAGCCGGAGGGGCTGGTGCTCGTCGCCGGTCCGCGGTCGAGCGGCAAGCGGACGCTGATGGCGGCGTACGTCGATCTGATCAACCGGTCGCGCCGCGATCACGTGATCACGATCGAGCGCGAAATCAACATCGTGCACGAGCGCGGCCACTCGTTCGTCAGCCAGCGCGAGGTGCGCGGGAACGACGACGATCTCCTGGCGGCCGCGCGCGCGGCGCTGCGCGAGGATCCGGACGTGCTGGTCATCGAGGACCTGCGCACCGGCGCGCTGATGAACGTCGCACTCGAGGCATCGGCGTCGGGCCGCCTGGTCATCGGCGGATTCTCAGCGCACACGGCGGCGGCAGCCATCGACCGCATCATCGATCTCTACGCGCCGGAAGACCGGCGGCAGGTGCAGCTCGCGCTGGCGGACAACCTCCGCGGCGTCATCGTGCAGGTGTTGCTCCACAAGACCGGTGGCGGGCGCGTCGCCGCGCGCGAGGTGCTGCTGAACACCCCCGCGGTCGCGAGCGCGCTGGCCGAAGGAAAGACATCCCAACTGGCGATGGCCATCGAAGGCGGGCGGCGCCTCGGGATGATGCCGCTCAACGACGCGCTCGTCGGCTTCGTGCAGAGCGGCACGGTCGACAGCCGCGAAGCCTACCGCTACGCGAGCGATCGTGCCGGCTTCCTCGCGCAGCTCAAGCGTCAGGGTCTGGATACGTCATTCGTCGAACGGCTCGCGTGATGCTCGGCCGTGCGCCTTCAGCGAAAAAACGCAACCACGAAACCACGAAAACACGAAACCAAAGAGGTCTCTTTCGTGATCACCGCTCGACGAATGGCTCCAGTTCCTTGAGCAGAAACGCGAACAGCTCTTCTTCGGTGAGTGCGTCGGGCGGGCCGCTGCCGACGACGTGTTCGGCGTCGACGACCCGGCGGCCGCGGCTGCGGCTGACGTGCGCCGTGACGCGCGGCTCCCGATCGCTGGTGTCGAGCGCGAGCTCGATGTAGTCGTCTCCGCTCTTGTCCGACATCAAGCGCACGCTGCCCGACGGCGTGAAAACGGTGAACGGATAGCCTTCGATCTTCAGCACGTTGGCGATCTGCTTGAACAGCGGAACCGCCACCTCATCGAGAAACTGGCTGAACGTGCGCGACGCCTCGTCGTTGCGCGTGCGGCGCTCGGCGGCGCCGCGTTTCGCGCGCTCGACGGTCTGCTGAAGTCGCTTGCGGACGTCGGAGGTTTGCATTGGCGGCCGCCTTACACGACTTTCTGCGCGCGGAGGCGCGCGATCGTCTCGGCATCCAATCCGAGGTCGCGCTGCAGCACGGCGTCGGTGTGTTGACCGAGACACGGCGGCGGCGTCCGCACGGCGCCGGGCGTGCCGGACAGTTTCACCGGCACGCCGAGCATCTTCAGTGAGCCGATCGTCGCGTGCTCGAGCTCGGCGATCATCTCGCGCACGCCGAGCTGTGGATCGTCGAACACCCCTTGCAGATCGCGGACCGATCCGCACGGCACGCCGGCCGCCGTCAGCCGATCGATCCAGTACTGCCGCGGGTGACGCGAGAGCGCACTCGCAATCAGGGGACGTAGCTCGTCGTACTGCGTCACCCGCTGCCGGTTCGTCTCGAAGCGCTCGCCTAAATCGAGCGCGGCCACCTGGCAGAAGCGCCGCCAGAGATCTTCGTTGCCCACAGCGAGCACGAACTCGCCGTCAGCGGCCTCGAACGTCTCGTAAGGCACGATGCTCGGATGGCGGTTGCCGAGGCGCGCCGGCACTTTACCGCTCGCGAAATAATTGCCCGCCTGATACGTCAGCAGCGCCGCGACCGCGTCGAGCATCGCGACGTCCACCATCTGCCCGCGGCCGGTGCGCTCGCGCGCGAAGAGCGCGGTCACGACGCCGTAGGCCGCGAACATGCCCGACACGATGTCGGCAATAGCGACGCCGAGCCGGTAGGGCGGCCCGTCGGGCGCGCCGGTGATGCTCATCAACCCGCCTTCCGCCTGAATCACCGCGTCGTAACCCGGCTCCTTGCTTCGCGGCCCGGTCTGTCCGAAGCCCGACACCGAGGCGTACACGAGCCGCGGATGCGCAGCCGCGAGCGACGCGTAGTCGAGACGCATCTTCGTCAGCGTGCCGGGACGGAAGTTCTCGACGAGGACGTCGCTGGCCGCGATGAGTCGATCGAGGATCGCGCGCCCCTCCGGATGCTTGAAGTCGAGGGTCACGCTTTCCTTGTTGCGGTTGATGCTGAGGAAGTACGCGCTCTCGCCCTCTCGAGCGGGGCCCCCGGCGCGCGGACTCTGCGCGCTGGGGTGCAAAAAAGGTGGCCCCCAGGCGCGCGTGTCGTCGCCTTTGCCCGGCTGTTCGATCTTGATGACGCGCGCCCCCATGTCGGCGAGCAGCATCGTGCAGTACGGGCCCGACAGCACGCGCGTGAGGTCGAGCACGGTGATTCCGTCCAGAGACGCCATAATGAACGGATGATTATCGTCTACGCCGGCAGTGCCTGACGCAGCTGCGAACAGGTGAAAGAGTTGCTTTCACGAGAAGGCGTGCCGTTCACGGCGTACAACGTCGACGAGGACGACCGCGCGTACGACGAGCTCATCGCGCGCGGATTCCGGACGATCCCGGTGACGATCTTCGACGATCGTCGCGACGTCGTCGACGTCGTCGACGTCGTCGACGTCGTCGTCAGGGGGTTCGACGAGCCGGCGCTGAGGAGCGCGATCGCCGGGTGGCGTGCGAGCGGCGGAGGGCGGAAGCCCGCGGATTCGCAATAGCCACGAGATCCGAGAGCAGCGCGTACGCCGTCTGCGTCAGGTTCCCGCCGCGCTGCACGATCGCGAGCTCCCCGAGCAGATCCGTGTGAAAGATGATCGCGTTCTGCTGCGCCTCGAGCGTGGCCAGCAGGTCGTCGTCCGGGAGCTCCTCAGGCGCGACGCGCGCCGCGATGCGAGAACCCTCGGGTCCCGCTCGCGCCACGAGCTTCAGTCGTCGTCCGGCCTCGCGCGCGTCCATTGCACGCCGTCCGATGTCGCGTGTGATGCCCTGGCGTTCGACCGTCCGCGGCGTCAGCCGCGCGCCGAGCAGCACGTTCGCGAGCGCCGCGGTCTTCGCGGCGGCGTCCCATCCGTCGATGTCGAGCGACGGATCCGCTTCCGCGATCCCCATGCCTTGCATTTCCGCCAGCGCCTGATCGAACGGCTGTCCCTGTTCCATGGCCGTCAGGATGAAATTCGTCGTGCTGTTCACGACGCCGCGGAAGCCGACGATATGCACGGCGGGCAACGTCTCGCGGACCAGATTGAAAATCGGAATGCCGTCCATGACGGCGCCTTCGAACAGGAACCGGCGCTCGGCCCGCTCGGCCGCCAGCGCGAGCTGGCGATACGCGAACGCCGCCGGGCCTTTATTTGCGGTGATGACGTGCGCGCCGCCGGCAAGCGCCGTGCGGACGTGATCGATGGCCGGCTGCCCGCGCTCGATGTCGAGGGTGGTCGTTTCGACAACGACGAGCCGGCGCTCTCGCGCAGCGGCTGCGCTGCGCTTCACCGCATCGCGCACGAACGCAACGCTGTCATTGCGGATTGAGGATTGCGGATTGCGGATTGATGAAGCCGCGAGGGCCGCCGCATCGATGCCGCGCGTGGAGAATTGCTGGCCGTGCCGCCTGGTGACGATGCCGACGATGCGTGTCGTGATGTCATACTCGCGCGCGAGCGTTGCCCGCTGCTCGTGGAGCAGCGTCACGAACCGGCGCGCGACGTTTCCGAAACCGACCAGGACGAGGTCGAACCTTGTCATTGCGGATTGCGGATTGCGGATTGATTGGCGATTCAATCGGCAATGAATCCGCATTCTGCAATCCGAGATCCGCAATGAGATCGTCGAGCCGATTCAACCCCTTGCGTATGTAGTCGGTGTCCTCGCCGAACCCGATCCGCAGATAACCGTCCATCCCGAAATGATCGCCCGGCACGATCAGGACGCTCTTCTGCTCGCGCAGCCTCGTGACCAGGTCCGTCGAGTTGATGGCATGGTGATAGCGCACGTACACGATGGCGCCGGCATCGGGCGGCGTGTAGCTGAAGAGACCGCCGTGCGCGTCGAGCCATTCGGCGATGACCGGAAAATTCCGCGTGAGGATGGCGCGCGTTCGCGACAGGATGGCCGCGCGGCGTGACGGCGCGAGCGCCCGGCGCGCCAGGAAGTCGCTGAGGGCCGAGGGCGAAATGGTCGTGTAGTCGTGGTACGACCAGAGCGACGCGACCGTCGCGCGTGGGCCGACGATCCAGCCGATGCGGAGCCCCGGCAGACCGTAGGCCTTCGACAACCCGCTCGTCACGATCACGCGATCCGAACGGCCCCACATCGACGGCGTCTCGCGGCCGTCGAGCTCGGCGCCTCGATAGATTTCGTCCGAGAGAATCCAGGCGCCATGCCGCGACGCGATCGCGCCGATGGCATCGAGCTCCGCCTCGTCGATGCGGGCGCCGGTCGGGTTGTTTGGATTGCAGATGACGATCAGCTTCGTCCGTGAGGAAACGAGGCGAGCCAGCGCGTCCACGTCGGCGCGCCACATCGCCGGCGATCCGGTCGACACGAGCGGCCACTCCTTCACCGACCCACCGAACGCGCGCGCCAGTCCCCACGTCTGCATGTAGTTCGGCACCATCAGCACGACTTCGTCGCCCGGCTCGACGAGATGCCACATCGTGATGCAGTTGGCTTCGGATCCGCCGGTCGTCACCTGAATATGATCGGGCGTGGCACCGGGATACAGCGCGGCGATGTCGGACCTCAGGGGTACGGTCCCGTTGGATTGCGTGTAGCGCAGCGCTTCAGCCATCAACGCATCGCGCGACGCGGCGTCATCGACGAGCTCGGCGAGCCGCAGCGGTTGAACGCCGCTCTCCGACAAGTTGAACTCCACGTGGTTTTCGTACGTGGATTGCATACGCTCCATCGCAAACTGTTCGAGTTTCATGAGCGCAGACTATATACTCACCCCTTTGGACACAAGTGAAGACACCCGGGCGGTCACCAGAGCCGAAGGCATGATGACGCTCGCGACCTCCCCGAATCTCGCGCGGATTCCGGCCGGCGACTTCTTGATGGGCGCGCCCGACGTCGGTGCCGACGAGCGTCCGGTTCACCGCGTTTTCGTCAGCGAGTTCTTCATCGGCCGCTTCGAAGTGACCCAGGATGAATACGCCCGGTTCATCCGCGCCACCGGCTATCCGGCGCCGTCGATTCGCGGCCTCCCGCTCGTCACGCTCGGCGGACGCGATTCGATCTTCCGTGAGCTCGCCGCGCCCTACGTCTGGGAGGACGGTTCTCCGCCCGCGGGTCAAGGCGCTCATCCGGTCGTGCTCGTGCGGTACGACGATGCGCTCGCGTACTGTCGGTGGTTGTCTGACTCGATCGGGCGGCTCGTCCGCCTGCCGACCGAAGCGGAGTGGGAAAAAGCGGCGCGCGGCGGTCTCGAAGGTCAGCGTTATCCGTGGGGGAACGACATCGAGCCTTCGCACGGCAACTACCTCACCGATCCTTCCGCCAAAAAACAGCGCGGCACGCGTGCCACCGGAACCTTTCCGCCGAACGCGTACGGTCTGTATGACATCTCCGGTAACGTCTGGGAGTGGGTCTCGGATTGGTACGGCCCCGACTACTATGGGATGAGCGACATGCGCGATCCGCCGGGTCCTCCGACCGGCACGATGCGCATCGTTCGCGGCGGATCCTGGGTGAACCACGACCTCGACATGCTGCGATGCGCGTATCGCCACAAGGTGCCGCCCGATACGTACGCGCACAGCATCGGGTTCAGGATCGTATGCGTCCCTTAATTGCGCTCTTGATCGCCCTCGCGAGTCCAGTTGCCGCTCAGGAGCCGGCGCAGCCGCAGACGCCGGTCGTGGTGACGGTTGGTGAGGCGGTGGTCCGTCGCGCGCCCGATCGCGCGTTCGTCGTGGTCAGCGTCGAAACGCGCGCGAAGAGTCCGCGCGAGGCGCAGCGGTTGAATGCGGAAGCGATGACCGCCGTCCAGCAGCGGCTCGCCCAGGCGCGCCTGCCGAAGGAGGCCCTCCGCACGACCGGCTACGACCTTCAGCAGGAGTTCGACTTCGTGCAGGGCCGGCGCGTGCCGAGAGAGTTCGTCGCGCGCAACGGAGTTGAAGTGCGCCTGGACGACGTCGTGCGAACCGGCGAGATCGTCGACGCGGTTGTTCAGTCGGGCGCTACCACCGTCAGCGGGATCCGGTTCGATCTCCAGGATCGCGGCGGCGCCGAGCGCGAAGCGCTGCGGCTGGCGGTCACCGACGCACGCGCGCGGGCCGATGCCGCTGCCGCTGGCGCGGGCCGCACGATCGATCGCGTGTTGAAGATCGAGGACTCGCGCGACGGCGTCATCACGCCTCCGAGACCGATCATGACGATGGCGCGCGCGGCCGAGAGCGTGGCGCAGACGCCCGTCGAACCCGGAACGATCGAAATCCACGCGCGCGTGACGTTGACGGCGTCGATGAGATGACGGACGCGGACTACCAGCGCGCGCGCCGCCTGCTGATGCGCCGCGATCCCATTCTTGCCGTCGCGATCAAGCGTGTCGGCCCATGCCGTATGGCGGAGCGCCAGCGCAAAGATCATCTGACCGCGCTCATCGGCGCCATCGTCAGTCAACAGCTCTCGACGAAGGCGGCCGCGACGATCTTCGCCCGGTTCGCGGCGCTCTTTCCGGACAGCCAGATCACGAATGCGTCGACGATCGACACGTTCGACGATGCGACGCTGCGTGGCGTCGGATTGAGCGGACAGAAGATCGGATACCTGCGCGATTTGTGTGCGCGGATTGCCGACGGACGGCTGAATCTCGACGACCTCGAGGCGCTGCCCGACGAGCAGGTCATCGAGCGGCTGACGTCGGTGAAAGGCTTCGGCCGCTGGACCGCCGAGATGTTCCTGATGTTCCGGCTCCATCGCCCTGATGTCTTGCCCGCCGGCGATCTCGGCATCGTGAACGCGATTCAACGGCTGTATCGGCTGCGCAAGCGTCCCGACCCGAAGCGCATCCTGAAGATGGGCGAAGCGTGGCGGCCGTATCGATCGGTGGCGTCCTGGTACTTGTGGCAGACGCTCAGAAACGAGCCTGTATCCACAACGCCGCGTACCCCACCGCCATCGCGATTAACGTCCCGCGCTCGCTGAACAACGCCTCGCGCCAACTGAACGCCCCGTGACCTCTGCGCAGCCCACGCTCTCCGCGGCGGCCTGTCGGGAACCATCGAGGGACGCGCGCGGCGTACGCCCGATAGTCGTCGCCGAGGCGTGCTTCGAGGAGCTGCTCCTCCCAGCGCACGATCGCGTGGTATTCGATCGCGAGCAGCACGATGACGATCGGGACCAGCCAGAGGAGCCGGGCGGCGATTGCGAATCCGGTCCACAGCGCGATGTTGCCGGCGTAGAGCGGATTGCGGACAATCGCGAACGGTCCCGACGCGACGAGCGATCCGAGACGGTCGCTTCGCGTCCGGGAAATGACGCCGATGTGCCGGACCGCCCACAGCCGCAGCGCTTCACCCAACACGGTCAGCGCGACGCCGCTCGGCACGAGCCATCTGGAGTGAGGCGCGTCGCCAGGCCGCAAGAGCAGGAGTGCGATGGCCAGCGGTAGCGGAATGATCGTGCGGTGACGGAACAACCATCCGCCGAGGCGGGTCATCGACGGGCCGGGAGTATAGCTGATACAATCAACGACTAGTTCGGTCGGATATCTTCCATGTCTTCATCCGACGCTTCTTCAGTGCTCAGTCGCGCCCCCGGCTCGTCCGTGTTGGACATGATCGGGCGCACGCCGCTCGTGCGGCTGCACCAGTTCGAACGGGAAACGCCGGGTGTGGAGCTGTACGCGAAGGCCGAATGGCAGAACCCCGGCGGATCGGTCAAGGACCGCGCGGGCGCACGGATGATTCTGGACGGCGAGGCCACCGGAAAGCTGCGGCACGGCCGCGTGATTCTCGACGCGACGTCGGGCAACACCGGCATCGCCTACGCCATGATCGGCGCGGCGCGCGGCTACAAAGTGAAGCTGTGCGTGCCCGAAAACGCCAGTCCCGAACGCAAGCTGATTTTGCGCGCGCTCGGCGCCGAGCTCGTGCTGACCAGCCCGCTCGAAGGCAGCGACGGCGCGATTCGCGAAGCGCGGCGGCTCTACGCGTCCGATCCCGATCGTTATTTCTATCCGGACCAGTACAGCAACGATGCGAACTGGCAGGCGCATTACGACACGACCGCGCCCGAAATCATCGAGCAGACCAGCGGCCGCCTGACGCATTTCGTCGCGGGCCTCGGCACCAGCGGCACGTTCATCGGGGTCGGGCGGCGGCTGCGGAAATTCAATCCGCTGATCAAGCTGATTTCGTTTCAACCCGACTCGCCGTTCCACGGCCTCGAAGGTCTGAAGCACATGGACTCGGCGATCGTGCCGGGCATCTACGATCCGAGGCTCGCCGACGAAGACTTGCGCGTCGAGACCGAGCACGCGTATCGCATGGTCCGCCGGCTGGCGCGGGAAGAAGGTCTGATGGCGGGAATCTCCTCGGGCGCGGCGATTGCCGCCACGCTCGACGTGGCAAAGCGTCTCGATCGCGGCATCGTCGTCACCGTGTTTCCCGACGGCGCCGAGAAGTATCTGACTGAAAGTTTCTGGACCGCGGAGAGCCATGCCGGTTGAGCGCCGCATGACGATCACGGCCGACATCGACCAGGCGATTCGGCTTCACGGTCAGGAAACATATCCGCACGAGTGCTGTGGTGCGCTCGTCGGCAAGGACGACGCGGTGACGGCGGTCGTCGCCCTTCCGAACACGACCGAAGAAGGACCGCGGCGGCGGTTTCTCGTACGGCCGTCCGACTATCGTCAGGCCGAGCGGCGGGCAACGGAAATGGGCGGCGAGCTCCTGGGGTTCTATCACTCGCACCCGGATCACCCGGCGCGGCCGTCGCAGTACGACCTCGATCACGCGTGGCCGACGTTCGCGTACATCATCGTTTCGGTGATGAACGGCGCCGCTGGCGACATGACCGTGTGGTATCTCAAAAACGATCGTTCGACCTTCGAAGAGGGCAGTCTCGATCATGGCCAAAATCCTCATCCCGACACCGCTCAGGCCGTACACGGACAAGCAGGACGCGGTTGACGCCTCGGGCGCGACCGTCGGCGAGCTGCTCGCCGATTTGACACGCAGACATGCCGGGCTCAAGGCGCATCTCTACAACGAGCAGGGCAAGCTGCGCAGCTTCGTCAACGTGTACGTCAACGACGAAGACATCCGGTACTTGCAGAAGGAACAGACGCCGGTGAATGCCGGGGACACGGTGAGCATCATTCCGTCGGTCGCGGGAGGGGCCCCGACCATCCTCGAAGATCTACCCGTGTTAACGAATGACGAGATCAAACGCTACTCGCGGCACCTCATCATGCCCGAGGTCGGCGTCGAGGGTCAGCGCAAGCTGAAGGCAGGGAAGGTCCTGTGCATCGGCGCCGGCGGACTCGGATCGCCGGTCGCCATGTATCTCGCCGCGGGCGGCATCGGCACGCTCGGCATCGTCGACTTCGATGTCGTCGACTTCAGCAACCTGCAGCGGCAGATTCTGCACGGAACGCCGGACGTCGGACGGTCGAAGCTCGCATCGGCCAAGGACCGATTACAGGCGCTGAATCCGAACGTCGACGTCGTCACGCACGCGACCGCGATTTCATCCGAGAACGCCCTGAAGCTGTTCGAGCCCTACGACGTCATCGTCGACGGCACCGATAACTTCCCCACGCGGTATCTCGTGAACGATGCCTGCGTGTTGACCGGCAAGCCGAACGCTTACGGCAGCATCTTCCGCTTCGAGGGTCAGGCATCGGTCTTCGCGACGAAGGAAGGACCGTGCTATCGATGCCTCTATCCAGAGCCGCCGCCGCCCGGTCTCGTTCCGAGCTGCGCGGAAGGCGGCGTGCTCGGCGTGCTGCCGGGGATCATCGGCGTGATTCAGGCGACTGAAGCGATCAAGCTGATTCTGGGCGTCGGCGAGCCGCTCATCGGACGCTTCCTGATTTTCGATGCGCTGCGGATGAAGTTCCGCGAGCTGAAGCTCAAGAAGGATCCGGATTGCCCGGTGTGCGGAACGCATCCGACCGTCACGCAGCTCATCGATTACGAACAGTTCTGCGGCGTCAGGCCAGCCGCGCCGGAGCCCGTCACCGTGAACAGCGCCACCGAAATCACATCGGTCGAGCTCAAACAGAGGCTCGACCGCGGCGACAAGCTGAAGATCGTCGACGTCCGCGAGCCCAACGAGTATCAGATCAATCGCATTCCGGGATCAGAGCTCATCCCGCTGGGGGACGTGCCCAAGCGCGTCAACGAGCTCAATCCTGATGACGAGATAGTTGTCCACTGCAAGACGGGCGGCCGCAGCGCGAAGGCGGCCGACTTCCTCAGATCGGTGGGGTTCAAGAAGGTCCTGAACCTCAAAGGCGGTATTCTCGATTGGATCGACAAGATCGATCCAACTCAGCCGAAGTACTAGAGCTTGTGACCGTTGTCTCGGGATGTTAAACTCGGACTTTCTCGGTCGGATATGGTCGGCGTCTGAGGCCCCGCGCGAAAGCGAGCGGGGGCGGGGCACCGCGAGCATAAGAGGATGTTAAGGCTTTCAAAAAAAGCGGATTACGCCTTGATGGCGATGAAACACCTGGCGCTGCGGGGCGACTGCGGGGCCCAGGCGTCATCGTCGGCGCGGGAAATCGCGGAGCTGTACGACATCCCGATCGAGCTGATGGCGAAGGTCCTTCAGCGGCTCGTCCGGCGCGGACTGCTCGCGTCGCACCAGGGCACGCGGGGCGGCTATCTGCTGGCGAGGCTGCCCTCACAGATTTCGGTGGCCGACGTGATTCAGGCTATCGATGGCCCGGTGACCGTGACCGCCTGCTCGACTGACGACGGCATGTGCGAGCAGTTCGCAAAATGCAACGTGCGCGATCCGCTGTGGCGCGTGCGAGAACGGATTCTTTCGGCGCTCGGCGAATGCACGATCGCGGAGCTCGCGGCGGATCCCCCGCCGCCGGCGACGGCGCGAGCGGCGGTGCTTCACACGCACCTTTAGAAGACAACTATGGCGATCAAGCTTCCGATTTACATGGACTACCACGCCACGACGCCGGTCGATCCGCGCGTCGTCGAGGCGATGATGCCCTATTTCACCGACCACTTCGGCAACGCGGCGAGCCGCAACCATCCGTTCGGATGGGAAGCGGAAGAAGCGGTGGAGAAGGCGCGCAAGCAGGTGGCCGATCTGATCGGCGCGAACGCGAAGGAAATCGTCTTCACGAGCGGCGCGACCGAGTCGGACAACCTCGCGATCAAGGGCGTCGCCGAGATGTACCGCGAGAAGGGCAATCACATCATCACGGCCGTCACCGAGCACAAAGCGGTGATCGACACGTGCAAGCGCCTCGAAAAGGACGGCTACCGCGTCACATATCTGGCCGTGAAGAAGGACGGCCGGATCAGCCTCGACGAGCTGAAGGCGGCCATCACCGACAAGACGATCCTCATCACGATCATGGCGGCCAACAACGAGATCGGCGTCATTCAGCCGATCGCCGAGATTGGCGCGATCGCGAAAGAGAAGGGCATCCTCTTCCACACCGACGCGGTGCAGATCGTCGGCAAGGTGCCGTTCAACGTGAATGAGCTGAAAGTCGACATCGCGTCGATCAGCGCGCACAAGATGTACGGACCCAAGGGCGTCGGCGCGCTCTACGTGCGGCGCCGGAATCCCCGCGTGCTGCTCGCGCCGATCATCGACGGCGGCGGCCACGAGCGCGGCATGCGGTCGGGCACGCTGAACGTCACCGGCATCGTTGGATTCGGCAAGGCCGCGGAGTTGTGCAAGCAGGAGATGGCGAGCGACACCGAGCGTCTGCGGAAACTGCGCGATCGGTTGAACGCGAAGCTCCACGAGAACCTCGACGAGATTTACATCAACGGGTCGATGGAGCACCGGCTGCCGCACAACCTGAACATCAGCTTCGCGTACGTCGAGGGCGAGTCGCTGCTGATGGGGATCAACGACGTCGCGGTCTCGTCGGGATCCGCGTGCACGTCGGCGAGCCTCGAGCCGTCGTACGTGTTGAAAGCGCTGGGCGCCGGCGACGATCTGGCGCATTCGTCGATTCGATTCGGGCTGGGACGGTGGACGACGGAAGAGGAAGTGGACTACGTGGCCGACAAGCTGACGCGCGTCGTGTCGCGGCTGCGGGATATGTCGCCGCTCTACGAGCTGGCGAAAGAAGGCGTCGATCTCTCCACGATGCAGTGGCAGACGGAAGGACATTAGATACATGGCTTACTCGAACAAGGTCATCGATCACTACGAGAACCCGCGCAACGTCGGCTCGCTGCCGAAAGAAGACCCGAACGTCGGAACGGGTCTCGTCGGCGCGCCGGAATGCGGCGACGTCATGAAGCTGCAGGTCAAGGTGAACCCGGAGACGGGCGTCATCGACGACGCGAAGTTCAAGACGTTCGGGTGCGGGTCGGCGATTGCGAGCTCGAGCCTCGCGACCGAGTGGCTCAAGGGCAAGACGGTCGAGCAGGCGCTGGCGATCAAGAACACCGAGATCGTCGCGGAGCTGAGCCTGCCGCCGGTCAAGATCCACTGCTCGGTGCTGGCGGAAGACGCGATCAAGGCGGCCATCGCCGATTACAAGAAGAAGCAGACGGCGGACGCGAAGGTGGCCGATCGCGTCGCACTGCCGACGGCGTAACCCGGAAAAACATGATTCAGATCAGCGAAACCGCGGCGCGCAAGATCCGCACATTGATGGCCAAGCAGGGCATCGACGAGGGCGGACTGCGCGTCGGCGTGAAGGGCGGCGGGTGCTCGGGGTTGAGCTACACGTTCGCCTGGGAAAAGCAGCCGCGCTTCGGGGACGAAGTGTTCGAGGGACCCGACGGCGCGAAGATCTTCGTCGACAAGAAGAGCCTGTTGTATCTCAACGGCACGGTGCTCGACTACGACACGAACATGGTCAGCAAAGGGTTCGTGTTCAACAACCCGAACGCCAAGTCGTCGTGCGGCTGCGGCAGCTCCTTTGGCGCGTAGCGCCGATTTTTTCAGTTTCCTCGGCCTGCCCCGCAAGCTGAACCTCGACATGGGCGATCTCGAGCAACGGTATCGCGCGCTCAGCCGGCAGTTTCATCCCGACTACTTCTACAACGCCCCGGCAGCCGAGCGGCGCGCGAGCCTGGAAAAATCGTCGTACTTGAACGACGCGTATCGCTCGCTGAAGAATCCCGTGTCACGCATCGAGTATCTGCTTCAGCTCGAAGGGCTCGGCGCGAAAGGTCCGGAGGAAGCCTCCAAGCAGGTGCCGCCGGCGCTGCTCGAGGAAGTATTCGCCTTGAACGAAGAGCTGGACGAGATCCGCGGCATGCGTGAAAGCGGCGCGCCGGCCGACTCGTGGAAGGCGCGTCTGGAGCGGGCTCGGACGCCGATCGAAGCCAAGCGCGTCGATCACGAAGCGCAGCTTCAGGCGCTGTCGACGCGGTGGGACTCCGCAGTCGCTGACGACGAGCGGCGTGCGATTCTCCAGTCGCTGCGCGAGCGATTCCTCGAGCGGAACTACATCAACAACCTGCTCGCGGGCATCGAGCGGGAGCTCGGGGCGGACACATAGCGCGCCCCGAGGGGCGGACACATGGGTCCGCCCCTACGTTGGGACCGACTGGCATGTCGGCCCGGATGGACATAAGAGTAGGGGCCGACCCATGTGTCGGCCCGAATGACCCGAATGATATGAGCAAAGTCGTCGGCATCGATCTCGGCACCACCAACTCGCTGGTCGCCTACGTCAAGAACGGCGTCCCGATCGTCATTCGTGACAAGAGCGGCGACGGGCTCGTCCCCTCCGTCGTATCGGTCGAAGACGAGGGCACCGTCCACGTCGGCCGCGAAGCGCAGCGCCGGCTGTTGAGCGACGCGCAGCGCACCGCGTATTCCGTGAAGCGATTCATGGGGAAGGGGCGCGCGGACGTGCAGGACGAAGCGCGTCACTTTCCTTTCCGAATCGGCGGCGACGATCGAGGCGTCGTCCGGATCGGATTGGGCGATCGCGAGTTCACCCCGCCCGAGATCTCGGCGTTCATCCTGCGCGAGCTGAAGCGGCGTGCGGAAGCGCACTTTGCTGAGCAAGGCCGGGGGGCAGGGGCCCCCGGAGAAAACAACGACATCGACAACGAAGTCGATCGCGCCGTGATCACCGTTCCTGCGTACTTCAACGACGCGCAGCGGACCGCCACGCGCGACGCCGGACGCATTGCCGGCCTCGAGGTGCTGCGGATCATCAACGAGCCGACCGCGGCGTCGCTCGCGTACGGCCTCGACAAGCGGCACACCGGCGTCATCGCCGTGTACGACCTCGGCGGCGGCACGTTCGACATCTCGATTCTCCGCGTCGAGGACGGCGTATTCCAGGTGCTGTCGACCAACGGCGACACCCATCTTGGCGGCGACGACATCGACGTCCTGTTGATTCAGCGGGTCCTGGCCGAGCAAGGCGGCTCGCCGACGCTCGAACAGGTGCAGGAAATTCGAAGAGCGGCGATTCAGGCCAAGTGGGATCTCTCCGAGCGGGAAGAAGCGACGCTGAACGGAAAGCGCTTCACGCGCACGGAATTCGAGGCGCTGATCACTCCGATCGTCGAGCGGACACTTGGCCCATGCCGGCAGGCGCTCGCGGACGCCGGCTTGCAGCCGTCGCAGATCGACGAGGTCATCCTCGTCGGCGGCTCGACGCGGATTCCGCTCGTGCGCCGCAGGGTCGAGGCGCTGTTCGGCCAGACGCCGCACAGCGAGCTGAATCCGGATGAAGTGGTCGCGCTCGGGGCGGCGGTGCAGGCCGACATCCTCATCACCGGCAACCGCGAGATGCTGCTGCTCGACGTGACGCCGCTGTCGCTCGGCATCGAGACGATGGGCGGCGTCATGTCGAAGATCATCCTGCGCAACTCGACGATCCCGGCGACGGGCGGCGAGATGTTCACGACCGCCGTCGACAACCAGACCGCCGTCGACATTCACGTGCTGCAGGGCGAGCGCGAGCTCGTGGCCGACAATCGATCGCTCGCGAAGTTCAAGCTGCGCGGCATCCCGCCGATGCCCGCCGGCATGCCGCGCGTGCAGGTGCAGTTCCAGATCGATGCGAACGGCATCCTCAGCGTGACGGCGCGCGAAGAGCGCACCGACGTCGAGCAGACCATCGAGGTGAAGCCGTCGTACGGGTTGACCGACGAGGAAGTCGAGCGCATGCTGCTCGACTCGTTCGAGCACGCCGAGGCCGATTTCGCCGCGCGCCTGCTGATCGAGGCGAAAAACGAAGCCGAGAACGTGATCCTGCACACCGAGAAGACGCTGCGCTCGCCGGAATTCGCGGAGATCGAGAAAACCGAGCTGTCGCCGGCCGAACGCCAGAAGATCGACGCGGTGCTCGGCGGCCTGAAGATGGTGCTCAATTCCAGCGACCGCGAGACGATTCAGAAATGGACGCACGCGCTGAACGACGCGACGCAGCATCTGGCCGAGGTCATGATGAACCGTTCCGTTCACGCGGCGTTGGCGGGGAAAAACGTGGACGACGTCAGTTGACACTCGACTGTGAACTGCTTTATGCCCAAAGTCACTTTCATCATTGACGGCGAGTCGCAGACGGTCGAGTTCGAGGCCGGCAAGCTGCCGTATTCGCATCACGGCAAGCCGGAATCGTTTCTCGACGTCGCGAAGAACCTCGACATCCCGCTCGAACACGCCTGCGGCGGAAGCTGCGCGTGCACGACCTGCCACGTGATCATTCGCGAGGGCGCGCAGCATCTCAGCGAAATGCAGGACGACGAGGCGGATCGCCTCGACACCGCGTGGGGGCTCACGACCGACTCGCGCCTCGGCTGCCAGGCCGTCATCTCCGGCGACGTCGTCTGCGAGCTGCCGATGTACACGCGGAACTACGTCCAGGAAGGCGGCGGCATTCAGCTCGGCAAGTCCGACAAGAAAGAGCGCAAGGGACAGGAGGTCTCGCCGTGAAGTGGACCGACTCGGAAGACATCGGCATCGCGCTGGCGGAAAAATTTCCGGCCGTCGATCCGCTGACGCTTCGCTTCACCGACCTGCGCGAGAAGGTGCTCGCCCTCGACGAGTTCGACGACGATCCGAAGACGTCGAACGAGCCGAAGCTCGAAGCCATTCAGATGGCGTGGTTCGAAGAGTTCAAGGACGCCCAGGAATAGGGTCATGAGCGTGCGCGGCATGTTCCGCCCGGGCATGCGGACCTATCTGGTGCCGCTTGTCGCCGGCGTCGCGTTGACTGTCAGCGCGTTTCTCCCCTGGGTCATCGTCGGCGAGGTCTCGCGTCGAGGCGTCCCCGATGTGTGGGCGCTGTGGGTGGCGGGTCTCGGCGCGCTGGCCGCCGTGCTGGCGACGCTCAGCATGATCACACGCAAGAACTCGCGTCATCCGCTCCTGGTCATCGGCCTGTTCTCGCTCGGCCTCACCTTTCTCGCCTGGCGCATTGTCCCGCGAACGGCGGAGCTGGGCGCGCGGACCTGGGCGCAGGCGATTGCCATCGCCGAAGGATCGTCCGCGTCCAACGTCCCGCCGGCGCACGCGACGGTCGGCAGCGGCATCTACGTCGGCCTCGCGGCGGCGATGGTGCTCGTCCTGTTCGGTTTGACCATTGTTGTCAGGCGCGCGTCGCAGCCTTACGTCACCAGCGATCCCGACGACGACGTATGAAAATTCGAATCGCGCATTCCCCGGACTCCGACGACGCGTTCATGTTCTACGGCCTGGCGAGCGGCAAGGTGCCGTCGAACGGGTTCGAGCTGGAACACGTGCTGTCGGACATCGAGACGCTGAATCGCGCCGCCTTCGACGGCACGTACGAGATTACGGCCGTGTCGTTTCACGCGTACGCGCACCTCACCGACCGCTACGTTCTGTTGCCGCACGGGGCGAGCATGGGCGATCGCTACGGTCCCATCGTCGTCTCGAAGCGGGACGCCACGTCACTGAACGGGATCACCGTCGCCGTGCCGGGCACGCTGACCACGGCGTTTCTCACGCTGCGGCTGTTCAATCCGTCGGTGCAATTCGTCGTGATGCCGTTCGATCAGATTCAGCAGGCAGTGCACGCCGGCGACGTCGACGCCGGTCTGCTGATTCATGAAGGGCAGTTGACGTGGGCCGACGAGGGATTGAAGAAAATCGTCGACCTCGGCGAATGGTGGGCCGATCGAACCGGCGGCCTGCCGCTGCCGCTCGGCGGCAACGTCATCCGCCGCGATCTGGGATCGGCGGCCATCTCGACGCTGTCGCGGCTGCTGCACGACAGCATCGCCTACGCGCTCGACCATCGCGACGATGCGGTCAGCTACGCGATGCAATTCGGACGCGGTCTCGATCGCTCGCGGACCGATCGGTTCGTCGGCATGTACGTGAACGACCTGACGCTCGACTACGGCAATCGCGGCCGCGAGGCGGTCGCGCGACTGCTCGGCGACGCGTCAGCCGCCGGACTCCTGCCGGGACCTGTCCGCGTGGAGTACTCCGCCTGAGTTCCTGGTGACCGTTCTCATCGGCACCCAGTTCTATCCGGCCGACGCCGACAGCGAGCGCCGGCAGGCGCACGCGATGGACGCGCTCGGCCGACTGGAGGACGTCGACGCCGTCGATCTTCAATGGGCGCCGACGCCGCCGTGGCGGCCGTGGATCCGCACGGTCTGCGATCTCCGTCAGGACTCGCGCACGGTCAGCGGCTGCGGCGGCCGTCAGAAGCCGGTGGTGTCGGACATCACGCGGGCGCTCTCCACGATCGCTGGACAGCGCGGTTACCAGTACTTCATGTTCATCAATGCCGACATCATCGTGACGCCGGCGGCGCTGGATGTCATTCGCTCGAGCGGAAAAGAGGCGTACGCGTTCTCGCGGCGCGATATCGATCGCGACGGCCGGGAGCTCGACGTCACGCTCTCCGGTCTCGACGCGTTTGCGTTCGACCTGCAATGGTGGCGTGCGCACCAGCACCGCTTCAGGCCGTACATCATGGGCGAAGGATGCTGGGACGTGGTGTACGCGCCGGTGATGATGTGCCACGCGGACGCGCTCCTGGTCACCGGCGGTGAGATCCGGCACGAGCGTCATCCGATGGTGTGGTTGAACAGCGCATTCGCCGACTACAACGGCTATCTCGCAGCGCTCGATTCGCGATACTTCTCGCTCTGGTGCGCGTACTACGCCAAGCTGATGGAGGGACGCGCGCGCGGCGCCTCGCCCGAGGAGGAGCGCGAGCTGGCCCGTCGCACGTTCGTGTGGCGGCGATCGGCGCCGGCCGCGTTGTGGCAGGCCGGCCGCAGCGTCAAGGCGCGAATCAATTACGCACGCACGCGCGCGCGCTGGAACCGCGAGAGCGCGTCGTGAAGCTGCTGGACGCCGTCGGTGAGGCTGGCCGGTCCGGGCTGCAGGATGTAGGTCGACTTAATCTCGCGGATCTCATCGTGCCGCACGGCGCTGACTGATTCCCAGCCGGGCCGTCCGAGGATCGTCGCCTTCCTCATCTTCTTTCCGCACCACGACGCGAACACAATCTCGGGATCGCGGCGCGCGACCTCGCCGGGATCGACGATGCGATCCTTCGCGAGCCGGGCGTCGGCGAGCTCGGGAAAGATTGGCGTCCCGCCGGCGATGTCGACCAACTCCTCCACCCATCGGATCCCCGAGATGAGCGGGTCGTCCCATTCCTCGAAAAAGGTGCGCGGACGCGTGTCGAAGCGCGACGCCGATTCCCGAATGCGATCCAGGCCCGCGGCAAGTCGATCGGCGAGCGCTTCCGCCTCGCCCTGACGGCCGACGAGGCCTCCGAGCATCCGGATCATCTGCAGGATCTCGTGGACGGTCCGCTGGTTGAACGTCACCACCGCGATGCCGCGGCGCACGAGCTCGGCCGCGAGATCCGCCTGCAGATCGGAAAACGCGAGCACGAGGTCCGGCTTCAGCGCCTCGATCTTGTCGAACTTCGCGTTGATGAACGCCGACACCTTCGGCTTCTGACGTGCCTCGGGCGGCCGCACGGTGTAGCCGGACACACCGACGATGCGATCGCCCTGACCGAGCAGGTAGAGCGTCTCGGTCGTCTCTTCAGTCAGACAGACAATGCGCTCGGGATATGACGCCATTGCAGATCGGTAAAAATGAATCCATCGCGCTCGACGGTGACGCCGATGTCGATTGGAATCTCGCGCGCGAACATCGGTCCGCGGTACGCGAACGTGTGAAACTCACCGCGCTCCCCGCAGGGGTCGACTGATGACGGCAGATCGCCGAGCAGCGACGCATCGAACTCTCGTCCGGCAAACGATCGATCGAGGACCTTCGGGTCGACGCAGGTGAGGCGTGCGCCGAGCCCCGCTGCGATCATGTCGCGCGCGAGCCGCGGTGTGTCGGCCGTGTGAGTACTGAAGAGCGGGAACAGCGGCGTCAGTCCCGTTCCCGCGAGTTTCTCCTCGCGATACCGCCGGATGTCCTCGAGAAACAAATCCCCGAACGCGATGTGCGTGAAGCCCTCGCCCACGGCGCGCGCCACCGCAGCCGACATCGCCCGCTCGTAGACGTCGTTCGGACACGGCGACGGAATCGGAATCTGCCACAACGGCAGTCCAAGCGCGTCGGCCTGAGCCTGGAGCAGATCGATGCGCACGGCGTGCATCGCCACGCGGTGCGCCGCCTCGTTGACGGTCGTCAGCAGTCCCGCAAGCTCGACCTCGGGACGCCGGCGGAGCACGTGCACCATCCACGCGCTGTCCTTGCCGCTGGACCACGACACGAGCGTCTTCATTTGAACGCCTCAGGGTGGAGCAGACGCGCGAGGCGCTCGGTCGCTGCCGCGACTCGTGGTCCGGGTACGACGAATTCTTCTCCGTGGAGCATGAACACTCGCCTCTTCTTCACCGCCGGCACCGCCGGCAGCGCATTCCACTCACGCAAATCAGCGGCATCCGTGTCGTCGCCCCGCGCGTACCGCAGCTCGATGATCACGTCAGGCGCCCGCGCCAGCACCAGCTCGGTCGTCATCGTGACCGACTGCCGCTTCACGTCGCCAAGCACATCGGTGGCGCCAGCGGTTTCGAGCATGTCGTGGAGAAATCCGACGCCGCCGCTCGCGTCGATGTTTCGAAGCGACCCGCGCTCGCGGCCGAACACGAGCAGCGTCTTCGGCCTCGGACTCCTGGCGACGCGCGACCGGATCTCCGCGAGCTGCCGCTCGATCCGATCGGCCAGCGCGGTTGCCTGCGGCGCGACGCCGACGCGCGCGCCAAGCGACCGGATCGTCCCGGTGATGTCGGCCAGACCGCGATGCACGTACGAGTAGTAGGGAATCTGCGCGCGCTCGAGCTGCGTGCGCAGCTCGGTCTGGGTGCCGTAGAGGATGACGAGATCCGGACGCATCGCGATAATCCGCTCGACAGCCGGATCGAGCAGCGCGCCCACGCGCGGAAGTTTCTCGACCTCAGGCGGAAAACGATCGTAGCTCCCGACGGCGACGAGCCGATCGCCCGCGCCCATCGCGAACAGCATCTCGGTCGTGGCGGGAATGATGGAAACGACGCGACGCGCCTGAGCGTGCGCGGCGCCTGCGAATAGTAAGAAGACCGCAAAGACCGTCTTTTGCGTTCGTCGTATCGTCGCGCGGCGGATTACGCGAGTCGACGGAACAGCAGCCATAGAAAGAATGGTCCTCCGATGATCGCGGTCACCGTGCCGACGGGAAGCTCGACCGGTCCGAGCGCGGTCCGCGCCACGAGATCGCAGACGATGACGAACGACGCGCCGAAGAGCGCCGACGCGGGCAGCACGAGGCGATGGTCGGCGCCGACGAGCAGCCGGACGATGTGCGGCACGACGATGCCGACGAACGGAATCGGTCCGCCGAGCGACACGGCCGCGCCGGTCGACAGCGACGCGCTGAGCAGCGCGATCCGCTCGGCGCGGCGAACGTCCACGCCGCGCGATTCGGCGGCTTCGGCCCCGAGGCTGATGAGATCCAGCACGCGCGGCAGCGCGCCTGCGACGACGAACGCGAACGCCATCGGCGCAAGGGCCGCGACGATCGGCGCGTAGCTCGCGACGTCGAGCGACCCCATCATCCACCGGACGTTGCGAAGTGTGTCGGTGAAGTCGGCGACCAACTGAATGAGACGGAGGAGCGCGCCCAGGAATGCGGACAAGGCGACGCCGGCGAGAAGCAGGACCGTGCTCGACGTGCCTCGCCTGCGGGCCGCGGCCAGCAGATAGACGATCCCGAGCGCGCCGGCGGAACCGACGAAGCTCGCGAGCGGCACCGACGTGATCCCCATCAGCGTGACGTCGACGTGAAAGGTGATCGCAATCATCGCACCGAGCGTCGCGCCTGCCGACACGCCGAGCGTGTCCGGCGACGCGAGCGGGTTGCGCAGCAGCGCCTGGAACACGACGCCCGCGACCGCCAGTCCGCTGCCGACGAGCGCCGCGGCGATGACGCGCGGCAGCCGCGCGACGAAGAACACCTGCGCGTCGACGTTGTCGGCGAACGGAATCGTCCGGCTGAAGACGCGCGACAACGAGATCGGCGTGCTGCCCACGATCGGCGCCAGCAGACAGCAGAGGGCGGTCAGCGCGCCGAACACCGAGACCGTCGCGATCAGCCGCCGCCGGACGTCAATCGGCGCGGCCAATCGGCACCACCGTGAGATGGCCGGCGCGCGGATGCTTCACCACGTCCGCTTCGACGCCGTACAGCGTTCGAATGCTGTCCGCGTTCAGCACACGCTCGGTCGGCCCGTACGCGAGCACACGGCCCGCCTTCAACAGCACGAGCTCGGTGCACAGCGTCGCCGCCAGATTCAAATCATGTGTCGAGACAACCATCGTCACACCGCGCTCGCGGTTGAGGCGCGCGAGCAGCGTCGCGATCTCGAACTGAAAGCCCAGGTCCAGAGACGCCGTCGGCTCGTCGAGCAGCAGAATCTCGGACGACTGCGCCAGCGCGCTCGCAATGACGACGCGCTGTTTTTCGCCGCCGCTCAGCGTCGCGAACCGCCGCGCTTCGAACGCCGCCGTGCCGGTCGCCGACATCGCCGCGCGCGCGATCGCCACGTCGTCTTTGCCTTCGAGCTCGAACGCGCCGAGGTGCGGATAGCGTCCCATCAGGACGATCTCCAGCACGCTGAAGTCGAACGTCGAGTGCGTTTCCTGCGGCACGATCGCGACGCGCCGCGCCATCTCGCGCCGCGACAACGTCGCGATCGGGACGCCGTCGATGGTCACAGTTCCGCGCGCCGGCGTCACGACACCCGAGAGCAATCGGAGCAGCGTCGTCTTGCCGGATCCGTTCGGACCGAGGAGGCCGGCGATCGTCCCGCGCGGAACGGCCAGTGTCACGCCGTCGACGACCGAACGGCCACGGCGGTCGTATGCGAACGCGACGTCGCCGGCGTGCAGGACAGGATTCATGGGAAGCCGCGCGTCATCACGTGCCAACCGCTGCCGGCTCGCCGACCGTGACGTCGAGCGCCCAGCAGCCAGACCGTTCGACGCGCTCGCCGTATTGAAGGTGGAGGCGTTCGCGAAACAGGCGACTGTTCGTGACGACCGTGTGGTACTCTCCGCGCTCGCCGCACGGATCGACACCGAGCCGCTCGAGCTCGGCGAGCATCTCGATGGAGAGTGTGCGGCCGAGCCAGCTGGCATCCAGGAATTCCGCGCGAGCGGTGACGATCATCGCTTCACCGCCCGTGTGCAGCCAGTCCAGCAGGAGGTCTGTCGTCGAGCGGCCGAACAACGGTTCGACCGCGACGAGCCCGCGAGGCGCACACATGTCCTCGGCCCACCGACGGTGTTCCTCGAACAGAATGTCGCCGAAGACCACGTGTGTGATGCCCTCGTCTCTCAACTCGTCGAGCGCCGCGCCGAATGCCGCGTTGTACGTCTGCCACGTGCAGCGGCCGATCACGCGTCGCAGTCCGAGGCGATCGGCCTGCGCGGCGAGCACTTCGGGCCGCAATCCATGGGAGCGGCTCCGCGCGGCCGCCTCGTCGAACATCGTCACCATGGCGACGATGTCGAAGTCCGGCCAGGCGTGCTGAAGCGCCGCGCAACTGTCCTTGCCGCCACTCCAGGAAATGGCAGCCCGATGTGTTCTGCTCATCGGCGAGCCGAGTGGTTCCCGGGCGTGAAGAAACTGATTACGAGAAAAGCGCGGCGGGCCGCAGCCGGCCGCCGGAGGCGGGACGTGCGCATCGGATCCTCCCGGCGTCTCTCGCGCCGAAGAAAGGACGCCCCCGATCGGCCAGGTTTCCTGACTCGCGGATCGCCGCAGCGCGTCGGTCTTCCCAGTTGGCGTCGGCCCGAGGGCCGTCCCGAACCAGTGACGTGCGTTGACGCGCTGCTAGCCGCTTACAGTGGCGGGACCATGTGGGCTTCGCACCCACTTCGCGTGGCCGCCGGGGTGTACGTCAAAGTCGCAGCGAGTATAGCAGGGTTGCCTCTGGCGGGAGTTTTTACGTAACATGACTCGTTCGTGTCCGGAAGCGGGACGCGCCCACAAGCAGCACAACGTGAAAGGAGCCGCATGAGCAAGAGCTCGACTGTCACCGTCCGCGAAAAGCCCGTCGAACATGTGGCGGACGCGACGGTCGGCGGACTGACGATTCACGGGGAGACGATCGTCATACAGACCGACCAGCGCATCGAGCTCATCGATCTCACGAACCGGATCATGGAGTTCGTGCGGATGTTCAACATCCGCGAAGGGCTGGTGAGCCTCTGGTCGATGCACACGACGTGCGCGCTCTTCATCAACGAGTTCCAGACGGCGCTGCTCTCCGACATCAAGCGGTTCCTCGAAGAAATGGTCGCGCGCGACGCCGAGTGGCTGCACAACAACCCCGATCATTCGGACTGCGATCGCATGAACGCCGATTCGCACCTGCGCGCGATGCTGCTCGGCCACAGCCTCACGCTCCAGGTCAGCGGCGGTGAAGTCGTGCTCGGTCAATGGCAACGGATCCTGATGGCGGAGCTCGACGGGCCGCGCGCACGATCGCTGCGAATACAGGTCTGGGGAGTTTCTACCTGACCCTTCGCTCATGAATCTGGTACTTGGATAATCGGGTAATCTGGTAATTCAATCTGGGTTCGAAATCTGGCAATTCAATTACCCGATTACCAGATTACCCAATGACCACATGCATCCGCTCTCCCGCCTCGAGTCCGCCGGCCTCACAGACATCGCTGAAAAAGTCGATCGTGGCGTTCGTCTCGATTTGGACGATGGCCGGCGGCTGTTTGATTCTCCGGATCTCCTCGCCGTCGGGTGGTTGGCGAACCGCGAGCGGGAGAAACGGCACGGCCGCCGCACGTTCTACAACTACAACATCCGGCTCGAGGCGACGAACGTCTGCGTCGCGAGCTGTTTGTTCTGCTCGTTCGCGCGGCTGAAGCCCGGCGACACCGACGCGTACACGATGACGCTCGAGCAGGTCTGGGACAAGCTGCGCCAGCGCGCCGACCAGCCGCTCACCGAAATCCACGTCGTCAACGGCCTGCATCCGGATCTGCCGTTCGACTACTACACCGAGATGCTGCGCGGCTTCAAACGCATCCGTCCCGACATCCATCTGAAATGTTTCACTGCCGTCGAGATCGCGTTCTTCGCGGATCTGTACGGAATGACTGACGAGCAGGTGTTGCGCGAGTTGATGGTTGCCGGACTCGATTCGCTGCCGGGCGGCGGCGCCGAGATTTTCGCCGGGCGCGTGCGCCGGAAGATCGCGCACGACAAATGCGGCACCGAACGCTACCTCGAAATCCATCGCACGGCGCACCGGCTCGGCATGCGCACCAACGTGACCATGCTCTACGGTCACATCGAGACGAGCGAGGAACGGGTCGATCACATGCTCCGCGCGCGCGCGCTGCAGGACGAGACCGGCGGTTTCCAGGCGTTCATCCCGCTCGCGTTCCACCCCGACAACAATCAGATGCGCAAGCTGCCGGCGCCGAGCGCCGCCGACACGCTGCGCGTGCATGCGGTCGCGCGGCTGATGTGCGACAACATCGATCACGTGAAAGCGTTCTGGATTGCGACAGGCGTGGAAGTCGCGCAGACGTGCCTCTGGTTCGGGGCGGACGATCTCGATGGCACCGTGCAGGAAGAGAAGATTTACCACATGGCCGGATCCCGGACGCCGACGACGCTGTCGACGCGTGAGATCGAGCGCCTCATCCGCGCGGCGGGACGCGAACCGGTCGAGCGCGATACGTTCTATCGCGTGGTCGGCCACGCGACGGCCCATCCGTAAGAGGGAATAGTGAAATTCTGCCGGGTGTTATACTTATAGGCGTCTTTGCGAAAAGTTTCACAACCTTGCTGCTGCCTGTTCTGACCGCGTACGAGAAGGAGCACATCTCCGAACGCCAGCCGCTCCCCGAGAAATATCTCGGGTTGTCTGACGAGGAGATGGACGTCCGCATCGCGGCCGCGAAAACGAAGCTCGGCCGCAGGCTCGTGATTCTCGGACACCATTATCAGCGCGACGAAGTGATCAAGTTCGCCGACTACACCGGCGACTCGTTCAAGCTCGCGCGTCACGTGTCCCAGCATCCCGACGCCGAGTTCATCGTCTTCTGCGGCGTCCACTTCATGGCCGAGAGCGCGGACGTGCTCAGCGCGAACCATCAGCAGGTGATCCTGCCCGACCTCGCCGCCGGATGTTCGATGTCCGATATGGCCGAACCGGATCAGCTCGAACAGAGTTGGAGCGATCTCGAGCAGATGCTCGGGACCGCGACCAATCGTCAGAGCGTCGTGCCCGTCACCTACATCAACTCTGCGGCCGCGATCAAAGCGTTCGTCGGCGAACGCGGCGGCGTCGTCTGCACGTCGTCGAACGCCGCGGCGACGCTCGAGTGGGCGTGGGAGCGCGGCGAGCGGATTCTGTTTCTTCCCGATCAGCATCTGGGACGCAACACCGCGTACAAGCTCGGTGTGCCGCTCGATCGAATGGTCGTGTGGGATCCGAACGAGATCTGGGGCGGACTCGAACCCGAGGCCGTGACGCGCGCGCGCATGATTCTGTGGAAGGGTCACTGCTCGGTGCACACGCGGTTCACCGTGCGGCAGATCGAGACCGTTCGCGCGCAGCACCCCGGCATCCGCGTCATCGTGCATCCCGAAGTGCCGTGGGAAGTCGTGCAGGCGGCCGACGACGCGGGGTCGACCGAATACATCATCAAGACGGTCAAAGCGAGTCCCGCCGGCTCGGTATGGGCGGTCGCGACCGAGATTCATCTCGTCAACCGTCTGGCGCGCGAAGTTCAGCCGGAACGGACCGTCCACTCGCTCGATCAATTCGGGTGCCTCTGCTCGACGATGTTCCGCGTGTCGCCGAATCACCTCCTGTGGGTGCTCGAGGGCCTCGTCGCCGGGGAGGTCCACAACCGGATCGTCGTCCCCGACGATCGCAAGCACTGGACGAAGGTCGCGCTCGACCGGATGTTGTCCATTCAGTAGCGGCCGCTCCCGCACAATCCCGATCCTCGCCGCGCTCGCGTCGTTGAAGCCGGAGCCCGAACGATAGTACGCTCGTCAGGTTTCGACAACGACGGCGCGATGCATAAGGAGGACGTTCGATGGCTCACTCACTGCCCCCCCTTCCGTATCCCTTCGATGCGCTCGAACCTCACATCGACGCGAAGACGATGGAGATTCATCACGGGAAGCACCATCAGGCGTACGTCACGAACCTCAACGCCGCGCTCGACAAGCATCCGGAGCTGCACTCGAAGAGCATCGAGGATCTGCTGCGCGGCATCAACAACGTGCCCGAGGACATCCGCACCGCCGTACGCAACAATGGCGGCGGCCACGCGAACCACTCGATGTTCTGGCAAATCATGGGCCCCAAGGCGGGCGGCGCACCGACCGGCGCGATCGCGGACGCGATCAACTCTTCGTTCGGCAGCTTCGACAAGTTCAAGGAAGAGGTGAAGAAAGCGGGCGTCGGCCGCTTCGGCAGCGGATGGGCGTGGGTGATCAGTCAGGGCGGCAAGCTCGTCGTCGAGAGCAGCGCGAACCAGGACAGCCCGCTGATGGAAGGGAAGAAGATCGTGTTCGGCGTCGACGTCTGGGAGCACGCGTACTACTTGAAGTATCAGAACCGTCGTCCGGATTACATCGACGCCTGGTGGAACGTCGTGAACTGGGCGGAAGTGAACAAGCGGCTGTGATTGGTCGGGTAGGTCAGGTAGGTCGGGTAGGTCGGGTAGGTCCGACCTACCAGCCGCCCCACCCGACCTACCGGACCCATCTGACATCTTTGATCCTCGTCCCTCCGTCTAAGTCCCAAATCAGACGGAGGAGACATGGATTCCCTGATTCAGGATTTGCGATACGCCGTCCGGATGCTCGCGAAGCAACGAGGCTTCACCGCAGTCGTCGTGCTCACGCTCGCGCTCGGCATCGGCGCCAACGCTGCGATCTTCAGCGTGCTCGACGGCGTCCTGCTGCGGCCGCTTCCGTATCCCGACGTCGAACGCATCCTGACCATGAACGAGCGGACGACGTCCGGTCAGATGATGTCGGTCTCGTGGCAGAACTTTCAGGATTGGCGCGCGCAGAATCAGGTGTTCGAGGCGCTCGGCATCAATCGCGGCGCCGTCGTCAACCTGACTGGCGGCGATCAGCCCGAGCGCCTGAACGGATCGCTCGCCTCGTCTGACGTGTTCACGGTGATGGGGATTGCTCCGCTTGCAGGACGCACCTTCTCCGCGGACGAAGATCGCGCCGGCACAGATCGCGTGACGATTGTCAGCGAGCGGCTGTGGCGCAGCCGCTTCAACGCCGACGCGGGACTCGTCGGCCGGGCGGTGACGCTGAACGGGCAACCGCACACCGTCATCGGCATCATGCCGGCGGCGATGCGTTTTCCGTCGCGCCTCACAGACGTGTGGCTGCCGCTTGGACTGTACGTGCCGACGTTTCCCAAGGACCGTGGCGCGCATCCCGGATTGGGCGCCGTCGGGAAATTGAAGCGCGGCGTCACGGTGGAGCAGGCGATGGCCGACTTGGACACAATCGCCCGCCGGCTCGAGAACCAGTATCCCGACTCGAACAAGAACGTGCGCGTGGCCGTGGTGCCGTACTTCGAGCAGATCGTGCGCAACATCCGGCCGGCGTTGCGAGTGCTGATCGCCGCCGTCGCCTTCGTGCTGTTGATCGGGTGCGCCAACCTCGCAAACCTGATGCTGTCGAACGCGGAGGCGCGCCAGCGGGAAATCGCCATCCGCGCCGCGCTCGGCGCCGCGCGCCGGCGCATCGTCCAGCAGTTGCTGACCGAAAGCCTGATGCTCTCGTCCGCCGGCGGCCTGCTTGGCGCGCTGCTCGCGTCCTGGGCGGTGAAGGCCTTCGTCGCGTCGCAGCCGACGACGGTGCCGCGGATCGATCTCATTGCGGTCGATGGCCGCGTGCTCGCGTTCGTCGCGGCGGTTTCGATCGCGACCGGCGTCCTGTTCGGCCTCGTGCCGGCGCTGCGCGCGTCTGCGCCCGATCTCCTGACGGCGCTCAAGGATTCGATACGTGGATCGTCGAGCGTGGCGGCGCGGCGATTTCGATCCGCGCTCGTGGTCGCGGAGGTCGCGCTCGCGCTGGTGCTGCTCATCGGCGCGGGATTGATGATTCGCAGCTTCGCTCGTCTGATGTCGATCGATCCCGGATTCAACGCGGAGCGCGTCGTCACGCTGCGCCTGACGCTGCCCGACGCCAGGTATCCCGATCGCGCACGCTGGACGACGTTCCATCAGGAGCTGCTGCGGCGCGTGGGCGCGCTGCCCGCCGTCGACGCCGCGGGCCTCAACAGTGCCGTGCCGCTCGAGGGCGGCGGATCGGAGGCGCCGGTCATTCCCGAAGGCGCCCCGATGCCGAGTCCCGATCGATTGCCGGCGATGACGCTGTTCCAGACTACGAGCCCCGATTATTTCCGCGCGATGGGCATCCAGGTCTTGAAGGGACGCGTGTTCTCCGAGCGCGACACCGCCGAGTCGACGCCCGTGGCGATCGTCGACGAATCGCTCGCGCGCCGGCTCTTCCCGACTGATGATGCGATCGGCAAGCGGATCGCGTTCGAGTTCCGCGGGCATGGCGGCGCCGACATGCAGCCGTCATGGCGCGAGGTGATCGGCGTCGTGCGGCACGTTCGCCACTACGGGATGGCCAGCGAGCCTCCGTTCGTTCAGGTGTACACGCCGTACCTGCAGTTGCCGGTCTATATGCAAGAACGGCGGCCGGGGATGGCGCTCGTGGTGCGAACCTCACTCGAACCGCAGGCCGTCGCGGCGTCCATCAGGCGCGAGGTCGCGGCCATCGATCGATACATTCCGATCTACGGACTGCAGACGATGGACGCGTATCTCGCGCAGAACACGGAGCAGCCGCGGCTGAGCGTGATGCTGCTGACCGGGTTCGGCGCGCTCGCGCTGCTGCTGTCGGTCGTCGGCATCTACGGTGTCCTGTCGTACTCGGTCAGTCAGCGCACGCAGGAGATCGGCATCCGGATGGCGCTTGGCGCGACGCGGCGGAACGTGCTCGCGCTCGTCGTCGGTCACGGCATGCTGCTGACGGTTGCCGGCATCGCGATCGGACTGGCAGCGTCGTACGCGGTGACCAAGTCGATGACCGCGCTGCTGTTCCAGGTGTCGCCGCACGACCCGTCGACGTTCGCGGCAATCGTGCTGCTGCTCGGCGCTGTGGCGCTGGCGGCGAGCCTGCTTCCCGGCCTGCGCGCGGCGCGCGTGAGTCCGATCCAGGCGCTGAGATACGAATGAACGATAGAATCGTGGACAGATGTCCCTGTCCACGATCCTGTTTCTCTTCCTCGCGCATCTCGGCGTCGGCATCGCGTTCACGCTCGCCCTGGTCTCGCGCGAAGCGGGCGTCAAGTTCTTCCGCTTCAACGCGGGCCTCGCCGCGATTCTGATCGCGATTGCGCTTGCGTTCTACTACAGCGGTTCCAACCCTGGCGATCCGCCGCCCACGCGCCTGGCGCGGGTCAGCGTGCTGGCGCTCGGCGCCGCCGAGGCGGCGATCATCCTGTATTGGGCGACGGTGGGCCGGATGCTCGCCCGAATCCGGCCGGTGTTTGCCGGCATCGCCGTCGGCGGCGGACTGCTCGCGGTGGTCCTGCAGGCGCTCGCCCTGACCGCCGGCCGCGCGTTTCCGATGCGGGCGCTGACGGTCGCCAGCTTCCTCAGCTCCGCCGCACTCCTCGGCGGCGCGTGCACCGCGATGATTCTCGGTCACTGGTATTTGATCCTGCCGTCGATGCAGGTGTCCCATCTTCAGAACATCGTCAAAGTCCACATCGTGTCGATGATCGTCCGCGTCGTGGTCGTGGGCGCCGCCGTGTTCCTCGCGATTGGGAGCTGGCAGCCGGGACTCGGGCCGAGCTTCCAGCACTACATCACGTCGGTGTCGGGAATTTTTTTCTGGCAGCGCGTGCTGTTCGGCCTGGCGGGGCCGGCGCTGCTGTCGTACCTCACCTGGGAGACGGCGAAGATCCGCGCGACGCAGTCGGCGACCGGCATTCTCTACGTCGATTTCTTCACCGTCGTCGTGGGCGAGATACTCGCGAAGTATCTGCTGCTCGCGACGCGGGTGCCTGTGTAGTAAAGTTGACGTTTGCGGATTGCACCGCGGTCCGGAACCTGTGCAATTCCAGACTGCGAACCGCGTCAGGGCCGGAAGGCAGCAGCGCTAAGCAGATCCTGTAATGTGCCGCAGGTCTTCCGGACTGCGGTGCAGTCCGCAACCAGCAATCTGCAATAATCTGCACTCGACAATCAGCATTCAGCAATCTCGATGGCATATCAGGTCATCGCACGCAAATGGCGGCCGCAGCGGTTCGACGATGTGGTCGGACAGCAGGCGGTCACGCGCACCCTGCGCAACGCGCTGAAAAGCAACCGGCTCGCGCAGGCGTTCGTGTTCGCGGGCCCGCGCGGCGTCGGCAAGACGACGACCGCGCGCATTCTGGCGCGCGCGCTGAACTGCGTGAACGGGCCGACCGCCGATCCGTGCGGCGTATGCGACGCATGTGTCGAGATCGCGGAGGGACGCGACATCGACGTGCTCGAGATCGACGCAGCGACGCACACCGGCATCGACAACGTCCGCGAAGTGATCATCTCGGGGCTCGCCATCCGGCCGGTCCGCAACCGCTACAAGGTGTTCATCATCGACGAAGTGCATCAGCTCTCGGTGCCGTCGTTCAACGCGCTGCTGAAATCGATCGAGGAGCCGCCGCCGCACGTCGTCTTCATGATGGCGACGACCGAGCCGGAGAAGATTCCCGACACCGTGCTGTCGCGGTCGCAGGTGTTCGAGCTCCGGACGATCGGTACAAAGGCCATCGCCGAGCAGTTGCGCCGCATCGTCGACGCGGAAGGGATCGAGGTCGGCGACGAGTCGCTGCAGCTCATCGCCCGCGACGCCGACGGCAGCATGCGCGATGCGCAGAGCAAGCTCGACCAGGTGATTGCGTTCACCGGGACGACCATCGCCGCGGACGACGTGGCGACCGTGCTCGGGCTGGTCGGCCGCGATCTGCTGCTCGATGCCGTGCAGGCCGTCGCCGACGAGGACGCGCCGGCGGCCTTCGCGCTCACCGCCCGCGCCGTCGAAATGGGCTACGACCTGCGCGCCGTGTGCCGCGAGCTCGCGCGCGTCGTGCGCGATCTGCTCGTGCTGTCGGTCGATCCGACGCGCATCGGCGATCCCGAAATCGCCGCCGAAGGGGAGCGCGATCGGTTGAAGGCGCTCGCCGGCCGTTTTTCGCGTGAGGACCTCCTGCGCGCATTCGATGTGCTGACGAAAGCCGAAACGGATATCCGTACGGCGGCGCAGCCGCGGTATCACCTCGAGATGGCGTTCCTGCGGTGGATCTACCTCCGCAAGCTGGTGCCAATAGAAGATTTGATCGCGGGCGCCGGCGTGGCTGCCGCTCGCCAGCCTCAGGGCCTCCCGAGCTCGTCGAGAGATGAGCGGCCCGCTCCGCGTGCGAATATTCCGCCGCCCGCAAGGCCCGCGGCGCCTCCGCCCGCGGCAAAACCTGCGCAGCCCGCTCCGCCGTCGCCCCCGTCGTCATCGACCAATCTCAAGGACGCGCTGCTCGCCGAAATTCGCAAGACGAAGATGGTCTTCTACAACACCGTCATCGCGCAGGCGCAGAAAATCGAAGTGGCGGGCGACTCGGCGACGTTCACGTTTTCGGCGAACCATCGGACGCTGCGCGACGTGTTCGAACAGAATCGGGCGTGGATCGAATCGGCGGCGCAGCAGGTCTCCGGTCGCAAGATCGCCATCACGAGCGTGCAGAACGACCCGGCGGCAGGCGCGGCGGCCCCGCCGGCGGCGGAGAAGAAGCCCCCCGATAACAACGACAAGAAGTCCGCGCTTCGGGAACAAGCCATGGCGGACGCGGGCGTCCAGGCGATGCTCGAAGTGTTCCCGGCGGAGATCCGCGACGTCGAAGAAATGTGACGAGGTGCACCCTGGCACAGCACCCGGCACGCGGCACCTGGCACAGCACCCGGCACGCAGCACCTGGCACGAGGCACCCGTAGCATGAACATTCAACAAATGATGAAACAGGCGCAGCAGATGCAGGAGCGCCTCCAGAAACAGATGGCCGAGCTGCGCGTCGAAGGCAACGCCGGCGGCGGCATGGTCACCGTGGTCGTCAACGGCGCCAAGCAGATTCAGTCGCTGAAGATCGATCCCGAGGTGGTCTCGAGGGACGATGTCGAGATGCTGCAGGACCTGATCGTCGCGGCCATCAACGACGCCCATCGCAAGGCGGACGAAGAGATGGCGGAGAAAATGGGCGGCATGCTGCCGCCCGGTCTCAAAATCTGAAGTCTGAAGTCTGATAGCTGATGTCTGATGTCTGATAGCTGATAGCTGAATCTCACGTGTCCCTGCCCGAGCCTCTGATCCGACTCATCGAAGAGCTGAAGCGCCTGCCCGGCATCGGGCCCAAGGGCGCGCAGCGTCTCGCGTTCCACATCCTTCGCACGCCGCGCGAGCAGACCGACCGCCTGGCCGACGCCGTCCGCGACGTGAAGGAACGTGTCACCTACTGCTCGATCTGCAGCAACATCACCGACGCCGATCCGTGCGCGTTCTGCCGCAGCGAGACGCGCGACCCGCACGTCATCTGCGTCGTCGAAGAGCCGCAGAACGTCGCCGTGATCGAGAAGACGCGCGAGTTCAAAGGGCTGTATCACGTGCTGATGGGCGCGCTGTCGCCGCTCCAGGGGATCGGGCCCGACGATCTGAAAATCAAGAGCCTGCTCGCGCGCGTCAACAACGGCGTCGCCGAGATCATTCTCGCGACCAATCCAACCGTCGAAGGCGAGGCGACGGCCATCTACCTGGCGCGGCTGCTCAAGCCGCTCGGCGTGAAGGTGACGCGCATCGCCATGGGCCTGCCGGTCGGCAGCGACCTCGAGTATGCCGACGAGATCACGATGCACAAGGCGCTCGAAGGGCGCCGCGAAGTCTAGCGGTTGTCGACCCCGATGCTGCCCGCGCCGTACGGAATTCTCGCTACCCTCACGCTCGTCGTCGGTGGCGCGGTGTCGTGCTTCGCCGGCTACCGCCTCTTCCGGGTGGTGCTCGCGATCTACGGCTTCATCCTGGGCGCCATGATCGCCAGCTCGATGATGAGCGCGAACAGCACGGCTGCGATGGTCCTCGGCGCGCTCGTCGGCGGGCTGATTGGCGCCGCGGTGCTCACGCTGGCCTACTTCGTCGGCATCGCGCTGGTGGGCGCCGGGCTCGGCGCGCTCGTCGCGCACGTGATGTGGCAGTCGTCCGGCACCGGCGATCCGCCGGCGCTCGCCGTCATCGTGCTCGCGATCCTCGGCGCGGTCGGCGCGATGCTGCTGCAGCGCTACGTGATCATCGTCGCGACCGCGTTCGGCGGCGCATGGACGCTGCTGGTCGGATCGCTCGCGCTCGTCGGCGATCGCCGCGCCGCGCGCGCAGCCGCCAGCGGCGACGTCTGGATTCTGTATCCCACGACGGCTCCAGGTCAGCGCTGGGTGCCGATCGCCTGGGTCGTGATCGGACTGATCGGCACGGCCGTGCAGCTCGGCATCACGGGCCGCGAGCGCCGCCAGTAAGAGCGCCGTGACAGAGCCGCTGACTTGAGCGGAACGTCGCGGCCAATCATCGCGCCGAGCCGAAGGCGAGGCGTGGCAGGCGCTGGGGGTGGGGCCCTAGCGCAAATAGGAAAAGAGAGGCACGATGGCGACTTTCGAGAGGCACGTCGACGTGGAATGGAAAGGTTCAGTGACCGAAGGCAGCGGCACTGCGAAGGCGGGCACCGGCGCGTTCTCCCTGCCGGTGTCGTTTCCCGCGCGCATCGGCGATCCGGGCGGCAAGACGAGCCCTGAAGAATTGATGGCGGCTGCGCATGCCGCGTGCTACGCCATGGCGTTGAACGGCACGCTGGGGCGCAAGGGCGCGTCGGCGGATCGCACGGTCGTGCGCGCGACGATCACCGCCGACAAGGGCGACGCGGGCATCAAGATCGGATCGTCGAAGCTCGAGGTGACGGCGTACGGGCTGAAAGGTCTCGACGCGTCGCAGTTCGCCGAGGTAGCGAAAGAAGCCGAAGGGCGGTGTCCGGTGTCGAACGCGTACCGCGGCTCGATGCAGATTACGGTCGACGCACGAGTCGCATAGGCGATCCGTCGGCGCGTCTCGTCGTCGCCGGCTGGGGCGGCGGCTTTGTCGCGATAGATCAGCGACCCGCATAGAAGCCGTTGAGCTCCGCATGTCGCAGCAGATGCGCCTCTGGCGGGCAGCCCGCGAGCTCGCGATACTCTCGAACGAAGTGCGCCTGATCGGCGTAGCCGCATTCCATGGCGGTTCGCGTGCCGCGCTGTCCGGCGCCGGCGCGTTCGAGCACGCGGAGCGCGCGCTGAAACCGCACGATGCGCGCCAGCCGTTTCGGCGAGACACCGACGAGCATCTGGAACCGCCGCTCGAGATGACGGCGGGTCAGCCCGACGTGGCGCGCGAGGCGATCGATCGACACGCGGCCGCGATGGCGGCCGATGACGTCGGACGCGCGGCGCACGCGCGGATCGATGCGCGCGGGCTCCGTGTGAATCGCCAGACGATCGAGGACCGCTGTGACGGCTCTGGCCGCTGTCGCGTCGCCGCGAGCCGATTCGCGCACGCCGTCGAGCGATCGACCGAGCGGCGCGTCGACGGCGTCGACGCCGATCGTGAGGCCGGCGAGCTCGTGCTGCGGCGCGCGCAGAATGGCCGCGGCGCTGTCCGGGTGAAACCGCACGCCCACGACCGCGATTCGTCCGGTTGGTCACAGCACGAGCTGACTGGTGAGCTGACCTGCGATCAGCACTGCCGGCTGACGCTCGACGATTCCGTTCGCGTGGACGCGCTCGAACGCGTCCCCCAAATGCACGACGAGCTCGGGACAGCCGTCGGGCAGCACCGGCTGGATCGCGTCGCGCAGATCGTCCGCGTGACCGTCGAGCGTCCACACACACCGCACGATGGACGCGAGCGGCGGCGGCGGAGGCGATTCGGTGTATTCCACGGCGACCGGGACACTAACATCGCCGGTCGCATTTGTTCAAGCCCGCGATGCGCGAGTCCGCATACAGTTCCATCACCCTTCGACCTGGCTCAGGGCAGGCCTGCGCGCGCATCGATCGCGCAGGTCGCATGGATTGCGGGTCTCTGGACGGGCAAAGACGGCGGCATGTCCTTCGAAGAGCGATGGACGCCGCCGGCCGGCGCCATGCTCGCGGTCTCTCGAACGCTCAAAGGCGATCGCATGGTCGCTTTCGAGTTCCTCCGCATCGTCGAGCGCGACGGCGGACTGGTGTACGTCGCGCAGCCGAACGGCCGTCCGCCGACCGACTTCGTGCTGACGGAACTGACGGCCGACAGCGCGACGTTCGAGAATCCGGCGCACGATTTTCCGAAGATGATTCGTTATGCGAGGCGCGGCGCCGGCACGCTCGAGGCGCGCATCAGCGACGGCGGACAGCGTGCGGAAACGTTCGTCTTCCATCGAACGCCCTGACAACACTTCGCGGCAGGCTGCCGTCTAACCGCGAGACTTGGTGTCTTCCGGGTGGAGGCGGTGTCCATGGACGGTCTGCTGCGCGATGCTCGTCACGCAACCCGCAATCTCGTTCGATCGCCGGGGTTCGCGATCGTCACGATCCTGACGCTCGCGCTCGGGATCGGCGCGAACACGGCGATCTTTTCGGTCGTGAATGCTGTCATTCTTCGACCGCTGGGCTATCCGCAGCCGGAGCGGCTCATCTACATCTCCAGTCAGTTTCCCGCGCTGGGGTTCGATCAGTTCTGGATATCCGCGCCGGAGTACCTCGAGCTCCAGGAGCGCACGCGCGCGTTCTCCGTCGTCGGCGCGTTCACGACGGGACAGGCGAACCTGACGGCGCCCGATCGTCCGCGGCGCGTGAACTCCGCGGCGGGCACTGCGGATCTGTTCAGAGCCTTGCGGGTCAATCCGCTGCAGGGCCGGACGTTCGACGTCGCTGAAACGCGTCCCAACGGCGCGCTCGTCGCGATGCTGTCGTACGAGCTGTGGCAGTCGGCGTTCGGCGGCAGCACGCAAACGGTCGGCAGCCAGGTGGACATCAACGGCCGCCGCCGGACGATCGTCGGCATCATGCCGCCGCGCTTCGACGTCGCCGACGCGAAAGCCGAAGTGTGGCTCCCGCTCGTCATCGATCCGGCGAATCGGCAGGGACGCGGCGGACATTTTCTCTATCTCATCGGGCGGCTGAACGACGGCGTCA
>DASYQZ010000169.1:0-31940 GCA_036004865.1 Vicinamibacterales bacterium
GCAGTGAGACACGTGTTTGCCGACGCTCCACCGGGACTTACGACAAGCGTCGTCGAACCAGAATCGCTGAAATCATTAGCAAATCAGTGCCGAGGGCGGGGATCGAACCCGCACGCCGCTTGCGCGGCCCAGGATTTTAAGTCCTGTGCGTCTGCCAGTTCCGCCACCCCGGCGTGGTGTGCCTCAACGGTACGCCGCCAAATGCTCGTGGTCAATTGGATCTGAAGCATGCACGGCCGACCGGTCGAGGTCGACGTCTGTACGGGCTGATGCCAGGCAGCCGATAATCGGATCGAAACGAGGCCGACCATGGGAAATCACCACGGGCCACAGGCACGACGCGTTGTCGCGCTCGCCATCGTCGTGTCGAGCGTCGCGCTCGCGAGCGTGCTCCGCGCCGGACCCGCTGATCAAAAAGCTGTCGCCAATTCCGGAATGGCCGCCGTCGTCGACGCCAACAATCGCTTCGCGATCGATCTGTATTCGGCGTTGGACGTCGGGGCCGGCAATGTCTTCTTCTCGCCGTTCAGCATTGCGACGGCGCTCGCGATGGCGTTTGAAGGCGCGCGCGGCACGACCGCGGATGAGATGCAGAAGGCGCTTCACTTCCCGCGAGACGATGACGCGCGACGATCGGGATTCGCCGCAGTCCAGCAGACGATCAATCATCCGAACGCCGCACATCGGCTCAACGTCGCGAACGCGCTCTGGGCGCAGCGCGACTACCGCTTCTTGAGCACCTACACCGATATCGTGCGCCGGTACTACGGCGGTACCGCCACGAATGTCGACTTTCTGCATGCCAACGCGGACGCGACCCGCACGATCGACCGCTGGATCGCGGACAAGACGAACGACAAGATCAAAGGCATGTTCCCGCCGGGCTCGTTGAGTTCGACAACCCGTCTCGTCTTGACCAACGCGATCTATTTCAAAGGCCGGTGGATCAGCGAATTCGACAAGAAGCTGACGACCGACGAGGATTTCCGCGTTGGTTCCCGCTCGGCGGTCAAGGTTCCGCTGATGCAAACCAGCGGCGGCACGTTCAAGTACGCCGAGACGCCCGAGCTTCAGATTCTCGAATTGCCATATCAAGGCGGCGAGTTGGTGATGCGAATCGTGCTCCCCAGGACAGACGATCTGCGATCGCTCGAGAAGTCGCTGTCGATGGTCAGGCTGACGGCGTGGACGAACGCATTGAAACATCAGCGTGTCGACGTGTTCATCCCGCGCTTCACGTTCAACGCCAGGTACTCCTTGAATGACAGCCTGGACAAACTGGGTATGCGGACGGCATTTTCGGCTGCCGCCGATTTGTCAGGCATGGACGGCACACGAGACCTCTCCATCCAGGCAGTCATTCATCAGGCCTTCGTCGACGTCAACGAAGAGGGCACCGAAGCGGCGGCCGCGACCGGCATCGCCGTCGTCGAGGCCACGGCGATTCAACCACCTGTCCCCGTATTTCGAGCAGACCATCCGTTTGTGTTCATGATTCAGCAAGCGAAGAGCGGCAACATCCTGTTCCTGGGCCGAGTGGCGAATCCCAAGGCTTGAAGTTCACGCCGCTCTGTGATTCGATAGCCATCTCGTGACCACGACGACACGCCGGCTGCTCGCCGCTGTCTGCATCGCGATCCTCGTCGTGACCGCGATGCTGCCCGCCGGGCTCGATCTGTCCGGCGTCATCGTCCGCCTCGGTCCGCTCTTCGGAACCGTCGAGTCCGTTCCCATTCTCGCGCGTGACGCCGACGCGCGACACGACGCTCCCTTCCTCTCCGTTCGCGCCTCGCGCGCACCGCCGACCGCCTAACCCTCACACAAGGTCACATCGTGTCCGGCCGTCGCGCGACGGCCCGAGGGGAGTGTGTCGACATGGAGCCAGAAACTTCACACGAGGAGAATCCGACGCCAGGCGGACGCCTTGAACGCGCGGTTCTGTTCCTCAAGCAGGTCCGCGACGAGTTGAAGCGGGTGACGTGGCCCTCCCGGCGCGAAGTACGGGCGACCACTGTCGTCGTTCTCGTGATGACATTCGGGATGGGCATTTATTTGTGGGGCCTGGACCTGCTGCTGGACCGTTTCGTGGTCTGGATCATTCAACGATTCGGCATCGCGTCATGACGTTCGTGTCAGCTCGATCCGCGGTCGATCGTTCGTCGGCGATCGGCCGCGCGACCTGACCCGCGATCGCGCTTGCGCGCCAAATCGGCGATTTTTTTCCGCGACGCGCAGGAGCACCCTACAATGTCTCTGGACGTCGCGATGCAGATCGGCGGTGAGACGGCCGCGAGATGAAGAAAGCCGGGCATCACACCAAATTACAGCCTCGCGTGACTCGGTTTGGCAGGGCTTATCGCCGATGGCGCGAATTATGAGTAAGAATGGTCCAGAGTGAATCGAGATCAGAAGCACGGGCGACACAACTATTCGTACATCGACGTCCTGGAGCGCGTGGCCGACGGCGTCCACGTCGATGTCGTCGCACGCAAACCTGACGAACGCCCGTCCGACAAACGCCGCTCGGATTCATCGAAGTCTCGCACCGAAGAACACGCTCCGAGACGCCGGTCTCCGAGGCGCTGACGCACGCGCGCCGCTCACGAGCGCACACGAGCCGACACCACCGCCACACAGAATCCACTCAAAAAGCGGAGCTCGGCACGAACTCTGCAGATCCGACCTCTGCACGAGGCGAGACGAGTGTTTTCACCTCCCAACGCGGAACGCGCTTACACAGGAGCGTCACGCTATGGTTCAAATCTTGACGATCTTTACCCTATTGGCGCTCGCCGGTTACGCGTTTTGGCGGTACCGCATCAGGATGCTCAACGGCAGCCCGGTTCGCGTGGCGATTCGCGTCGACCGCGAAGCTCCGGGCGCCCATCTCATCTGGGACATCACGAACACGAGCTCAACCAAGGTTACGCTGACGAAGCTCATCGTCCACGGACGCCACGGCGCGGCCGACACGGTCCCGCTGGAGCTGCCGAGGGCCCTCAATCCGCAAGAGAGCGTCCTGTTTCCGACCGATGTCGATTGGAGCCTCCTGGCCGCGAAGTCGATTGCCGTCGCCGACGACCACGGACGCGAGTATGAGGCGTCTCGCCGAGAGCTGGCGACCATTCAAGAGCATCTGCGCCGGCTCATCGACCGCCGTGCCTACAACACCTCCGCACGCGACTTTCTGTTCGGGGCCACGGACCTCGCGTTCGGCGTCGTGATTCTCGGGCTCGGCTTCTTCATGCTGATGTGGGTCATCGCCACGGGTTAGTCGACGGTCGACAGGAAACAGTTTCGGGAGGCAGCATGCCGGACGTCCGACGGAACCAGGAGAAGCTGCTCAAGAAGGACCAGAGCGGCGTACGTGAGACGCGGGAAGAGATCGCCGAGGAAATTCGGTCGAGCGACGTGCAGCCGGCGCTGAAGAATCCGAATCGCGATCGTGCGCGCGGGGACTGGGACCGCAGCGGCGATCATCACGTCGAGGACGCTGAACAGGTCGAGGAGACCGAGTAGTCGCTTCGTCAGTGCACCGGCGCGGCTGGTGACGACAGCACGCGTGCGATCATCGCTTCCAGCCTCGCCTTGTCGATCTCGAACGGACCCGCCACGGCCGCGCCCATCGAGATCTCGATCGCGATGACAACGCCTCCGCTCTCGTAGGGATTCACGATCCAACTCAGGCCGCGCAGCGCGATCTCGCGGTCCGATTCGCCGGGCCGCTTCCGCCGATCCATGGCGCGCAGCATCCCCTGTAGCACCAGCCGTACTTCTTCTTCCGTCCACGCGCCCGACGCGCGATCGATGCCGTCGATCGTTTCGGTCGTGGCGAAATCGGTGCCGCGCAGCCAGACGTCCACCGACACGCTCATGACGCAGCCCTCAGCTCCTTCTGCAGGCCATCCACGTCCGTCACCGGCTGCCGGCACGTGAACTGCCGGCACACGAATGCGGCAGCCGCGCCGTCAACCGGCTGCATCGCGGCGATGAACGGCAGGCTGCCCGCCAGGGCGCGCTGGCGATCCGGCGTCACGTGCAGCGTAATCGCGAAGGGCAGATACTGCCGCGCGACGGCGCGCAGGAGCGGAGACGAGGAGGGCGGCGAAGGATCGACGATGACGATTTGCTGGAGACCGGCGGTATACGTGGACAGCGCGGCTGCCATCATCGGCACCGCGCGGCCGACCTGCTCGAGCCGCGAGCCGAACAGCTTGAGCGTCCGCTCGATGCGATCGGGCCACTCGGGCTCGACAACGCGGTCGACGAGATGCGAGAGCACGAGCAGGTTCAGCACCGACACGGCGCTCGCCGTCGGCTCCGCGCCGTCGTAGTCTTCCTTCATGCGCAGCAGCACGGTCGGATCGCGGCCGGTCGTGCTGAACCAGCCGCCCGCGGCGTCGTCCCAGAACAGCTCGTCCTGCCGCTGCTGCAGCGCGATGGCCCACTCGAGCCACATCGGATCGGCATCGGCCTGAAACAATTCGAGCAGGCCGAAGATGAGGTACGCGTAATCCTCGGCGTAGGCCTCGATCTCCGCGTGGCCGTCGCGATATCGCCGGAGGAGCGTTCGCGTCCCCGCGTGCCACATGCGCTCGCGGAGGAACGCCGCCGCGCGGCGCGCCGCTTCGACGTACGGCTCGGCATTCGCACCGTCCGGTCCCAGTCCGCGCAGGGCGCGCGCCGTGCGGGCGAACGCCGCGATCATGAGGCCGTTCCACGCGGTGAGGATCTTGTCGTCGCGGTGCGGGCGCGGCCGCGTCAGTTGATGCTCGAACATCCGCACCCGCGCGCGGTTGAGGACGTCGATGACTTCCGCGGCGGTCTTGCCGGTCTGCTTCGCGATGTCGTCAATCGAGCGTGCGACGTAGAGCAGATTCTTGCCGGTGAACTCCTGCTGCGGATCCTGCGGCGCGTTGCCGTCCGGCTCGATCCCGAATCGCAGTTTCACGATCGCCGCATCGCCGCCCAACAGCGCGTCGAGCTCGTCGGCGCGCCACAGATAGAACGCGCCTTCTTTCTTGTGCGCGAGGTGCGACGCGGCGTCTTCGGGCGGGATGCTGTCGGCGTCCTCGGCCGAATAAAAGGCGCCGCCCGGATCCGTCATGTCGCGGAGCACGTACAGCAGCGTGTCCTCGGCAATTTCCGCATAGAACGGATCGCCGGACACCTGCGCCGCCTCGACGAGCGCCATCACGATCTGCGCCTGGTCGTACAGCATCTTCTCGAAGTGCGGCACGCGCCAGGCGGCGTCGACCGAGTAGCGGTGAAAACCGCCGCCGACGTGATCGCGCAGGCCGCCGAGGGCCATCGCTCGCAGAGTCCGCAGAACGATATCGCGCGCGTCGTCATCGCCGGTCCGCGCGTGCTCGCGCAGCAGGAACAGCAGCTCTGACGGCCGCGGGAATTTCGGCGCGTTGCCGAAGCCGCCGAGGCGCGCATCGAAGGTGTCGCGGAACTGCTTGACCGTGCTCGACAGCGCGTTGGCGCCAGGCACCGTCCACGTCGGCGCCGTCGGCTCCACCTGTCGCAACTGCGCCGTCAGCGACTCGGCCGACTGCGCGACCTTCTCGCGCTCGGCGCGCCAGACGCGCGCGATTTCCTGCAGGATGTCAACGAAGCCGGGCCGTCCCCACCGCGACGTCGGCGGAAAGTACGTGCCGCCGTAAAACGGTTTCAGATCGGGCGTGAGCCACACGCTCATCGGCCAGCCGCCCGATCCGGTGGTCGCCTGGACGAACGTCATGTAGACGCGATCGACGTCGGGCCGCTCTTCGCGGTCAACTTTGATCGAGACGAAGTGCTCGTTGAGTACGGCGGCGACCTCGTCGTTCTCGAACGACTCGTGCTCCATCACGTGGCACCAGTGACACGTGGAGTAGCCGACCGATAGAAAGATCGGTTTGTCCTCGGCGCGCGCTTTCGCGAACGCCTCGTCCGACCACTGAAACCACTCGACTGGATTGTTCGCGTGCTGGAGCAGATAGGGACTGCGCGCCTCGGCGAGCCGGTTCATCGCGTCATTATGACATTAGGATAGAATCCGCCCCCATGAGTGAGACGTCCGACACGTTCGGCTCCGACGCGTTGGCCGGCAAGCGCGTCGCGATGCTCGTCGAAGCGGAGTTCGAGGATCGCGAGCTCACAGGACCGCTCGAAGCGCTGCGCGCGGCGGGCGCGACCGTCAGGCTCGTGGGATCCGCCGCGAACACCGAGTACCGTGGAAAGCGAGGCCAGGCGATCGTCACGTCGGATCTGGCGGCGGGCTCGGCGCGCATGAGCGATTTCGATGCGCTGGTCATCCCCGGCGGCCACGCGCCCGACAAGATGCGTATGCGCCACGCGATGGTCGATCTCGCGCGCGACGCGATGATCGCCGGCAAACCGGTCGCGGCGATTTGCCACGGACCGCAGGTCCTGATCTCTGCCGATGCGCTGCGCGGCCGCACGCTCACCTGCTGGCCGTCGATCGCGATCGATGTCAAGAACGCCGGCGGCCTCTACGTCGACAAGCCGGTCGTCGAGGACGGCAACCTCATCACCTCGCGCAAGCCGGACGACGTGCCGGCGTTCAGCGAGGCGATCATCAGGGCACTGTCGAGGGTACACGCGTAATCACGAACGCAACCGCAGAGAACGCAAAGCACGCAGAGCCAATCGTGCTCTGCGATCTCGGCGAGCTCCGCGGTTGCTTCATCGCGCCATCGAGCGCGCGGGCGGGAGGCGCCTGAGCCGCTCGCGGATCGATTGAAACTGCGCGTCGTCGCGCTTGCCGCCGCGGCTTCGCGGCATCGACTGCTGCAGCAGCGCGATACGATCCTTCGGCGACGGGTGGTTCGAGAAGAACACTTCGACGGAGCTGGGATCGCGCTTTTCCTGTTCGCGGATCGTCTGCATCAGCTCGATCATCCCCCGCGGATCCCAGCCGGCTCGCGCCATGATCTGCGTCCCCACGCGATCCGCTTCCCGCTCGTCGTCGCGGCTGAACTTCAGAAAGGCGCCGCTGGCGACGTACCGCGCGGCGATATTCGCGGCGTTGGCGCCGCCGCTGTTTCCAAGCAGCGCGCCCAGGAGATTCAAGCCCAGGTTCGTCACGATGGCGTTCGACAACTGCTGCGCAGAATGCCGTTGGGCGACGTGGGCCACTTCGTGTGCGAGGACGGCGGCGAGCTGTGACTCGCTCCCCGCTGCCGCGATCGCCCCGCGGTTCACCCATACCGGTCCGCCCGGCAACGCGAACGCGTTGATCTCGCGATAATTGGCGACGGAAAAGCTATACGGATATTTCGCACGGGCATGCGCGGCGAGCTGACGGCCCACTCGCGAGACGTACGAGCTCACTGTCGAATCGGTCAGCTCCGGCGTCTGACGTTTGATCTCCGCCTGAGCCTGCTTCCCGATCGCAATCTCGTCGGAGACCGACACGAGCTGAATCGCCAGGACGAACACCAGTGTGCGTGTCATCTTTTTCTCACTGGCGCCGGGGCCCCACCCCCGGCGCCTGCCACGCCTCGCCTTCGGCTCGGCGCGCTAACTCGCGGCGCCCATCCGTTTAGTCAACGGTTATCAGGTTCTCGGCGCGGGCGCGGCAGGCATTTCCTGCGGCCGGCCGCGCCTCAAACGCGCGTACGCGGCGGTGAATTCGACGCCGTACAACAGAATGATCGCCTGCACGTACACCCAGAGGAGGAACACGACCACCGCGGCAATCGATCCGTTGACCCGCGTGAAGCGCGACATGTCGCGCATGTACCAGGAGAACGCCTCGAGCGCACCCTTCCACAGCAGTCCGGTGACGATCGCGCCGATCCAGACGTCGCGGAACCGCACCTTTGCGTTCGGGACGAAGTAAAACACCAGGCCGACCACGCCGATGAAGAGGAGCGTCGTCGCATAGCGCACGGCGAAGCTGCGAAGGACCGCGAGTCCCGGGAAGTGCGCGAGGACGCCGGCGAACCAGCTCGCGCCCACGACCTGCGAGGCGCTGACCAGCATCATCGCCACGATCAGCATCAGGCCCGCGACAATCAGCATCAGGAACGAGAACAGCTTGTGCTTCCAGAAGCTGCGCTGCTTCTCGACGCCCCACGCGTAGTTGACCGCGGTGGTAATCGCGCCGAAGAAGCCGAGCGAGCCCCACACCAGCGCGATCGTCCCGGCCACGCCGATCGTAACCGCGTTGCGATCGAACGCGTCGAGCTGCGTCGTGATGAATTCGAACTGCGACGGAAAGTAGCGGAGGACGAACTCGAGCACCGCCTGGCGATCGTGCGGATCGTTCGCGATGTGGCCGAGCGCCGCGAGCGCAAGCATGAAGAACGGAAAGAGTGACAACAGCGCGTAGTACGCGATCGACGCCGCGTACGTCAGGTTGTCGCTGTTGTAGAAGCCTTCCAGGCCGCGCCAGAGTGACTGGGCGGTGAGCAGCGCGACCGCACGGGCGCGCTGGCCGATCGCGCGCAGCGTGGCGGCAGGCACGCCGCCAATTATCTCAGGCGGCTTGACCCGACTCCACCCAAGCGCGTCTTGTCTCGTCAAGGAGGTACGCCGGCACGCTCACGCCGAGCCACAACTTCGTGGCGCGCATCGCGAGACGACGAAGCGGCGGGTTCGTGAGAATCACGAACGCCGCCGCCACACCCGCGGAGACGAGCACCACGTTGGTGACGGTGCGCGCTGTGGCGCTCGTCACGACAATCAGCTCCGGCGCGAACCCCGCGGCGTCTCGGACGCGCCCGGGCGAGTCGACTCGGGCGCGCTGCCGCGCGTGCTCTCGCTCGACATGGTGCTGCCGTAACTCGATCCGCTGCTGTAGCCCGGTCCGGACGTCGTGCCGGTCGACGCGGTCGACGCGGTCGACGGTGTCGCCGAAGCGCCGCCGCTGATGCTGCTCGCGGTGTCGCGCACGTAGCGCTGCGCTTCGTCCGCGCCGCGCGACACGGCGTCGCGCGCTTTGTCGTACATATCGCGGCCGCGGTCGGCCCACTCGCCCGCGGTCTCACTCGCCTTCTTGTAACCCTCGCTCGCGGTATTCGCGAGATTGCCGGCCTGCTCGGAAATCTGATTGCGCAGGTCCGATCCCGATTTCGGGGCGAACAGCATGCCGAGCCCGGCGCCGAGCACGGTGCCGGTCAGAAGTCCCATCACGAAGCTGCCGCCGCCGCTCCCCTCGTTCTCAAAGCGATCGTATCCGTCTCCCATGTCGCCTCCTCAGTTCCGAGTTCCGGGTTTTCAGTTCGAGTTCTAGTCCCTGGTTCTTGTGACTCCGATCAGGCCGCCCGCGACTGGAGCATCGACTCCATCGCGACGCGGAGTCCGCGCACGAAGCCGACGACGCGGCTCGTCTTCGCGCGCACGTTCGAGCGCACGCGATCCGCGGTGTCGTCGATGCGGCCGATCGTGCGATGAATCGCCTGGTCGGCGCGCACGGTCTCCTCTTTGACTTTTCCCGTGACGTCCTTGACGTCGTCGAGGATCGCGTTGACGCGCGCCATCGTCGGCGCGATCTGGCGCGACTCGAGACCGTTGACGAGATCCATCACACGCCGGTAGACCATGAAGCCCGCAATGCCGAGCCCGATGATCGCGAGCGCTTCGAGCACGCTCACCGCCGCCATGATGCCGAGCAGAAGATTCGTGGTTCCCAGTTCCGGTGTCATAGCCATCCTCAGAACGGCGATGTTTGGTGACCGCCCGGATAACGCGGCGCCTGCGGTCCGCCCTCGCCGAGCGCGTCGTTCAGGAGCTTCCAGCTTTCGCTCGCCACGCCGGCCGCGCGCTGGACGGTCCCGCGGAAGCTGTTCAGTTCCCGTGCGAAGTCATCGAGCGCCGGTTCAATCTGCCGCCGCAGTTCGCGGCCCCGGTCGGTGAAGAACAGGTACCCGACGATGCCGCCGATGACCGCACCAACGAGTGTTGCTGTTACGACTTTGTCGCCCACGCGCGCCTCCCCAAAGATCCAATAGAACTTCAAGTTGTGTGCCACGCCCGCGCTCCGTGAGGGATACGCGCCAGCACGGCCGATTCGGGCGGTGTGCATGCTCACAGAACGAATCTCGTCAGCGGCGCAACGTTGGATTTTGAGACGCTGAACCGATGGTTTGTCGCGACGCGCCCTCGCTGCGCGTCACAAGCGATCGCGGATCGATGAACGCGGCGAGCGCGATACCGTCCCACGGCAGATTGTTCGGGCTGCCAGCCGAATCACGGCCTAGCGGCATCAGGCCTGTCGTTTGCGGATTCAGATGGAATTTGCCGATGAGGTACGCGCGCGCGAGCGCCGCGCGCGCGCGCGAGCGCAAAAATTGTTCGTCTTTGGTGCCTTGGGTCGCGTAACCCTCCACCACCAGGATGCCGTTGCCGAGATGCTCGAGATAGGGCTCGATCGCCGAATCGAGACGCGCTTTGCCCTCTTCGGTCAGGTGTTCGGTATTTGGATTGTCCGGGTCCGCCTCGAACAGCACCGGTGCACCCAGCCAGACTCGGACGACGCCGCGCTCCCCATTTTTCGTCAGGATCCCCTGGCGGTATTGCGCCGGCGAGATCTCGGCGAGGTTGAAGAAGCCGCGATTGCTGAAGAAGCCGCGGAAGAGGAAATTCCGCTTGAGCGCTTCCATGTTTTCGGCAAATCCGGACATCGCGCCGCGCGCGTCGTCCATCGTCTGCTTCAAGTTCGCCGCGAGGCCCTGCACCGGTCCGTTCTTCGCCTGGACATCGTCGAGCGCCTTCTTCGCCTGCTGGATCACCTGGCGCGCGTCGTTGGCGATGTCTTCCGCGTTCTTGGCAATCGAGGTCGCCCGCCGATAGAACTCGTCGTCTTTGATGAGCTTGCCGAGCGTGCCCTCTCCGTTGCGCACCTTGTCGGCGATGTCGGCCGCGTCTTGGGCGATGCGCCCGCCGGCTGACGCCATGGTCTTCACGTCGTCGCTGACGTCGTTGATCAACTGGTTCGCGTTCTCGACCGTCTCGCCGATCGACTTCACGGCGTCCTGCACGTCGTCCTTCAGCCCGTCGATGGTCTCGTTCACTTTCTTGATGGTCTCGCTCGTCTGCTGCAAGAGGTCGGCGAGGGCGAACGGCTCCTTGCCGGGGATCGTCGAGTCCTCGGGCGCCGCCGGCGCCGCGTCGCTGCCGGCGCCGACCGCGAGAAACGATCCGCCAACCAGGCCCTCCGTTTCGATCGTGGCAATCGAGTCGGTGCGCACCAGCGGATGCAGCTCCTCGGTGATTTCCAGCTTCACCTTGAATTTGTCGCTCGGGCGCGTGGGCGGGATGATCTCCTTGACCGAGCCGGCCTTCGCGCCGGCCACGCGGATGATGGCGCCCGGCTGCAAGCCGGTGACCTTCGCGAATTCGGTATAAATCGTGAACTTCTTCGCGAACGCCATCTGCCGGTCGCCGATCATGAACAGGCCGACGGCGAAGAGCAGCACACCGGTGAGGACGAACACGCCGACGCCCACGAGCCGTGCGGAAGTCGGCACCGCGCTAACCCCCGCCTTCCGATCGCATGAACGCCTGCACGAGAGGATCGTCGCTGCGATCGAGATCCTCGACGGTCCCGCGCGCCACGATGCGGCCGTCGTGCAGGAGCGCCAGCTCGTCGCCAATCGCGCGGGCGCTCGGGATATTGTGCGTGACCACGACCAGCGTGGTGCCGCCGCGCTTGCGCTGCACGAGCAGGTCGTCGATCTCCGACGCCGTAATCGGATCGAGACCGGCGCTCGGCTCGTCGACGAGCAGAATCGAGGGGTCGAGCGCCATCGCGCGCGCGAGGCCGGCGCGCTTCTTCATGCCGCCGGACAAATCCGCGGGCATCTTGTCGAATTCGCGCTCGAGGCCGACGTCGGCGAGCTTCTGCTTCGCGCGCTCGCGAACCTCTTTTTCGGCTAGGTCGGTGTGACGGCGCATCGGAAACGCGACGTTGTCGCCGACGGTCATCGAGTCGAAGAGGGCGGCGTTCTGAAACAGAAAGCCCATGTGCTTGCGGATGTCGGACAGCGCGCGCCGGTCCAACTGCGTGATGTCGCGTCCCTCGACGATCACGTGCCCTTGGTCGGGCTGCACGAGGCCGATGATGTGCTTGAGCGTGACGCTCTTCCCCGTCCCGCTGCGCCCGAGCAGCACGAACGCCTTCGCGGCCGGAATCTCGAACGTCACATCGTCCAGCACCTTCCGGCCGTCAAAACTCTTCGAGACATGCTCGAGCTTGACCGCCGGGCCGGAACGCTGCGCCGCAGGCGTGGCCGCCTCACCCGTCATGCGGGTACCTGGGGATAGAAAAAGAAAATGATCTTCACGAGGATGACGTCGCTCAGGATGATGAGAATCGACGCCATGACGACGCTGCGCGTCGACGCTTCACCGACGCCTTCGGTGCCGCGGCTCGTCGTGAAGCCCAGGTAGCTCGCGACGACGGCAATCAGGTAGCCGAAGACGATGGTCTTGAGCGTCGCCGGAATCAAATCCGAGAACGCGAGATAAAGAAACGATCGCTCGAAGTAGAGCTGCCACGACATCCCGGATACCGCCGCTTCGGCGACATAACCTCCGAAGATGCCGGCGAAATTCATCATCGTCGTCAGCAGCGGCATCGCGATCATGCAGGCGATGACGCGCGTGACCGCGAGAAACTTGAAGGCGTCGACGGCGTTGGCTTCGAGCGCGTCGATCTGTTCGGTGACGCGCATCGCGCCAATCTCGGCGCCGATGCCGGCGCCCACACGGCCCGACACGAGCAGCCCCGCGGTCAGCGGGCCCGTCTCGCGTACAAGCGCAACGGCGAGGCCGGCGGGAATCATCGCTTCAGCGCCGAAGCGCGCGAGCGTGGCGCGCGTGTGCATCGAGAGCACGACGCCAATCGCGAACCCGGACATCAGGATCAGCGGCATCGACCGCATGCCGAACTGGTAGAGGTGGCGGACGATCTCGCCGACCTCGAACGGCGGGCGGAAGGCGTCGACGATCGCGCGGCCGCCGAAGGTCGCCAGCGCTCCGACGAATTCCAGGACAGAGAGAACCGCGGCGCCAACGCGGTCGACGAGAGAGTGCTCGTGCATTGCGAAACGCAATGCACGAGTTGTGCAAGGACTCTGCCGTTACGTGGTGGCGGGTGTGGACGAGCTCGCCGACGCCGTCGAGCTGCGCGCCGCCTTCCCGGCGTCGCGAATGTCGTGCTTCTTCATCTTGCTGTAGAGCGTCGGCCGATAGAGTCCGAGGATCTGCGCGGCCTCCTGCTTGTTCCAATTCGTGCGCTGCAGCGTCTGGAGAATCGCCATCTTCTCGATTTCCGCGAGCGTGCGATGCGGCGGGATGACGAAATCGGTTGCGCTCGTCGACTCCTCGCGAATCGATTCCGGCAGATCGCCCACCGCGATTTCGCTTCCCTTCGCGACCAGGACGGCGCGCTCGATGGCGTTCTCCAGCTCGCGGACGTTTCCCGGCCAGCGATTCCGAATCAGCAGGTGATACACCGACGGCGCGAGCGACTTCACGTTCTTCTGATACCGCTGGCGGAACTTGTCGAGGAAATAGTCGCACAAGAGCGGAATGTCTTCCGTGCGCTCGCGCAGCGGCGGCACGCGAAGCGTGATGGTGTTGATGCGGAAGTACAAGTCCTCGCGGAGCTTGCCGTCGCGCAGCGCGGCGTCGAGGTCGATGTTCGTCGCGCAGATCAGCCGGAAGTCGACGTGGACGATCCGGTCGCTGCCAATCGGCCGGTACTCGCGTTCCTGCAGCACACGCAGCAGCTTCGTCTGGAGGTACGGCGGCATCTCGCCGATCTCGTCGAGCAGCAGCGAGCCGCCCTCGGCCATCTCGAACAGCCCTTCCTTGTCCATCGTGGCGCCGGTAAACGCGCCCTTCTTGTAGCCGAAGAGCTCCGACTCGATCAGGTCCTTGGGAATCGCCGCGCAATTGATCTTGATGAAGGGACCCTTCGAGCGCTTGCTGTTGTAGTGAATCGCGTTGGCAATCAGCTCTTTGCCCGTGCCGTTCTCACCCTGAATAAGGATGTTGGCTTCGCTGGCCGCGACGCTTTCGATCAGCTCGAAGAGCTCCTGCATCTTCTTGCTCTTGCCGATCACGTTCTGAAACTTGTAGCGGTCCTGCAGCTTGGCCTTGAGCTGTTCGTTCTCGTCGATCAGCGTTTTCTGTTTGATCGCTTTTTCGAGCTTGTCGAGCAGGCGCTCCGCGTCGACCGGCTTCTCGAGAAAGTCGAACGCGCCGGCCTTCACCGCCTCGACCGATCGCGGAATGTTGCCCTGACCGGTAATGACAATGACCTCCGCTTCCGGATCGAGCTGCTTGAACTTGCGCACGAGCTCGATGCCGTCGACGTCGGGCAGCATCATGTCGGTGATGACCGAGTCGGGACGCCACGTCTTGAAGAGCTCCTCTCCACGCGTCCCGATCAGCGCCGTCTTGACCTCGTAACCGGCGTGCTCGAGGAGAATCTTCAGCCACTCGGTCATCGCCGGCTCGTCATCAATGGCGAGTACTCGCCTTTTGCGTTTGAGACTCATGACCACACAGTGTATGGAAAACGCGCAACGTGTCAATACACAAATCGATATCGCGTTGTTGTTTATTACATATTGTAGCGATTCTATACTGCTGAGGTGCGCCCTATCCTCAACCGTTTCGTCGTTTTACGGCCTCGGTTCCAGCCCTAACTTGACTCGGGCCATCCCTCGGCGCCGAGAAGCGGGACGAACAAGCACCCCTCATGCAGCGATTCGGTGAAACGGTCGTCGTCGCGCGTCACGATCGTCAACCGTTGATGATCCGGCGGCCCGACCGGAATGACGAGGCGGCCGCCATCCACGAGCTGCTGCTTGAGCGACTCGGGGACGCGCGGCGCGGCCGCCGCCACGAGAATCCCATCGTACGGCGCGTTGTCCGCGTACCCGACGCTGCCGTCGCCGACGACGACGCGCACGTTGCGATAGCCGAGCGAGTCGAGTCGTGCGCGCGCCGCGGCCGCGAGCTCGACGAGCCGCTCGATGCTGACCACCTCGCGCGCGACCTCCGCGAGAATCGCCGCCTGATAACCGGAGCCGGTGCCCACATCGAGCACGCGCTCGTGTCCCTGCAGGCACAGCGCTTCGGTCATCGCCGCCACCATGTACGGCTGCGAGATGGTCTGTCCGTCGCCGATTGGCAGCGCGCGATCCGCGTACGCGAGCGGCTCCGCGCCGCGCTCGACGAAGACGTGACGCGGCACGCGCCGCATCGCATCGAGGACACGCGGGTCGCGGATGCCGCGCGCCACGAGCTGATCGTCAATCCATGCCATAATCGCCGCATGTCCGGGCCAGCCTTCGCTTCCAAGCGCGATCTAGACGCTTCGGCTCGGCAAGCCGACCGCCTCCGCTCCGAGAGCCAGAGAGCTTCGGCGAGTCTCGCCGTAGCGTCAGCGAAGGCGGAAGCGCCGGAGGCGCGAAGGCTGCCCGGCGCGATGTCGCCCGCGAAACCGATCGTGGCGGGTTCGGAACGAGTGCCGTCCAATCAAGCCGAGAAAATGATCTGCGAGCGCTGCGGTCAGAGTGAAATGTATCGCATGCACGCCGTCTGGCGCTGCCCCGCGTGCGGCTTCAAGACGGATTGCTGCGGATGGTGACGTGGTCGTTGGTCTGTGGTCGTTGATCGCTGGTCGAACCTGCGACCCTCGCCCAATGACCAACGACTAACGACTAACGACGGTATGCTCCCGCTCGAATCCCACATCAATCCCACGGACCCCACGTTTCGAACCAATCGGCAACGCATGGAAGAGCTCGTCGCCGAGCTGCGCGATCGGCTGGCGCGCGCTCGCGAAGGAGGCGGCCAGAAATACCTCCAGCGTCATCGCGAGCAGGGAAAAATGCCGGTGCGCGATCGCATCGATCGTCTGCTCGATCGCGGCTCGCCGTTTCTCGAGCTCTCGGCGCTCGCGGCCACCGGGATGTACGACGACGAGGCGCCTGCCGCCGGCATCGTGACGGGAATCGGCCGCGTCTCGGGCCGCGAGGTGATGATTGTCGCGAACGACGCGACGGTGAAAGGCGGCACCTATTTTCCAATCACCGTGAAGAAACACGTCCGGGCGCAGGACATCGCGCGGCAGAATCGCCTCCCCTGCCTGTATCTCGTCGATTCCGGCGGCGCGTTTCTGCCCCTGCAGGCGGAGGTCTTCCCGGACCGCGATCACTTCGGCCGCATCTTCTTCAATCAGGCCCGCATGTCGGCCGAACGCCTTCCGCAGATTGCCGCGGTCATGGGTTCGTGCACCGCCGGCGGCGCGTACGTGCCGGCGATGTCCGACGTCGCGATCATCGTCAAGGGCACGGGGACAATCTTTCTCGGGGGCCCGCCGCTCGTCAAAGCGGCCACCGGCGAGGAAGTGACCGCCGAGGATCTCGGCGGCGCCGACGTCCATACGCGGCTGTCGGGCGTCGCGGACTATTTCGCGGAAGACGACGATCACGCAATCGAGATGTGCCGGACGGCCGTCGAGTCGCTCCACACCGTCAAGCAGCTTCCGGCGGACATGACGGCGCCGGAAGATCCGCGGTACGACCCGTCCGAGATCTACGGCATCGTGAACGCCGATATCCGCAAGCCGTACGACGTGCGCGAAATCATCGCGCGGCTCGTCGACGGCTCGCGCTTCGACGAGTTCAAGGAGCGCTACGGCACGACGCTGGTGACCGGCTTCGCGCGGCTCCACGGATTTCTCGTCGGCATCATCGCGAACAACGGCGTGCTGTTCTCGGAGTCGGCGCTGAAGGCGACGCATTTCATGGAGCTGTGCAACCTGCGCGGCATTCCGCTCCTCTTCCTGCAGAACATCACCGGCTTCATCGTCGGCAGCAAGTACGAGCGGGCCGGCATCGCGAAGGACGGCGCGAAGATGGTGCACGCCGTCGCCAACTCCGTCGTGCCGAAGTTCACCGTCATCATCGGCGGATCGTTCGGCGCCGGCAATTACGGCATGTGCGGCCGGGCGTACGAGCCGCGCTTCCTGTGGATGTGGCCGAACGCGCGCATCTCGGTCATGGGCGCCGAACAGGCGGCGTCGGTGCTGACGACGGTGAAGCGCGACCAGCTCGAGCGCGAGGGGAAGACACTCGAACCCAACGAGGAAGAAGCCATTCGGCAGCCAATCCTCAATAAGTACGAGCAGGAGGGCTCGCCCTACTATTCCACCGCGCGGCTGTGGGACGACGGCATTCTCGATCCGGCCGAGACACGTCAAGCGCTCGCGCTCGGTTTGTCCGCCGCCTACAACGCGCCGATCCCGGATGCACGCTTCGGAGTTTTTCGGATGTGAAGCGCTCCACCACAGAGGTGAAGCTCTCCACCACGGAGGACACGGAGGACGCGGAGAAACGATTCTGTGCGAAAACAGGTTTTGCCTTCCGTGTCCTCTGTGTCCTCCGTGGTGGAGAGGTTGTGTTATGAGCTTCGAGTTCCTCAGTACGAAGCGTGATGGCCCAATCGAGTACCTGACGCTGAACCGCCCCGACGTTCGCAACGCCTTCAACGAGCACGTCATTGCGGAGCTGACCGGGTGGGCGGCGCAGACGCGCGAGGCGGCCGCGCGCCGCGAGCTGCGCGCGGTCGTCATCGCGGGCGCCGGCAAGACGTTCTGCGCGGGCGCCGACGTCACGTGGATGTCGAAAACTATTCAGTACTCCGAGGAAGAGAATCTGCGCGACGCGTTGGCGATGTCGCACATGTTTGCCGCCATCAACGATTTGCCTCTCGCGGTCATCGGCCGCGTCCAGGGCGCGGCGCTCGGCGGCGGCGCGGGGCTCGCCGCGGTCTGCGACATCGTCGTCGCCGAAGACGCGGCGGTATTCGGATTCACCGAAGTGAAGCTGGGAATCCTGCCGGCCGTCATTTCGCCGTTCGCGCTCGCGAAGATCGGTCGATCGGCGGCGCGCGAGTTGTTCCTCGCCGGCGCTCGCTTCCCGGCGTCGCGCGCGAAAGAAATTGGTCTCGTCCACACCGTCGTGCCTGCGAGCGAGCTCGATTCGGCCGTTGCCACTTACGTACGGGAAGTTCTCTCGGCAGGACCGGAAGCGGTCGCCGCCGCGAAGGCGCTGATTCCGCACGTGTGGGAGCTGAGCGTTGACGAGGCGAGGCAGGTGACGGCGCGGGCGATCGCGACCCGGCGCGTCTCGCCCGAGGGCCAGGACGGCCTGCGCGCGTTCCTGGAAAAGCGGCCACCTGGCTGGTCCCCGGGCCTCTTGAACACCAACGACACAAAGGACACAAAAATCCAGAAAGGATAGGCTCTTACGCGCTCGAGATGATTAAGCGCCTCTTGATCGCGAATCGCGGCGAAATCGCGGTGCGCATCATTCGCGCCTGCCGCGAGCTCGGGATCGAAACGGTTGCGGTGTATTCCGACGCCGACCGAGGTGCGCCGCACGCGGTCGCCGCCGATCGCGCGCTGCCGATCGGACCGGCGCCAGCCATCCAAAGTTATCTGTCGATCCCGCGAATCGTCGACGCGGCCAGGCAGTCCCGCGCGGACGCGATTCATCCCGGCTACGGGTTCCTCTCCGAGAACGCAGCGTTTGCCCGAGCCTGTGTCGATGCCGGTCTGACGTTCGTCGGTCCGCCGCCGGACGTCATCGCCCGCATGGGCGCGAAGATCGAGGCGCGCGCGCTGATGCAGGGCGCGGGCGTGCCGGTCGTGCCCGGCGAGACGCCCGTCGATCAATCGGACAGTGCCATCACGAAGGCGGTCGAACGCGTCGGACTGCCGGTGCTGGTCAAGGCCTCTGCCGGCGGAGGCGGCAAGGGCATGCGGCGCGTGCGCGAGGCCGGCGCGATCGCCGAGGCCATTCAGGCGGCGCGGCGTGAAGCGGCCGCGGCGTTCAGTGACGGCACGTTGTACGTCGAGCGTCTGGTCGATCGGCCGCATCACGTCGAGGTGCAGGTATTCGGCGACGATCACGGACACGTGGTCCATCTGTTCGAACGCGAGTGCTCGGTGCAGCGCCGCCACCAGAAGGTGATTGAAGAAAGCCCGTCGCCAGTGCTGACCCCTGATCTACGGGCGCGCATGACCGACGCCGCCGTCACTGCGGCGCGTGCCGTGCAGTACCGCAACGCCGGCACTATCGAGTTTCTCGTGGATCTCGCTCACGGCGGCGGCGATCGCGCGACGTTCTACTTTCTCGAAATGAACACCCGGCTGCAGGTCGAGCATCCGGTGACCGAGGGCGTGACCGGCCTCGATCTCGTGCGCGCGCAACTGCTCGTCGCGTCCGGCGAACCGCTTCCGTGGACGCAGGACGCGATCGGTCAGCGCGGCCACGCGATCGAGGCGCGGATCTACGCCGAGGATCCGACGAGCGATTTCCTGCCGCAAGCGGGTCCGCTGCTCGTGTACCGTGAGCCTCGGTGGCCCGGTGTCCGCGTCGACTCCGGCGTCGTGGAAGGCGGCGAGGTGTCGATCTACTACGATCCGATGATCGCGAAGGTGATCGCGGCGGCAGAGACGAGGGCGCTCGCCACCAGTCGGATGATCGCGGCCTTGCGCGATTTCAGGATCGCGGGCGTGCGAACGAACCTGCCGTTCGTCATCCGCATCCTGGCGACAGAGGCGTTTCGCGACGGATCGATTGACACCGCGTTCCTCGACCGCGAAGGCGCCGCGATCGCGGCGACGATCGACGAGAACGCCGTTGAGATCACCAACGAATCTGCAATCAACAATAAATCCGCAATCCGCAATCCGCAATCCGCAATGGCGAGCTTCGATCCGTGGAACGCGCGCAGCGCGCGGCCCACCGCCCCCACCGCGGATGCCCCTCGCCGGCGGAGCGCTCGAGGCTCCGCCGGACACGGACTCGTCGCGCCGATGCCGGCGACCGTGATCAAGATTCTCGTCACGCCGGGACAATCGGTGAAGAAGGGCGACACCCTGGTTGTCCTCGAGGCGATGAAGATGGAGCTGCCCATTCGTGCGCCGGCCGACGCGATGGTGGCCGCCGTCTGCTGCCGCGAAGGCGATCTCGTCCAGGCGGACGTTGCGCTCGTCGAATTCGCATGACGGCACCAGCGCGCGTCACCGTCGTCGACGTCGGCCCGCGCGATGGCCTGCAGAACGAGCGCGTCACGGTCGCGACGGCCGACAAGATCGAGTTCGTCAACCGCCTGAGCGCGGCGAACCTGCCGGTCATCGAAGTGTCGGCCTTCGTCAGCCCGAAGTGGGTCCCTCAGATGGCGGACGCCGCCGACGTGTTCGCCGGCATCACGCGCGTACCCGGGATCCGCTACACCGCGCTGGTCCCGAACGTGGCGGGACTCGATCGCGCGCTGAAGGCGGGTGTCGCCGAGATCGCCGTCTTCGCCGCCGCCACCGAGACGTTCAGCCGCAAGAACATCAATCAGAGCGTCGATGAGTCGCTGTCGAACTACCGGCAGGTCTGCGATCGCGCGCGCGAAGCGGGCCTGCGCGTGCGCGGATATCTCTCGACGGCGTTTGGATGTCCCTATGAAGGCGACGTCGCGCCCGAGCGCGCCGCGGAGGTGGCCGCGCGCATCATCGATCTGGGCGTCTTCGAGGTGTCGGTGAGCGATACGATCGGCATCGCGCATCCCGGCCAGGTCCCGCGCGTTCTGGATGCGGTGCTCGCGCGCGTGCCGGCCGACAAGGTTGCGCTGCACTTCCACGACACGCGCGGCACTGCGCTCGCGAACGTTCTCGCGGCGCTGCCGTTCGGCATCAGCACCTTCGACGCGTCCACCGGCGGCCTCGGCGGCTGCCCGTACGCGCCGGGCGCGGCGGGCAACCTCGCCACCGAGGACTTGATCTACATGCTGAATGGATTGGGAATCGAGACCGGCGTCTCGCTGACAGCGCTCACCGCCGCGTCATTCTTTATCGAGTCGAAGCTCGATCATCGCCTGCCGTCGCGGTACTCGCAGGCTGTTCGCTCAAAAGCTTGACGACCTCTTCGAACGGCACCATGTTGATCGCGTCGTAGTCGGGCGGGCAGCCGAACTCGCGCTGCTGCGGCGCGGTGGGATTTCCCAGTGTGACGCACAGGCCGCAACCGATGCAGAGATCCGCGCGCACCGCGCAGACCATCCGGCCGTCGCGATCCGGCTCCTCGACGATGCAGCCGGACACGGGGCACGCGGCCTGACAGATCGAACACGCAAACGCACCGAAACAGAGATCAGGATCGATGACCGCAATCGTCTTCGGGGCCTTCTTGCGCGGCCCCGACATCATCTTCGTCCACATAGACGGCGATTATAGCGGGATCACTGGAGGATATGGCCCATCGCTGGCGGGCCGGCTTCAGGCATGACGGCGAACAGCGTCGAAGTGTGCTCGAAGATGACGTTGTTCGCGTTGATCGCGAAGAATCGCGAGTTACCCGCAACGTTCGGATCGGCCGCCGCTTTGAAGCCTTGTCCGCCGTCGCCGGGCGCGGCGCCGTTGCATGACGCCGGCGAGCCGGGATACGCCGTCGCGCTCATCTGGATGATGTAGGAAGCCTTGGTGACCGTGTTCGCAGTGCCGAGGCCGCCGCCGATGAACGGGGCGTTGCTGCCGGGGGGCGCCGTTCCGAGGGTTGAGAGATTCGGCGCGTAGAATCCCGAGCCGCACGTCAACGCATACGTGAGCTGCGCGCTGCCGATTGCTCTCATGGATCCAACCGCCGACGCGGCGCCGGCGGCCGACTTCGCCAAAAGCAAACGGGGCATCGCCGTGCTCGCCAGGATCCCGATGATCCCGCACACGAAAATCATGTCGATTAGGGCAAATCCGTGCGCCTTACGTACGGTCACGAGCGTAGCACTCCTTTATGGGCCAATGGTGCCAGAGCTTAAAGCAGAGGCTGTGCCGAATCAATGGCGCAGCGCCGCTTCTTTGAAATCAACAGTTTACGGAATCAACCCGCCGTCGGCCCGCTGACAGTTTCTGTCAGCGGCGGTTTCGACCTGACAATAGTTGACACTCTTGTTTCGGCTGGAATGGCAGAGAGCGACAGAATGCCGCTCTACGGCTCAGGGGTTACCCGGCGCGCAAGAGGCGCTCGCTGAGTCCGGCAACCAGCTCGCGGTCGGTCGGCGGCAGATCCTGAACGAAGCAGTCGATCGCCTCGACGATGACGCGCCACTGCGCGAGCCCGGTCACCGCGCTGAGGGCGTTGAGCCGGGCTTTCATTTCGACCGGGACGCGAATGCTCAACTGCGGGTAGTCCTTGACCTTCTCCCCTTTTCTGGCTCCGGCGGGAGGACGGCCGGCGCGACGGCGATCTTTCAGGCGATTGTCGGGCATGATGGTGGGGGCTGGCGCCGTACGGCCGAGATACGCGAACTCCGATGCGTATCGAGCAGGTGCGGACTGTGAGTTAACACCAGCGACAATGTCATACCGAGGCCGTTGTGCAAACAGAGATCCAGTGTGCAGGCGTGACCTCATCCAAAAAAATCGAAGCGATCGCAACTCTTTGACGAACGCGCAGTTCGGGTGCGACCGAGTCACGTGTTCCCACACCGAACGTCGCGGAGTAAGACGGCGGCCACCTCGTCATTGCATGGCAGCCATTACCGCAGTTGAGTAATCGCAGTGGCGTTCACGTTGCATAATCGGGTATCGTGCCCGATTCTTTCGCATCAACTCCCGAACGCCGCGCGACCAGCCGGACCGATCGTCGAAAGCATCCGCGCAGCGGCCGGCGCGCCTCGGATCCTCATTTCAACTGGCGGCGGATCGGCTGGCTCTTCGCCGTGTACGCGGTGTTTCTCAGCCTCCGCTCGCTGCCGTCTGCGATCAAGAAATGCTTCGCGAACCAGAATACGCCGACTCCCACGTAACTCCGAGCTGTCGGCCGTCAGCTCTCAGCCGTCAGCATCAGCTCGCCGCGTTTCAGCCGACCCGCGCCGTCGAGAGCTGAGAGCTGATGGCTGATAGCTACGCCAATACATATTAGAGACGGGAAACGTCCGGCGGATCCTCGCCGAGCGCCGTCGCGAGATCGATCTGGTGCTCCTGTTCCTGACGCAGGATCTCGCGGATGTCCTCGGCGATTGCGTACTCGCCAAGCGCTTCGCACTGGCGGACGCGGTCGCGGTAGGCGCGAATCGTGTCGTTCTCGTTGTCGAGATCCGCGCGCAGCATTTCAACGGCGTTTTCCGACTGCACGACCGGCAGCGGCGTGACGGTCGGCATGCCCCCGAGATAGTCGACGTGCTTGGAGATAATCAGCGCGTGGTTCAATTCCTCGCCCGCGTGCTTCTCGAGCTCCTCCGCGATGTTCATGTACTCGGCGCCCTTCAGCACCTGTGAGTACACGACATAGGCAATGACCGCCTGGTACTCTCGCGCGAGATCCTCGTTCAACAGCTCGATCAGCTGCTCGCGCGTAATCGATTTTTCCTGCTGCCGCGTCATCGTCGATTCAGGCATCGGCACTCTCCTTCGTGGCGCATTGAAAACGGCTCCTACTCTAGCGAATTCGAGGCGCTCGCGGGCTCATCCATTCGGCAAGTTTTCGCGGACTTGATTTTGCACAACCGGAACAGCATGAAGGCAAGAGTGATGTCCGCCCGCACGCAGACCATCGTCGCGATTCTTCTCTCGTCGACGCTCGTTACGGCGCAAACGCGCATCGTGCCGCCGGACAACAGCTATACGCCGGCGCAGGACGTCGAGCTCGGACGGCAGGCGGCGGCCGAGGTCCGGAAAGAGCTGCCCCTTCTGCGGGACGATCTGGTGACCTCGTACGTGGAAGGGCTCGGGCGCCGTCTGGTGGCCGCGATTCCTTCCGATCTTCGGCATCCCGAGTTCCAATACACGTTTGAAGTCGTCAACGTGCGCGAGATCAACGCGTTCGCGCTGCCGGGCGGACCGATGTTCGTCAATCGCGGCATGATCGAGGCGGCCAAGACCGAAGGCGAAGTCGCCGGCGTCATGGCGCACGAGCTCAGTCACGTCGTGCTGCGCCACGGCACCGCGCAGGCGAGCAAGGCGACCAAAGCGGGCATCGGTCAGATTGCCGGCGCGATTATCGGGGCCGTCGTCGGCGGCACGTGGGGCCAGGTCATCTCGCAGGGGACGCAGTTCGGGATCGGCACGTACTTCCTGAAGTACAGCCGGGAATACGAAAAGCAGGCGGACCTCGAAGGCTGCCAGATCCTGGCGCGCGCCAGCTACGACCCGCGCGACATGGCCAACATGTTCAAGACAATCGAGAAGCAAGGCGGCTCGGGGAGTCCACAGTGGCTGAGCGACCACCCGAATCCGGGCAACCGCTACAACTACATCATCGAGGAAGCGAAGTCGCTGCGTGTGGAGAATCCGATTCGCGACGCGCGCGCCTTCGAGCAGGTGAAAGCGCGCGTCCGGCAGATGTCGCCGGCGCCGACGACCGAGGAAGCGACGAAGAATCGCACCGGCGGCCGGCGGCCCTCCGGCGGCCCCGGAGGCGACACGCGCACGCCGACCGGACGCGTGCAGCCGCCGTCATCGAGCTTCCGCACGTACAACGAAGCGAACCTGTTCCGCGTCAGCGTGCCGTCCAATTGGCAGGAGACTCAGGACTCGAACTCGGTGACCTTCGCACCGGACGGCGCGTACGGCACCGTCAACGGTCAGAACGTCTTCACACACGGCATGGAGTTCGGGCTCGCGCGCAACGAGTCGCACGATCTGCAGATGGCCACGGACGAACTGATCCAGTCGCTGTCGCAGGGCAATCCCAATCTGCGCCGCCAGTCCGGGTACGACCGCGTGACGTTCGCGGGCCGTCGCGGCCTGCGGTCCATGTTGCTGAACCGCAACGACGTGACCGGTCAGGACGAAGCCATCGAGGTGTACACGACGCAGCTCCGAAACGGTAACCTGCTGTATGCGATCGGTGTCGCGCCGCGCGACGAGTTCTCGTCCTATCGCAACGTCTTCAATCGCGTCGTCGGCTCGCTGCAGGTGATGGACTAGAACCTGAAGGTCAGCCCCGCGCTGCCGCGCCAGAAATCGAGCTTGTCGCTGCTGAATCCAGGCAGCGTGAAGTCTTTGAAGGTGCGCAGGTGGCGCACTTCGCCGTGCACGCCGACGCTGTGCGCGAAGAAGACGTTCAGCCCGCCGCCAAAATCGTGACCGAGCGCGTTCTTGTCGACGGCGAGGCTCGAGGCGTCGAACGTCGCGTGCGGCCGGATGAGGCCGATGCCGATGAAGGCGTACGGTTGAATCGGACCGGCCGGCACGAGGACCATGAGATCTGTCATGAAGTGCAGCACCGCATTGTCGCCGCCGGGCGTCTTCCCGAAGAAGTCCGGCGCGTAGCCGAAGTCCGCCTGAAAACCGAAGATGCCTTGGGTCGTGCCGACCGTCACGCCCCAGTTCGTCCGCTTCTCTTCGCAATTCGTGAGGCTCTGGCAGTTCGCGGAGTCACCGCCGAAATTGAAGCCGATGTAGGGTGTAATGAACCCGTCGGCGCGAGCAGGCGCGACACTCAACGTGATGAACGCCGCAGCGAGTCCGCCACAAAGAATTGTTCGCATAATGCTCCTGGAGCGGCCCTTTTAGGTGACGTCGGGCGGTCCTAGCAGGGCCACCTCTGCAAAATTCAATCCTGACGTAACGCGTCGCCGAGTCCCCCAAACACGATCGCCACGACAGCGCACGCCAACAGATCGCGCGGATCGAGGCGAATGGTAGAATCACCCGCGTTTTCGTTAATGTGAAACGGCAATTCGGCATCGGTCCGCGCCGCTTCGTCTCGCTCAACCTCCCTGGCGTGCCGTGGCGCTGAATCCCGGCGTCCGCATCGCTGCCCGCTTCGAAATCGCGGGCCCGCTCGGCGCGGGCAGCATGGGCGAGGTGTATCAGGCCCACGATCTCAAGCTGCATCGCGACGTCGCCGTCAAGCTGCTGTCGCCGGCGCTCGCGACATCCGAAGAACATCTGCGCCGCTTCGAGCGCGAAGCGCGCGCGGCGTCGGCGCTGAACCATCCGAACATCTGCACGATCTACGACGTCGGCCAGGCCGAGGAGGCCGAGAACCGTCCGTACCTCGTGATGGAACTGCTCCGCGGCCTGACGCTCTTCGAAGTGCTCGCCTCGGGACCGTTGTCGATTGCGACGGTGATCAATCTGGGCGTGCAGATCGCCGACGCGCTCGACGTCGCGCATGCCGCGGGCATCGTGCATCGCGACATCAAGCCGGCCAACATCTTCATCACGGCGCGGGGCGACGCGAAGCTTCTCGACTTCGGCCTCGCCGCCATGACCGAAGCCACCGAGAGCGGCCCGCCCGCCAGCCTGACGAGCCCGGGCGCGGCGGTCGGCACCGTCCTGTACATGTCGCCCGAGCAGGCGCTCGGCGATCCGCTGGACCGGCGCACCGACATCTTCTCGCTCGGCGTCGTGCTCTATGAAATGCTCACGGGCCGCCGCGCCTTCGATGCCCGGTCGACGACGGCGATTGTCGATTCCATCCTGCATACCGCGCCGGCGGGGCTCGAGGCCGGCGAGGTCTCGACGATTCCGAAGGATCTGCGGCGGCTGCTTGGGCGCATGCTGGAAAAGGATCGCGAGCGCCGGCCCGCCGACGCCGCCGAGGTGGCGGCGTTTCTGCGCGCGGTGCAGAGCGGTTCGATCGCGGGCCGCGAGTACGCCGCCGCCAAGGCCGACAGCACGACCGGATCGAGCGCCATGCTCCCGGCCGGCGCGAATATCCACCGGAAGACGCCCGACGTTGCGCCGCCCACCAGGCCGATTTCTTCCGGCCTGTCGCGCGCCTTCGAGGGCCGCAGCTTTCGCGGCGTCGGATCGATTGCGATTGCGTTGCTGCTGCTCGTCCTCGCGGGCTACGCCGGCGTGAGCTGGTATCGATCGCCGGCGCCGCCAATCGCGTCGCGCGAGCCGCTGCTGCTGGCCGACTTCGCGAACAGCACGGGCGAAGCGGTCTTCGACGGCGCGCTGAAGGATGCGCTCGAGATTCAGCTTCAGCAGTCACCATACCTGAATGTCGTGCCGGCGGCGCAGCTCCGATCGACGCTGCAGCTCATGGCGCGGCCATCCGGCGAGCGCCTCACCGCCGCGGTCGCGCACGATGTCTGTCAGCGCATCGGCGTGAAAGCGATCCTGCTCGGATCGATCGCGCCGCTCGGCGGCGCCTACGTCATCGGTATCGAGGCGCAGGCGTGCCGGACCGGCGACGTCATCGCACGCGAGCAGGCGCAGGCGGCGTCGAAGACGGCGGTGCTCGCCAGCGTGGGCGCCGCCGCCGCGCGCATCCGCGAGAGGCTCGGCGAATCGATCGGATCGATTCAGCGCTTCAACGTCGCCGTCACCGACGCCACCACTTCGTCGCTCGACGCGCTGAAGGCCTACAGCATGGGCGCCGAGACGCGCTACCGGACGGGCGAGGTCCAGGCGATTCCGTTTTTCGAGCACGCGCTGGAGCTCGACCCCAATTTCGCGCTCGCCGCGGCGCGCCTCGCATCGATCTACACGAACCTTCACGAGCTCGATGAAGCGCAGAAGTACATGAATCGCGCCTTCGCGCGCAGCGAGTCGCTCAGCGAGCCCGAGCGCTTGTACGTCAAGGCGAGCTACCACTACATCGTGACCGGTCGTCTCGACGAGTCGATTGCGGCGTATCGGCTCTGGACCCAGACGTACCCGCAAGACTGGATTCCTCACGTCAACCTGTCCACCACGTACGATCGGCTCGGCCGCGTCGACGACGCGCTGACTGAAGCGCGCGAGGCCGTGCGCCTTGGCGCGAACGTCGTGCCGCCGTATCAGCAAGCGGCGCGCATGCTCATCAAGCTCGATCGACTCGATGACGCGAAAGCGGTGCTGCGCGACGCCGCGGCTCGCGGCCTCGATTCGTCCTTCAACCGCGCGCTGCTCTACAGCCTCGCGTTCCTGGATCACGATGTTGCCGGGATGGACACGCATCTGCGCGCCGCCGCGTCGCGGGCGGACGGCTATCTCGTGCTGACTGAAGCGGCCCGCGCCGCACTGGCGTCGGGCCAGATCGACACGAGCCGGTCGCTGTACGCGCAGGCGGTGACCGCCGCCGGCCCGGCACGCATCGACGACTACGTCGGCGGGTTGCTCGCGGAGCAGGCGCTCGGCGATGCGCTGCTTGGCGATCAGGCACTGGCGCGCGAGCGGCTGCAGAAGGCGCTGAGCGTCGGCAAGGGAATCGAGACGACGTGGCCGGCCGCGCTCGCCGCCGCGTTCAGCGGCAACGTCGCTGAGGCGGCCAAGCTCGCAGAGCGCTATCAGCGGGCCGCGCCGCCGGCGCCCGACGTCGTGCGCGGTTCGCTTCCGGTCCTGACGGCCGCCATCGCGCTCGCGAAGAACGACGGCCGGACCGCGCTCGACGCGATGAACGGTTCGGCGCCGTACGATCGCGTGGTCGGCCCCTGGCTCCCGTACGTCCGCGCCCTCGCGAACGCCGCCGTGAACAATCGAGCGCAGGCGGTGGCGGAGTTCCGCGACGTCATCGGACGCCGCGGCAATCACCCGACGCATCCGCTGCACACGTTCGCCTGGCTGCAGCTCGCGCGCACGCTGCGGGCCGGAGGACAGATGGCCGAGGCGCGCCAGGCGTACGCCGACTTCGCCGCCGCCTGGCGGAACGGCGACGCGCGTCATCCGCTGCTGGTGGCGGCCAATCGCGAAGCGGCCGCTCTCCCGGCGGCGCACGAGCGTTGAGATGACCGACGTCGTCCTCGTCTCGATGCCGTTCGGTCCGCTCCTGTCGCCGTCGCTGGGACTCAGCCTTCTCCAGCCGCAGGTTCGCGCACGCGGCCTCTCGTGCCGCATCGAGTACTTCACGCTGCGCTTCGCCGAGCGCATCGGCCAGACGCTTTACCTGAAGATCGTCAGCGAAAGGCCGGCGCTGACGCGCGCGTTCGTCGGCGAATGGATTTTTTCGCACGCCCTCTACGACTGGCCGCCGGAGAAAGACGAGCAGTACCTCGCCAGCGTGCTGCTGAAGCCGCCGTCATGGATCGGACGGAATCCGGCGAAGCTGCCGACGCGCGCCGAGGTGCGCGCGATTCTCGAGGCGAGGACCCTGGCTCCGCAGTTCATCCGCGACTGCGTCGATCGCATCGCCGGCCTGCAGCCGCGCCTCGTCGGCTTCACGAGCGTCTTCCAGCAGCACCTGGCGTCGCTCGCGCTCGCGAGAGCGCTCAAGGCGCGCCTGCCCGGCGTCACGATCGTCATGGGCGGCGCCAATTGCGAAGCGACGATGGGGGCCGAGACGGTGCGGCAGTTTCCGTTCGTCGATGCGGTCGTGTCGGGCGAAGCCGATCTCGTCTTCGCCGAGCTGGCCGCTCGCACGGTCAAAGGCGAAGCCATCGGCGACATTCCGGGCGTGCTGACGCGCGCGATCGCCGACCGCGCGCTGTCGTCGGGGTGCATGCCGGGCACCTCGTCGGTTCAGAATCTCGACGCGCTGCCGTATCCGGACTACGGCGACTACTTCGATCAGTTCGCCGTCACGCAGTTCGCGCGCGAATGGCAGCCGAGCGTGTTCGTCGAAACATCGCGCGGGTGCTGGTGGGGCGAGCGGATGCACTGCACCTTCTGCGGCCTCAACGGCGCGACGATGACCTACCGGAGCAAGTCGGCGCCGCGCGCCCTCGACGAGCTGACGCATCTGGCGGCGGCGCATCCGGGCGCCGACATCCAGGTGGTCGACAACATTCTCGATCTCCGGTACTTCAAGACGCTGCTCCCCGAGCTCGCGAAGCGAAAGCTCGACGTGTCGTTGTTCTACGAGACGAAGTCGAATCTGAAGAAGGACCAGATCCGCCTCCTGCGCGACGCAGGCGTCACGACGATTCAGCCGGGCATCGAGAGCTTCAGCGACTCGGTCCTGAAGCTGATGAAGAAGGGCGTGTCGGGGCTGCAGAACGTCCAGGTGTTGAAGTGGTGCAAGGAGATCGGCGTCGCGCCGCTGTGGAACATCCTGATCGGATTTCCCGGCGAGGCGGCGGGCGACTACCTGCGCATGAGCGATCTGACGCCGCGCCTCTGCCATCTGCCGTGCCCCGTGACGGTCGCGGCGATTCGGCTGGATCGCTTCAGCCCGAATTTCAATCAGTCCGACGAGCTCGGATTCACGAAGGTGCGGCCGCTGCCGTTCTACGACTTCATCTACGACGTGACCGAGAGCGCGCGCCGGAACCTCGCCTACTTCTTCGCGTACGACTACAAGGCGCCGCAGGAGGTCGCGCGGTATGCCGAGCCGCTGGTGAAGAGCGTCCACGCGTGGAGGACGAGGTGGCGCCACTCGGAGCTCGTCTCGGTGGACGTCGATGATCGGTTGACGATCTTCGACACGCGCCCGCGCGCCGCCGCGCCGGTCACGGTGCTCGCCGGCGACGATCGCGCGGTGTATCTCTCGTGCGATGCGATTGCGGACGCCAGTCAGCTCGAGCCGTCGCAGGCCGCCCGCCTGCCGTCGCTCGCCGCGCGCGGTCTGATGCTCAACGACGGCAACCGTTACCTCTCGCTCGCGATTCCAATCGGCGAATACCAGCCGTCGCGCGGGGCGCTCGCCCGGCTGCGTCCGCTGTTCGCGCGCGTCGACAAACGCGATCGGTCGCGTGTCCGCGGCGCATTTCGCATCCACTAATCAAGGAGGTCCGATGGCGAAGAAGAAGAAGGGTGGAAAGAAAAAGGCCGCGGCGAAGAAAAAGAGCGCGAAGAAGAAGGCGACGCGCAAGAAGGCGCCGCTCGGCTGCATCATCAACGACGATGGGGCGTAAGGCTTCCCGGCGAGCCGGCACGCACTACGCCGGCTCGCGAGCCTCACCGGGCGCTCGGCGGGAACTTCCGATTGTTCTGAATGACGGCGTCCGTTTCCGCCACGAGCGACCCCGCCAGAATGCCTGCCGCCCAACGCGGGTGCGTCTTGTGAAGCCTGATCGCGGCCGCACCGACCCCCGTCGCAATCCCCAGCTTGGTCACACCAAACCAGAAGGGGCGGGATGAAAACGGCGCGAGGACGGGGTTTCCCTCACGGCATTGCTGCGAACCGAGGCAGTACGCGGTCTGCATCGCATCGCCGCCGTGCAGACTCATGTTCACGCCGATGAGCGTGTGGAAGATCAACGGATGCGGTTCGGGAGCGGGGACGGACCTCAGGCTGCGCCTGAGCGTACGTCAGGCCCGGCATCACCATCAACCACACGACGACCGACAGCGTTCGCAGCGTCACGATCGGCATAGTCAGCGTCCAGCCGGTAAAGCGCGCGCACGGTGCAACGCGCGGCCGTAGTACGGCCGGCCCAGAGGATCACGCGTCAGAGCTTCACAAAAAAGCTCATTACCTTTTCGTGATCTCAGTGCGTAGCGCGGGCCTTCAGGCCGGTCCCGAAGCCTGCCGCGGAGCGATGCTGTTGATGTTTGCTGTGCGGCTCAGTCGTCGTGCAGAGGCTTAGGCCGGCGACTTCTAACGGCGTAACGCGAAGGCTCCAGTCGAGCGATGGCGCAGCGGGACGACATCTCGCTCCGAGATCCGTTGATCGGCAGGCCGGAAAAACGTCGCTACGCTCGGTACTCTGTCGCTCCCGCGGCGGTCAGGGTTGTCGCAACATCCGCGCATAGGAAGGAGCAGCGCCCCGGGCAATTCCACCGCTCTTGCCGTCGCCACGAGACCGCCGCGCTCCTCGCTCCGCGACGTTTTTCGTGCGATCCCTCGGCCTGCCTTTACGGATCTCTACGCGAGATGTCGTCCCGCCGCTGAACAAGACGCTCGCAGTCGCTGTTAATGTCGCTGTGCTGTGATGTGGCGCAGGCCTTCCTGCCTAAGGGCATGAGGAAAAATAAATTGGACATTATGTCGATAGTGACTCGATCGTGTAGTTCCAGTCCGGATGAAGTGTGTGCCGATGGAGTTGGACGTCGCGCATGGTCTGCTCTTTAACTTTGAGGCCCTTGGGATATGTCC